>JAMPHZ010000010.1 GCA_023663145.1 Odoribacter sp.
TTACCCTGAGGAGGAGTGAGGAGAATGCCGTTGCACTTCTTATTGGAAACTTTGATTGTCATCTTATAGTGAATTCCTCGAAATTTTTTTGCATATTTATAATAAATTCGTACCTTTACAGCCAAATTTATTATTCTATAAAACCTATTAACTCTTTAACCCCTTACCATGAATAAAGCCTTACTCGCATTGGTATTGGGCGCCGTATCTGTTTCGGCAGGCGCCCAAGTGGTTGAGGTGCAGTCAATTCGCAAAGTGAATTTGCAAAAAGATCTAAGGGTGGACATTCCGCGTGTCAGCCCCGACGGCACCTTCGCCATTGTTTCTAACTCATCCACTCTCGGTCTTGACCGGGTAGACCTCGCCTCAGGTGCCGTTACATCAGTTACTGATAACGGATCAGCACTTCATCTGGCATTCTCGCCTGATTGCAGCACTATTGTTTACAAAAAGACCGTATCTCACGCTGACAAACGCCGCTATTATTCGGTGGAAAGCCTTGAACTCGGTTCAGGTTTCACACGCACCATCGCGCAGCCTGCCCGTCGCAGCACTCCGTTCTCGGTGTCATCGCGTGGAGACCTTTCTTACAAATATAACGGCAGCTTCAAGACCCGTCGCATCAAAGGCGATGCCGTGCCTGTAGATCCGTTTGCAGTTGTTGGAATCTATCGTGGACACCTCGAGGTTACATATACCAACGGCGAAACAGTATATCTCGATCCTCAGGGTAAAGGTAGCTACTTGTGGCCTTCTCTCTCACCCGATGGCAAAAAGATCGTTTATTACGTTTCAGGCCGCGGTTGCTTTGTGTGCAATCTTGATGGTTCCGAATCAAAGGAATTAGGTTATATCCACGCTCCCCGTTGGATTGACAACAAGACTCTTGTTGGTATGCAGGACTATGACGATGGATCAAGACTCATATCGTCAGCTATTGTTGCCGCTGACCTTAACGGCACTGTGCAGACCCTCACCTCTCCCGACATCTACGGCTTCAATCCATCTGTTAGCGCCGATGGCAAGACCATCACATTCTCAACATTTGAAGGCGATCTTTACGTTATCAATCTTAAATAACCCATAAACATCTACCGCTATGAATTTTAAAGTTTTAGCTTCGGCGTTAGTGCTTATGGGCACCGCCGCTTCCGCTCAGACAGCTGAAGACCTGCGTATATATATCAACCCCGGCCATGGTTCATGGACCGGCAATGACCGCCCCATTCAGGTTATCGGCCACGAATATTATTCGTCAACAAACACCGATACCCTTGGTTTCTTCGAGTCAAATACCGACCTTATCAAGGGTTTTGGCGTTCTTGAGAAACTGATAGAGATGGGGGTTCCTTTCGATCGCACGCTCAATCAGACAGGTGAGCGTTGGCAAATCGGTGCTGCCCGCGACCTTGAACAGAACCTCGTGATGAGCCGTGTGAAAAACGGCCCGTACGAGTCGAATAATACGACATCGTCTGATAACTACATGCTCTATAACCGTAACCTTACCGAAATTTGCTATGAGGTGGAGGAAAATGACTTTGATATGTTCATTTCCATACACTCAAATGCTGCCGGTTCGGGTGGTACAACCCCTCACAACAGTGTGAACTATCACCTATTCATGTATCGTGGTTATAATGGCCGCGAAGGTGAGGCGGTTGAAGGCTCATATGATATTTGTGAGACCACATCGAAGTTCTCTTTCGCCAACGCTCATGCCCAGTGGTCAGAAGACCATACATATATTAACGGTGAAACCGACTTTATGGGCCATGGCAAAGGTTCATACAACAGCCTTGGATACTACGGCTACCTCGGCGTGCTCAAACACGGCACACCCGGTTACCTTGTGGAAGGTTTCTTCCACACCTATACCCCCTCGACTCACCGCGCCATGAACTTCGATGTCGACCTTATCGAAGGATACCTGTATGCCCGTGGCGTTGGTGAATGGTTTGAACTTGAAAAACGCGATGAAACCGGTGAGATCTACGGTATAGTGCGTGACGCCCATCAGAGCTTCACCAGCGCAATGCCTCAGTGGATCGCACGCGCCGGTTCTGACGACGTACTCAAGCCAATCAACAACTGTAAGGTATATCTTTGGAAAGACGGCCAGAAGATAAAAGAATACACTACCGACAATTATTATAATGGTGCATTCGTTTTCATCGGTCTTGAGCCGGGCACCTATCAGGTGACTTTCGAAAGTCCCGACTATCTTGAGGCTGATCCCATCGACGTTGAAGTCGTTGCCGGCGATACAAGCTATCCCAAGATTTATCTCACCGATGCCGGCTACTATGGTCGTCCCGGCGAGGAAATGAACTATGAGAACCCCGTGCCCGAGTCTATGGGTCTTGAAGCAAGTTATGATCTCGTGCCCGCTTATGTTGATCAGGTAATTCCCCAGTTCGATGGCTATACTTCCAAGCGTATGATCTGGAACAAGGGTCACCTCTACATCCTCGGTCACTACATGAATGAAGGAAAAGCAATTGCCTCAATCCTTGTTATCGACCCTCACACCGGCGAGCTCCTGCGTAAGATCAATCCCGTGGTTGCCGAAGGTATGGAAGCTGCAAACGGTTACATCGACTTCTCCGATATTCAGGTTACTGGCTCAGGCGTGCTCCTCGCTTGCTCATCAGGCAAGAACCAGTACGATGACCGTCGAGTGGAGAAGGGTGAAGTGCGTGGTGAGATTATCTTCTACCGTTGGGAAAATGACGAGGCTGGTCTTCCCACAGGCGATCCAATCCGTTGGATTGTTACACAGAGCTCAGGCGGTTGGTATCGCGCTTATGTAGGCGAGTCATTCGTATTCCGTGGAAATCTTGAGGAAGGTGAGCTCCTCTTCTCCGCAGTCAACAGCGCAACCAACGTAATGCTCCGCACTGCTTCTGCCGAGGTTATCGATGGCGAGATCGTCAAGAGTGATTCTCCTCTGGGTGATTTCTATATTAACTCTATCTCCGGTATCTCACGTAAGGATTTCAACAACGACGACTATCAGCTCGTGCTTTCGCCCATCAACCGTCACCAGTTCTATGTGATCGGCGACGCTGTTGCAAACGGCATCCGTGACTACGATTTCAACCACGAGACTGCTCCTGCTTATAATAACAGCCAGAAGACAGTAGGTTACGACACACGCAGCGCCGGCTTCTTCAAGTTCGGTAAGGATATTGCCATGACAATGTGTGCTGCAGACGGCCTCAAGTTCTACAACATCACACGTGGCCTCTCAACAATCGTGCCTATCGAAATCTCAGGCGCTGACTTTACCGGCACTGCCGACCGCACTCTCACCACCGGCTATCCCGTGGTTTATAAAGATGGTGATGAGAATGTGACAGGCGCTGATTTCAATATCATGGTCCTCCGCGACAACAAACTTTCCCGCTTCGCTACATCTGAGAAAGCAGGCGTTGAGAGTGTGAAAGTTGAAACCGAGGCTGACGCCCCTGTGGTTTATTACGACATCAACGGTCGTCGTGTTCAGGGTAACCTCACCCCCGGTCTCTACATCCGTGTACAAGGCACACATGCCTCGAAGATCTATGTGAAATAATCTCCACTCTATAACATGCAACAAGGCCGCTGCGACTTCCGCAGCGGCCTTGTTTTGCGTTTAAGATTGTCAGGCCTCGTATATGATAAGTTTGATTATAGTTTATCCTTCAGGTATTGTCCTGTGATGCTCCCGTTGCAGGATACAATCTGCTCCGGGGTGCCGGTGGCGACAATCATGCCGCCTCCTTCTCCCCCTTCCGGGCCGAGATCTATCACATGGTCGGCACACTTTATCATGTCAAGGTTATGCTCTATGATTACAATTGTGTGTCCCTTGGCGATAAGACGGTTGAAGGAATCGAGCAGAACTCCGGTGTCATGGAAATGAAGACCGGTGGTAGGTTCATCGAATATGAAAAGGGTGGGTTGCTTGTAGTCGTCTGCAAGGAATGAGGCCAGCTTTACTCTTTGGTTCTCTCCACCCGAAAGAGTTGATGAAGGTTGTCCTAATTTTATGTAACCGAGTCCAACATCGAATAGAGGTTGAAGACGTTTTACAATGTATCTCTCGGTGGTGGATGATCCGGCTCCGAAAAATTCAATAGCCTCGGTCACGGTTAAATCAAGAATTTCGTCAATGGCCTTGTTCCGGTATTTCACCTCGAGAACCTCGCGCTTGAAACGTTTGCCGCCGCATGCTTCGCAAGGGATTGTGACATCTGCCAGAAACTGCATGGGAATGGTTATGAAACCTTCACCCTTGCACTCCTCACACCGGCCACCGTCTGTATTGAACGAGAAATAGCCGGCACTCAGGCCAAGTTGGCGCGCGCTCTGTCGCTGAGACATGAGATCCCGTATGCCGTCATATGCTTTAAGATATGTGGCAGGATTGGAACGTGATGATTTGCCGATAGGGTTTTGATCAACAAACACAACATTGCCTATTCGCTCGGTTGCTCCTCCAAGTGTTCCATGGCTACCGGGAACATCGCAGGGCAATCCAAGATGGCGCGACAGTGATCGGTAAAGGATATTGCCAACCAAAGTCGATTTCCCAGATCCGCTTACCCCGGTCACTACTGTGAGCACGCCAAGAGGGAATTTTGCTGTCACGTCTTTCAGATTATGCTCGGTGGCATGGGTGATTTCTATATAATCCTTCCACGGCCTGCGACTGCCGGGTACCGGAATTGACATCTCCCCGGTAAGGTAGCGGGCGGTGTATGATCGCTTGGCCTCCGGTAATTTATCAAGAGTCCCGGCGTATACGATTTCTCCACCGAGGCGCCCTGCATCAGGTCCTACGTCAACCAACATGTCGGCCGACCGCATTATTTCCTCATCATGCTCCACAACAACCACGGTGTTGCCGAGTTTCTGCAGCTTGCGCAAGACTCCGACAAGCCTGTCGGTATCGCGGGGATGCAAGCCTATCGAAGGCTCGTCAAGTATGTACAGTGACCCTACCAGTGAGCTGCCGAGTGATGTTGCGAGATTGATGCGTTGACTTTCACCGCCCGACAGGCTGTTGCTCAGACGGTCAAGAGTGAGATAACCCAATCCGACCTCAACCAGATAACTAAGCCGGTTGTTTATTTCGGTCAGCAATCGCGAGGCGATTTTGGCCTGTCCTGGTTCAAGTTCCAGGGAAGCAAACCATTCACGTAGCCGTTCCACAGGCATGGTCACCAGTCGTGCGATCGTCATGCCGCCCACTTGCACATACATCGCGTCTTTGCGCAGGCGTGCGCCGTGGCATTCCGGACAAGTGGTCTTGGCACGGAAACGGGCGTACATCACCCGGTATTGTATCTTATGGCGTTGGCTCTCCATCCATCTGAAGAATCCATCGATGCCTTCCCACCTGCCGCTTCCGCGCCACAATGTTTCTTTCTCGTCTTCAGTCAGTTTGTAATATGGCCTGTGGATAGGGAAATTGAGTTCCTTTGCCTTGGATACAAAATCGCGTTTCCACTCGCTCATTGTGGGGCCGCGCCAGGGTGCCACGGCATCGTCGTATACCGACAGTTCCGAGTTGGGTACTACAAGACTCTCATCAATGCCCATTGCCTTGCCGAAACCCTCGCACACGGGGCAGGCTCCGTAAGGATTGTTAAAATTGAACATTTGGTCTGACGGTTCGGCAAATGTCATTCCGTCAGCCTCAAAACGCTTCGAGAACTCGATACGCTTCAAATTCTGGCCATTTTGAAAGACAAGCAACGATGCGCGGTCAGAACCCTCCTCGAATGCTGTTTCTGCTGATTCTGCAAGTCGCGACAGTTCGTCGCCCTCATGCGCTACCGCGAGGCGGTCGATCAGCACGTCTATAGTGGATGCCGACGCGGAAATTTGGCCGGCGGCATCGTTGATGTCGATAAATCTGCCGTCAATAACCACACGGGTGAATCCTTCTTTCGACAATATCTCGAGCTGTTGTGCGGCACTACGCTCCTCCGGTATAACCACCGGTGCTACGATAGCAATGCGCGTGCCTTCATCAAGAGTCATAGCGGTTGCCACAACATCTTCAATGGTGTGCTTTTTGACTTCCCGGCCGCTGACGGGTGAGATAGTTGTGCCGACACGTGCGAATAAAAGACGCATGTAATCATATATTTCAGTAGATGTGCCTACAGTTGATCGCGGATTACGGGTATTGACCTTTTGCTCTATGGCTACAGCTGGGGGAAGCCCGCGTATGAAATCGCATTCAGGCTTGGTCATTTTGCCGAGAAACTGACGGGCGTAAGCCGAAAGGCTCTCGACGTACCGGCGCCGCCCTTCGGCATATAATGTGTCAAAGGCAAGCGATGACTTTCCGGAGCCTGACAGCCCCGAGAAAACGATGAATTTGCCGCGTGGCAGTGTCAGGTCAATATTCTTGAGGTTATTGACACGTGCCCCTTTGATTACAATATTCTTTTCATTCATAACTTACAAAGTTACGCAAAAAATCTGTAATGAAAAGGTTAACACATCTGCAATAACCATAAGTAATGAAAAAAGCCCCGAAGCGGGGCTTTTTTCATTACTTATGGTTTGTATGGATTATCTTACAATCACTTTCGTGGTTGCAGTGCCACAGAGCCGGATATAAAGGCCAGGAGCGAGCGGTGTACTCACTTCCACGCCCTGCAGGTTGTAGTAATGCACCGGTGTGTCATTGTCGACTTCCGGGATCTCATCTACACTCTGTTCAGATTTTGTCATGCACAAGGTCTTGTTCTCGAAATTTACTTCTACGTCATATGTGCCGGGGGCAATCGCCCATGAATATGCCATGGAGGCATCGACATTGGCAATGAACTGGCGCACCTCAACTTTCTGTCCAGGAATGATACGCAGATCTTTCGATGATGCACCGTAGCGATCCGATGCATTCACCACCGCATCCCACTCACTTGTGGAACCGGTTGATCCCAATGCAGTCACAAATGAGAAGAAACCATAGCCAGGTACATCTGAAGATTCGGATATGGTGACATTGGATGCCACGAATGAATTATCTTCACGTTTCAGTTCCACGCCCACATTCGTTGCCCATGCACCCTGGGGAAGATGTCCCATCAGATACATTTTTGAAGGCATTTCCACTGTGATGGGGGTGTCACCGCCCGAACCTACGTTGCCAAGGTCGAGTGGCATGTTTATCTTTGACCATACACAGTAGCCTGTGCCAGAAGTCTTGATGTCGCTATTGCTGTAACCGGCGGGGGATTCCATCCCGTTACCTATCTTGACCACTACTGCACCTTTGCTGCCGGTGATCTCGGCCATATAGCAACCGCTGTTGGTGGTGAGTACTTTAACGGCGCTGGTATTGGTTATACCGGCACCCTTGCGTATTGCGATAAGCTTCTTGATCTCTGCCTTGTGTTCTTTCCAGTGGCTAAGGAACACGCATGGTGTGCCGGGCGAGAGCAATATGAATGCATTGGCGGCCACTACATTGCCATTGAACTTGTTATGGTCGCGTGCAGTGTCGTGGTTGTCAATGAATGTCACGGCATACTGAGGATAGCCATAATGGATAAGGCCGGCCGGTTGCGGAGTCACATAATTGGCTTTCCATACAAGTTGCGACATGTCACCGCTTGAGAATGCCGAATTTATGGCGAATTTCGCAGGGAAGTCAAATACCGCGCTTTCACGCCCGGTGGACTCGATCCATGCGGCGCATGCGTCGTAGCTGCCGTCGAAGTATTCGCCTACACTGAACCGTGGCTTGCTGTATTGGTTATACAGTTTGGTATATTGACCACTGTATCCCTTGACCATATCATAGCGGAAACCTTCGTAACCTAACTCGTCAATCAGGAACTTACAGTAATTTTTCACCGCATTCTGCACGTTGGCATTCGTGTGGTCAAGGTCTCGGGCTCCGTCAAAGTTTTCTCCGGTGTCACGGGCTCCGGTCGGTTTGGGCTGACCGGAGGTGTTTGCCATCTCGTCGTTGCTGCATATGCCTTCAAGCCCTATATGGTAGGTCACTCCGTTCCATTTTTCATCAGGAAAGTCATACCACCCATTTACGCCTACTCTGTGGTTTACCACAACATCTGCTATAATACCCGTACCGCGGCTTTTGAAAGCCTTGATCATGGTGCTTAGTTCAGTAGCTGAACCGAACGATGAATTATGATTGGTGAACCAGTATATGGGCATATAACCCATTGTAGGGCTGCCGGCTGACTTCGCGCTGTTGGGTACCCATATCAGATCGAAATAGGCGCTCAGTTCATCGGCTTGAGACGTGAGATTGGTCCATCGGCTGTCGCTGTATGAATCCCAATAGAATCCCTGGAGCATTACTCCGCCGTATTCAGCTGGCCAACCTTCGGCCATGGCACTACCATGAGCTATACATGACAATGCGAGAACAGTTAAAACTTTTTTCATATGTTTTTTTAACAAGGCTGCCTCCGCATAAGAAAGGCAGCCTTGAGGTCTATTGTATATCTATTGGACGTTTGGATTATTTTACGAGCACTTTGGTGGTGGTGGTGCCCTGACGGCGGATGTAAAGGCCGGGAGTGAGAGCACTGTCTACACGCATGCCTTGCAGGTTGTAGTATTCAATGGTGGCTTCAGCCGCGGTGGCTTCGATAGCTTCTACGCTTGATACATCGCTCTTGAAGTTGAAGTTATCGGTCAGAACGGGGGTGTCACCGGTGAGGTCAAGCATCATATTATTGCCAGAGAGTACGTCTTCGGCCTGAGCGGCGATGCCGTTGGCTGCGGGAAGCATGAAAGTTACGGTCGAGAAAATCATATGGGCAGGTACCTTCACACCGTCAAGTTTAACGGGTTTGTAGAAGTAGTTGCCGTTATCATCGGGCTCCAATGTGTTGTCAATGACCTCAATGTAGGCGTTTTCAACTGCGCCGCTGTTGATTGATACATTGTGCTCAGAGTTCCATGTAGATGCAAGGTTGAAAGTCACGGGTGCGCGGTCTGCATCGTCTTTGTAAGCCACGTAGAGATAGACTTCCTTGGGCGCGTTGAGGATGCTGGCGGTGCGGGGTTCGGTGAATTCCACACCCGAGGCGTTTTTAATTCGGTAGATTACCTCCTCGATGCTGTTTTCATTGCCGAACTCAGTGAATGTGTGTGATTCTTTCCAATCACCGCCGAACATTTCATCATCAAATTTGAACTGACCGCCCGCGATAACCATCTTGACTGGTGAGTCGGGATGGTGTACGCTGAATTCGAGGTTGGATTTCAAGTAAAGCTCAGGGGTCTTGAAATCATATGAAGTCTCATTCTTGTTACCTTTTGCTACGACGAGTTTCGCATGGTTTTCCGATACCTTGAGGTCATTGGTCTGACCGCCGTTCCACCAGAAGATCACGTTGTTGTAATCACCTTTATATCGGTAGCAATATACTGTGCGGCCATTATAGCTCATGCCTTCTGCTACTTCTGATGCAGGTGCGTATCCCCAGTCTATCTCAGGTCCGTCATTATTCCATATATATGTATGGACACCGCCGGTTACACCTGCAGGAGCTACAAAATATACAATTGATTCTTCGTCATACGGGGTTACCATTGGAATGTCAATGTCGCTTTTGATGGTAAGAGTCTGTGCTTCGGGGTCGAATACGAATGTGTATTCACCTTCAAGGCTTGATTCCCAATTCACGCAGTTGTTGTTTGTGGCAGTCATGGGCACGTTTACAATAGCTGTAGGGGAACCATTTTGGGCTGCATACCAGTCAAGCTGCACATTACCGTTCTGGTTATAGTATTTGATTCCGAACTTACCGCTGACGATGTTGGCTGTGAGGCTCCATGTGCCGTCTTCATTCGCAGTCATGTCGGTGGAACTCCAATCAGGATCACCGAAGATCTGGCCGTGGATAGCATAGACATAGTTGTCAGGTATGATTGTTATCTCGTATTCAGCCTTGAATGTATTGGTGCTGAGGTCTACAGTGAGTTTTACCTCACCGCCGTTGAAGTTTTCAAGGCTCCATTTGGCTTTCTTGCCGGGGGCAAATGAACCAGTCGCTCCTGATGAGACTGATATTACATCGTCATCTATATAAGACGGTCCCAGGCTGTTGTTCCCGTCCCATCCTGTAAGTGCTTTGTAGAAACGGAACTGAACACCGGCGTTAAAGGTCACAGTGCCTTCGTATACGTTTTCTGATGTTTTTGCAAGAGTCCAATTCTCATAAGCCGAGGCATTACTGGCATCAGGTGTAGCCCAACCTGAATTTGATCCCACAATGTAAAGCACATCCTGAGCCTGCGCAAAACCGCAGGTGGCAAGCAATGCCACTAAGGTTAGTAAAATTTTTTTCATTAAATTCTCTGAATTTAAGGTTAATGATTAAATAAGTAGTATATTTTGTCTACCTCTCACGGGGTAGTCTCTGCGTTTTTCAATTATGCGGCGCAAATTTAGGGCTTTCTGCATTACCTGAAACGATTATGCAAGTTAATAAATGTTAATATAATGTCTTTTTGTCATTAATGCTGTTGTACTTATTCAAAAATGCCAATTTTTGGCGTTTTTCGGAATTTTACTTGTGTAATAACATGGCTTTAATTAATTTTGTAGGCTCTTTATTGAACAAACCTTAATTTGTGCGGTTTTTATTTAAAACCACGTTTCAACAAAATCAATTCTATGAGGTTACAAGCCTTCATTACATTAATTATTACCGCAGCATTCGCAGCTTCTGCACAGTCACCTCAGCCTCAGGCGGAGGCTGTGTCACTTGATTCTTGCCGCAACATGGCAATTCAATCCAACAAAAAGCTGATGATGAGTCGTGCTGCCATTCAAAAAGCTCACTATCAGAAAGACGAAGCATTCGCCGCTTATCTGCCGGCTATTGATTTTGCCGGTGGATATACTTACAACCAGCGTGAACTGTCGATTTTCGACAGTGACCAGTTGCTTCCAACCAAGTCATTCAACGCCTCCACCGGCACTTACGATTTTAACCTCGTCACCAATCCTGCTACTGGTGCTCCAATCAAGGGGCCCGACGGTCAGTATGTGCCTTCGACAGTGGCACTCATCCCAAAGGAGGCGATGACATATAATATACATAATGTTTTCTTCGGCGCGATTACCCTGACGCAGCCCGTTTATATGGGTGGGAAGATTGTGGCCATGAACCGCATCACGCGAGATGCGGAGCTATTGGCTGTGTCGATGCACGATGCAGAGGTGGAAAATGTGATTTATGCCGTTGACGGTGCATATTGGCAGGTAGTATCACTCAAGGCGAAGTATAAGTTGGCCTCAAGTTATGTCAATCTGCTTGATTCACTGTCACGTGACGTGCACCTGATGTTTGATCAAGGCGTGTGCACCCGTAGCGATGTGCTGAGCGTTGATGTCAAACTCAACACCGCCCAGGTTGACCTTACAAAAGTTGAAAATGGTCTTGTATTGAGCCGCATGGCTCTTGCACAGGTGTGCGGACTTCCGGTAAATACAATTTTCTCGCTTGAAGATGAGGACACCAGCGAGCCTCAGCTCACAGCCGAGGTGGCCACAAGTTACAATATGGAAGATGTATACGCCCGGCGTCCCGATCTCGAGGCCTTACGGCTTGGCGTGGAGATCGCAGGCCATAAGAAACAAGTGGCTCTTTCGTCAATGTTGCCAAACGTAGTATTGGTCGGAGCCTATACTTTCAGCAACCCGAATCTGTACGATGGCTTCAAACGCAATTTCAAAGGAGCGTTCTCGGTAGGTGCTACTGTTACGATCCCCATATGGCATTGGGGTGGTAACTATAACCGCTATCGCGCGGCCGGTGTAGATGAAACTGTCATGCGCCTTCAACTTGAAGATGCCCGATCGCTCGTTGACCTGCAGGTGCGTCAGGCTTCGTTCAAGACATCTGAAGCTTACCGTACCTACCGCACCACATGCGATAACCTTGCACGCGCCGACGAGAACCTGCGTTGCGCAAATCTTGCCTTTGCCGAGGGCATGGCTACAGCCGACAACGTGATGGAGGCACAGACAGCATGGCTGAAAGCTCACTCAGAGCAGATTGATGCAATGATCGATGTGCAGCTATGCAACGTTTATCTTTCGAAATGTCTCGGAACCCTGTATTGATAACTACTTAAAACAACATATCACAATTATGTCAACCGATAATAATAATTCAGTGGAGCAGAAAGCCGCCCGCGGCCTGTTGATAACCATGGGCGTGGTAGTGCTGGTAGTGGCTGCTGTCGCCATAATAGGCTTTGTATTTCTTAATAAACCCGATGACCTCATCGAAGGGCAGGTCGAAGGTACCACAGTACGGGTTTCCGGCAAACTTCCCGGGCGTGTGGTTGAGTTTTTTGTAGAGGAAGGCGATACCGTTGCTGCCGGCGACACATTGGTGCGCATTCACTCAAGCGTAGTCGAGGCACAGTTGACAACTGCCGAGGCACAGGAGGAAATTGCCCGTGCACAGAACCGAAAGGTCGACCACGGCACCCGCAAACAGATTATTCAGGCCGCTGCCGATATGGTGGCGCAGGCTGAAGCTGCCGTGGGCATCACACGAAAGACGTATGAACGCATGGAAAACCTGTTCAAGGAAGGGGTTGTATCGGAGCAGAAACGCGATGAAGCCAAGGCTGCCTATGACGCTGCCGTGGCCGCACGTAACACCGCCCAAAGCAACCTGTCACTTGCCAAGGCCGGTGCACAGCCTGAGGATAAGGAATCTACCGCCGCTATGGTACAAGCAGCCGGTGGTGGCGTGGCAGCCGTGCAGGCGCTTCTTGAAGACAGCTACCTTATCGCTCCATGCGATGGCACTATTGACGAGATATATCCTGAACCCGGAGAACTCGTGGCTATGGGAACCCCAATCATGAGCGTGCTGAGCCACGACAAGCGATGGGTGACATTTAACGTACGCGAGGAACTGCTTCAGGATCTTCCCATGGGAGGTGAGATCACTGTGATGGTACCGGCTCTTGGAAAGAAGGAAATCAAAGTGAAAGTATATTATATCCGGGACATGGGCACTTACGCCACATGGCGCTCTACAAAGAGCAACGGTTCATGGGACAGCCGCACTTTCCAGATCAAGGCACGCCCCGTTGAGGCTGTAGACGGTCTTCGCCCGGGTATGTCAATCGTTTACGAGCACTGATGTCTAAGACGGGTTTCATAGCGTCGTTGCGGCGCGAGGTGGGAGTCATGACCTCGCGGGGCACCTATTTTGCCGTGATGGTGGCAATGCCGTTGCTACTGATACTTTTCTTTGTGGGGCTGCTGTCACCGGGATTACCACTGAAGGTGCCCACGGCGATTGTCGATCTTGACCAGTCTGAGATGTCGCGGAAGATAACCCGTAATCTTGCTTCTACCGAGCTCATATCGGTGAGTGAGGCATGTGAGAGCTATGATCAGGCTATGGCGATGGTGCGTGAGGGAAAGATATATGGCTTCTTTGTGATTCCCGAACAATTCGAACGCGATGCTATCTCGGGGCGTCATCCCTCGCTTGAATATTTCAACAACCTCACATACTTCGTACCCGGCACTTTGGCTTTCAAGGGATTCAAGACTGTTGCGGTCACCACATCAGGTGGTGTGGTGCGCTCGCAGTTGATAATGGCAGGAGCAACTGATGAAGTTGTGGGGCCGCTGTTGCAGCCGGTGTCGGTGGCTGATCATCCTATTGGTAATCCTTGGTTGAACTACTCGATATACTTGTCTCCATCATTTATTTTCGGTGTATTTGCCCTGCTCATAATGCTTATGACGGCTTTCGGTATCACCATGGAGATCAAGAAGGGAACTTCGCCACAATGGCTTTCAACCGCGGGCGGTAGTATGGTTACAGCCCTTACAGGTAAGTTGCTTCCTCATTTTGTAGTGTGGAGCGTTGTGGGACAGTTCGCTCTATCAATTCTTTTCTGTTATGAGAAGTTTCCGTGTGGTGACCTGCCGGCTATGATGGCCGCTATGGAACTCTTTATTGTGGCCTCGCAGGCCATGGGTGTGCTTTTCAGCAGCATTGTCCCCAACACCCGTTTGGCACTGACATTGTGCTCACTGATTGGCATTCTGACATTTTCTTTTGCCGGGTACTCGTTCCCGGTTCAGAATATGTATGGCTTCATCGGAATATTCTCCTACTGTGTGCCGGTGCGCTACATGTTTCTGATTTATATTTTCGCCGGACTCGACAGCATGCCGGTATATTATTGCCGGTATTATTTCATGGCGCTCCTGATTTTCCCGGTAGTCAGTACTCTGTTGCTGTGGCGTCTCAAGAAAGCCTGTCTTAACCCCGTTTATGTTCCATAAGTCATGAACGATAATAACACACATCGAAATCCATTCAGAGCTGTATCCCGGTGGTTTGCGGCCGTGGCTCGCGTGTTCAGCTGCGAGTGGTATGTGATTTTGCGCGACTTTGGCGTGATGCTTTTCTTCATAGCCCTCCCGCTGCTATATCCACTTGTATATACTCTTATATACAATCCTGAGATAGTGACTGAAATGCCGGTTGCTGTTGTAGATAACAGCCGCACACCGGCATCAAGGCATCTCGTGCAGCTTGTTACGGCTTCCCCTTCGATCAGTTTGTATGACTATTGCAATGACATGAACGAGGCTAAGAAGCTTTACGCATCCAATGAGGTATTCGGCATCTTGGAGATTCCTGCTGACTATTCAAAGCGTATTGCCCGTGGCGAACAGGCCACTGTGCCTTTCTACGCCGAGATGAGTCTGTTGCTGCGTTACCGCGCCTTTATCTCGGCTCTCACAGAGGTCCAGCTTAAATTGGCTACCGAAATCACCAAGGCCAGGCTTGACGCCACCGGTCTTGATGTGCTCGGCATAGGAGGCCTGCCGGTAGAGCAGCACAACAATTTCCTCGGTGACCCCGGGCAGGGTTTTGCTTCATTTGTAATGCCCGGAATTATAATACTTATACTTCAGCAGAGCATGGTGCTCGGCATATGTATGTTATCCGGTACTGCACGTGAGCGCCGCCGTCGCAATGGCGGCATTGACCCTATGGCTGTTGAAGATGCGCCTGTGAGCGCCACAATATGGGGAAAAGCATTAACCTATGTAGTGCTGTACATCCCGTTGGCACTTTATGTTGTAAGGTTTGTGCCTGAGATCTTCTCGCTGCCTCATCAGGGATCGCCCATAGATTATCTGCTGTTTATTGGCCCGTTGCTGTTGGCTTCAGCAATGTTCGGACTTACATTGCAGGGCTTCTGTACCGAGCGCGAGAGCGCATTCCCGGCAATTGTGGTGACATCAGTGGTATTCCTGTTCCTCTCAGGTCTTACCTGGCCCAGGTATGCGATGAACGGTTTCTTTACATGGTTAGGAAATATGGTGCCCGCCACATGGGGCGTTGAGGGTTTCATCCGCATCAACTCTAATGGAGCTACTCTTGCAGAGACGTCTTACCCCTATATGTGGCTGTGGATTCTTGTTGGAGTTTACTTCCTCGGAGCCATGTGGGTCATGACTCGCCAACGCAAGTATCTGTGCAAGGTGTGATCCTTTGGCCCGATCCTATGAGGATGGCTGCCGCAAGCGTAGCGGTCAATGCCCATGGATAAAAAAGATATGGCCAAGGTGCGGCCGGTGATATACCGGCCATGCCTGTGGCGAGAAGAGTCTGTGCTCCATATGGGATAAGACTTTGCATGATGCATGACGAGGTGTCAAGCAACGATGCGCTCCGTTGCGGTGATATACCGTAATTTCCGGCTATCGAGCGGCTCAGAGGTCCTGCAGTAAGTATAGCCACAGTGTTATTGGCTGTGCACAAGTTGATACTGCATGTTAATGCACATATGGAAAATTGTGCGCCACGGTAGCCTAATCCGGCCCTGGAGATAGCTCCGAGCATAAAATCTATCCCTCCGGCGACTTTTACTATCTCAAGGATACCTGCCGCAAGCATGGTTATCACAATGAGTTGTGTCATTGAGTCAATGCCACTGCCAAGCAGACTGACTGTTTCAAGTAAGCCCATGCCTGATGGAATGCAACAAGCTATTGCTAATATTATGCCTCCTAAGAGCACTAATGTAACATTGAGACCGATTACGGCCATCGCTATCACTGCCACATATGGGATGACATGCCAAAGGTCAATCCATGAGAATGAAGTCTCTGTCGTTACGGTGAGGCTGTCATGACCTATCACCGTATAGATGGCAACGGTTATGAGTGCGGCCGGCCCGGCTATATGAAGATTTGCCTTGAATTTATCTGCCATACGGCACCCCTGTGTGCGGGTTGCGGCTATGGTAGTGTCGGAAATGAACGAGAGGTTGTCGCCGAAGAATGCTCCGCCAAGCACCGCAGCTACATATAGCGGCACAGGGGTTCCTGCGCTTACTGCAAATTCCGAGACCAGAGGGGTGAGTGCGACTACTGTTCCAACTGATGTGCCGATTGACATGCTTATAAGACATGCCGCTACAAAGAATGCCGGAAGTACAAATCCCGGAGGGCAACACACCATGGTGAGACGCACGGTGGCATCTACGGCTCCGGAGCCTTTGGCAAGCGAGGCAAATGCCCCTGCAAGAATAAATATCCATACCATATACAGGATTCCCGGTGATCCTGCTCCACGTGAGAATACATTTATGCGCTCATGAAGAGAGCCGCCGCGATATATGATAATGCTCCATACAGCAGCCACCAATAGCGCTACAGTAATCGGCACGGCATAAAAATCCCCGATAAGTAGCGATGCTCCGAGATAAAGTAATATGAAAATGATGGCCGGAGACAGTGCTAAAAATCCTCCTGCCTTATTGATTGAAGACATAATGGGTCTGTGTGTATAAATTTGATGCAAAATTACTAAATTTTACACAAATCCTGAAGCAATGACGAAAGAAAAGTCGTAATGTGCCTTTCTATCCGATCAGATTTCAAGCCGCTGTCTATCTTCTTTGATCCTTTTCTTTTTATCTGATCCGATATAGCCGCCGCGCACCGTACGCTTCCACCTGCAATTACATTCCGGACAGTAAAACCAATGAATTTCACGCCGGTAATAGTCATTACGGTTGGTCTGTGTAGTTCTTCTTACAATATCGAGACCATCTATTTCTTCTTCCTCTTTTGTGTTTTGGGAGTTCATTCTTATCCGGCCGCCATCTTCAATACCTATGAATTGTGTGCCGTCATAAGCATGACACTTGGGACATTTGTAAGCCTGGTCCCAAAAATATCGCAGTCCTACTATGAATGTCACTATTATGGCCGCCAAAACACCGATTACAGGTGATATTGTGACACATAGCACATCTGCAAGCATCTTGCCGGTGGCAAGCAGATTGATAGCCAGCAACATCATGGACCCCCAATAACCTATTGAGCGCGCATAGAGCAACATCCGGGCTACACCAGGCAGGATCTTGAAAACGACTGATAATGCATAGATAACCTGTAGTATGATTGCTGCTGCAGCAAACCGTTCATCAATAAAAACAATACCACTTATGGCAACCGACATACAGTAGATTGATACAGCCGACATTATCCATACAAGAGGATTGTATGTGTTGTACGGATATTTGCCGGGAGTACGGGCAATCTTGTTCCAACGCGAATATCTGTTACGGACTATAATTCCGCATGCCAGACCTATAATAAGCATAACGAGCGAAACCGCGGAGCCGAAAACTCTCGTCGCTTCATTAATCCCCAGACTGATACGATCAGACTTGGACAATGCATCATATTTATTCTGAAGCCCGTTGTTCCTGATATAAAGAAAGTGTTCTATCTCCGCTTTGGTCGTAGGTGACTCGCTCCCTGTATATTCAATCTTTCGTTCAATGCAATCTCCATCATGGTGATATTCGCGTGTGTAGGCTGTCAACCAGTTGCCATAACGGTCATGTGCATCCGATTCGGTGGCAAAATGAATCAACTCGAACCCTCTGTATAAAGAGTTTTCAATCACCGGATACATTATCGGGGTACCTGAGAAATCAGCCTGAATTGTATCGGCATCGGTTCTCATAGGCAACCATTTGTCTGAACCATACTCTTTCGGTTCATATTCCCAAAAACTTGACCATGCAAGACAAGTTGAGTCGGGAGCGAACCACACCGTCATCACCCTGCGTTGGGCGTGGTCATTGCGGGTATCTGCACTGTAACTGCGTGTGATCGTGATCTTTGAAGCCGTGGGGCTATCGTTGTTCAGACTCCACCAACTTTCTCTCCTGATTGAATATGCATTGACCTGAAATAAATGTGTGGAAAAAACGAGCAACAAGAAAATGATGAAAACGGACTTATTCATAACGGTCTGTATCAAGGTGAGGAAATAATTAATTTCCACAAAGATACATATTTTCTCATTACCACACTCACCCGTTCCCGTAAAATTTCCGATGTGCCGCTATAAAAACTTATAAAATGACCTTAAATGTTATGTGCCCGACCTTAATTATCATGGGTTGCCCATGCATATCCGGTAGTTTGTTGCTGTGGAGTGAAGAAATCAACTCGCCAGATAAGGAATACAATATGATATCGTACTCTGATTTTAATGTATGGGAATCAATGAAAAAGTCATCCATGCGTACATCGCTGATTGAGTTTGAGTCTATCCCTGAAATATCTTTGAAATTACTCCATTCAGCTGCCGAATAATATGACTCTATACTTGTCTCGGGAACTTTTAACTTTGCGGTGGAATATACCCCTTCGAAAGCTTCATATCCAAGATAACAAGGCTCCGGATTATAACACGTGACTTCTCTTATATTTGTGTTGGCGAATGCCCATCGTTCAATAGACTGAATATTTTTTCCGATAAATACTTTCTCGAGCCGGTCACAATTTGCAAAACAAGCATCATCAATTGTCATCAATCCATCGGGAAGTGAGATACTCGTGATTGCGGTATTGTTGAATGCCCGATGACCTAAAACAGTAAGACTTGATGGTAGATCAATATCAGAAAGATATCGGCATCCGTCAAACGCCTGACTTTGGATCTCAGTAATGGAATTGCCAAAATCTATGGATTCAAGCTTCTGGCATAGATGAAACAGTTTGCTGCATATTACAGTTACGTCATCACCAAATGTGATTTCTGTTAAGTAAGGGTGATATTGGAATGGCGTCGGATAATCATCTGAACATTGGATATTACGCCCGATATAGACCTCTTTCAGAGGACAGTCATAGAAAAGACTATGGTGTGAAAACATCCGCCCGCCGTATCCCATATAGATAGGCGTGTCTGAATCATGGATCACTAATGATTCAAAATCCATCAGGTAATCAAATGAAAAATCAGGAATCTTGTTTACAAACGGGCCTATTTCAAGGTATTTCAATGTCGACTGTGAATAAACAGGTTTCATCGAACCATAATCCATACCGGCAATATTACGGCCTAAATATACATGTATGAGAGGACAGCTATGGAACGGATTCTGAAACTCATCATACGAAATCGAAAGGTCGTATGCCCCATCCGCTATAATCAGATCCACAAGTCCTGAACAATCAAGGAACGCGTCAACCCCTATATAATCGATTGAGGCAGGTATATATATACTTTTTATGGAAGACCCTTTGAATGCCGAATCACCGATCCCAACGACATTATATATGTATGGGTACGGATCGTTTATTCCGTCATCAACAATCTCCTCTATCATTGTCGGAATGATTACATCTCCTGTGTAGCCGTCGGGTGACACCGTCACTTCCACATCCCTGCCACTTTTGATATCATAAGCAATGCCATCAATCAACAGGTCAAAAGCATGACCCGAATATGGAATAAGAGACAGGATTAAAATAAATATATGTCTCATGAATCTCAAATTAAATTTATCTTGTTGATGCTTCTCTACGAATATGTCCATGCTGATGATCATATCTAGCCCTAACGCTTGTTAAAACACTGTAATTCATTGAAAAGCTCAGCCAATTCATCGGTATTCTCTTGAGATGTGTTATCGGCTTGCCGCTCGCTTTACAAGAACTCCACCCATATATCATCCACGGCATCTTCATCGAAGAAGTCGGGAAGCTCGTCTGTATTCTCTTGATATGTGAAGTCCACCCACATATCATGCTCGGAGTTGCCGTTGTATGCGTCTAAATCGTCGAGTTCGTTCATGTCATTCTATCGGATTTGTAGAGTTTAGTGTATTGAGGCTTAATGTCCAATTTACATTTATTGCACAAATAGACCCTACTTCCATTTGCAACATATCTCCACCCATCAGAAAAAGATTTTCCTTTTTATATGAAACATTATGTGGTCTTTGTCTGCGCTTGCGCATTATGTTGCAAAGGTAACAAATTTTTCTGATACCCCAGTAACTGCTGCGAAGTTAATCATAGTCATGGGCTGTAAATACGCCCATCAATGTTAATGAAAATTAATACGAACACATTGATGCAATTTCAGTTCGTGGAGGTATCACGCCAACCTTTGTTTAGACTCTATTTATAGAGTCCGTTAAAGTGATTTTGATTCTTAACCGTTTTTTCGTAACTTTGCAATCTGAATATGGGAAGGTTACTATCTATTGATTTCGGGCGACGTCGCTGCGGCATAGCGGTGACAGATCCCTTGCGCATCACAGCCGGAGGTCTCACTACGGTGGAGACCTCGCGTCTCATTCCGTTTATAAAGGAATACATATCCCGCGAGGGTGTTGACCGTGTGATCGTAGGAAGACCTACCACAATGAGGGGTGAGCCGTCGGAATCAATGCGATATCTAACACCTGCCATCAACCGCTTGCGCAAGGAGATCGCTCCGGTCGAGATAGTGTTCTACGACGAACGGTTCACATCGGTACTCGCTCACCGGGCCATGCTTGACGGCGGCCTTGGTAAAATGGCCAGACGCGACAAGGCTCTGGTCGACGAAATATCAGCCACAATCATTCTTAACGATTATTTACAAAGCATTTATTCATGATATTGCCTATTTATCTTTACGGCCATCCGGTGCTAAGGAAGGTTTCGGCCGACATAACACCCGATTATCCCGAGCTTGAAAAGTTGCTCGCTGACATGTATGAGACAATGTACGACAGCGACGGCGTGGGGCTCGCAGCACCTCAGATCGGCCGCAATGACCGTATCATTGTCATTGACGCTTCTCCTTTGGCAGAGTCATTTCCCGAACTCGACGGTGTAAAACTCACACTCATAAATCCCAGTCTTGAGGTACTTGAGGGAGACTCCGTAACCCGTGGCGAAGGATGCTTGAGCCTCCCCGGACTCAGCGAGAATGTCAACCGGGTCGAAAATGTGCGCCTGAAATGGGTAGATGAGAAATTCCAACCCCACGAAGAAATATTCACAGGTTTCCTTGCCCGTATCATCCAACACGAATACGATCATCTCGAAGGGAAGGTATACGTAGATCATATCTCAGGCATACGTAAACAGCTCATAAAGTCAAAACTCAATAACATAGCGGCAGGCCGCGTGCGCCCCGAATACCCGGTGCGGTTTGCACCCCGCCGCCGATAATCCCCATTACAAATGGCCGACGATAAAAAAGTTATTTTCTCAATGGTAGGTGTCAGCAAGACCTACCCTCCTCAAAAACAAGTTCTTAAAAATATATACCTGTCTTTCTTCTACGGTGCTAAGATAGGCATCATAGGTTTGAACGGCTCGGGTAAGTCGTCATTGCTCAAGATCATTGCCGGCGTTGACAAAGACTATCAGGGAGAAGTAGTGTTCGCTCCCGGCTATAGCGTAGGGTATCTTGAACAGGAACCCCGTCTTGATCCTGACAAGACTGTGCTCGAGGTGGTGCGTGAAGGTGTGCAGAACATCATGAATCTGCTCGCTGAATTTGATCAGGTCAATGCCGCCTTCTGTGACCCCGATGTGCTTGAAGACCCCGATAAGATGGAGGCCCTGATCGCGCGCCAGGCAGAACTTCAGGACAAACTTGATGCCGTTGACGCATGGAATATTGATTCCAAACTCGAACGAGCAATGGATGCCCTGCAATGTCCGCCCGATGACCAGAAGATCGACACCTTGTCAGGCGGCGAGCGCCGCCGTGTGGCTCTGTGTCGCCTCCTGCTTCAACAACCTGACATCCTGCTGCTTGACGAACCCACCAACCACCTTGACGCCGAGTCAATAGATTGGCTTGAACAACACCTGCGTCAATACCCCGGCACCGTAATCGCGATTACACACGACCGCTACTTCCTTGACCATGTGGCCGGATGGATTCTTGAACTCGACCGCGGTGAGGGTATTCCCTGGAAGGGCAACTACTCATCGTGGCTTGATCAGAAAACAAAACGAATGGCGCAGGAAGAGAAACAGGCGTCGAAGCGCCGCAAGACACTCGAGCGGGAACTTGAATGGGTACGCATGGCACCTAAAGCACGTCAGGCCAAAGGTAAGGCACGTCTGAATTCTTATGACCGCATGCTCAACGAAGACCAGAAGCAGAAAGAAGAACGTCTTGAAATATTCATCCCTAATGGCCCTCGTCTTGGTAACAAGGTGATTGAGGCCAAGGGACTGGCCAAGTCGTTCGGCAAGCGTCATCTTTTCGAAAATCTTGATTTCTCGCTTCCTCCGGCAGGCATTGTAGGTGTAATCGGCCCCAACGGTGCAGGTAAAACAACGCTGTTCCGTCTTATCATGGGGCAGGAAACCCCTGACGCCGGTTCGTTTGAGGTGGGAGAGACAGTGAAAGTTGCTTACGTTGATCAACGTCACCACGACTTGCTTCCCGAAAAGACCGTTTATGAGGTAATATCACAAGGTGTGGAAAGTTTCCGCATGGGAGGACGTGATGTGAATGCCCGTGCATATCTGTCAAAATTCAATTTCACCGGAGCCGACCAGGAGAAGAAAATAGGAGTGCTTTCAGGCGGCGAGCGCAACCGCCTCCATCTGGCTATGGCACTCAAGGAAGAAGGTAACGTGATATTACTTGACGAACCTACCAACGATATTGATGTAAACACCCTGCGGGCACTTGAGGAAGGCCTTGAGGACTTTGCCGGATGTGCCGTTGTGGTAAGCCATGACCGTTGGTTCCTTGACCGCATCTGCACCCATATCCTTTCATTTGAGGGAGAAGGCAAGGTGGTGTTCTACGAAGGTTCATACAGTGATTACGAAGAATTCAAGCGCGCTCAGAACGGGGGCAAAGAGCCTCCGCGCCGTCGCTATCGTAAGCTGATGGACTAAACCGACATATATATTAATAGTCCTCCTCTATTGCGCTGCATTTCAGCCATTAGAGGAGGATTGTTATTATATGGTGCCTGATTGCTTTTTACTAAATTTATGTATCTAATAGTTAAATTCGTTTAATTATTGGGTTTCTGTAGCATTTTTTAATCAAAATATTTGGAAACAGAGAAGTTTGGCAGTAACTTTGCACATGAAATAACTAATCACCTATATAGACTTAGTCTTAGACCAATTATTTACGCATTAACCTCAAAGAGTGACTCTAAGCTAAGGCAGAATGACAATCAAACCCGTGAGGGCGAGGCTATCACTCCACATAGGTGTTGTGATAAGTAAGTATGATATAATCTCTGCACTTTTATCAAGCTATAAAGCAACTCATTGAATCACAGATTATGCCTCATGGCTTAGGTCCTCATCATTGTGGTAATGACGAGGACTTTTTTTATACCCTCATGCAAGGAATGCCGACGCTGACTTCTTTATCATTAATATTTTTTTGTACCTTTGCGAAAATAATACTCAAATTATGCCAATTAAGGATGTCAACACAAAGTGAAGCTGCATTGGAAAACGGGCTTATAGCGACTCTTCAGAAGATGAACTATGAGTATGTTCAGATTGAAGAAGAGACCAACCTTAAATCTAATTTCAAGAAGCAACTTGAAATACATAACAAGAAGGCTCTTGCAGAAATCGGCAGAGAACATCTGACGGACAGTGAGTTTGACAAAGTTCTTATTCATCTTGAAGGCGGTACGCGCTTCGAGAAAGCGAAGAAGCTGCGCGACCTGTTCCCACTGGAGACAGAGGATGGGCAGCGTGTGTGGCTGCAGTTCCTCAACAAGAAGAATTGGTGTCAGAATGAATTTCAGGTTTCCAATCAGATTACAGTTGAGGGACGCAAGAAATGTCGCTATGACGTGACAATACTCATCAACGGTTTGCCATTGGTGCAGATAGAGTTGAAACGTCGTGGCATAGAACTGAAACAGGCCTACAATCAGATTCAGCGTTACCACAAGACTTCATTCCACGGACTTTTTGACTATATCCAGATATTTGTCATTTCCAACGGTGTCAACACACGCTATTTTGCAAACACTCCCAATTTAGGATATAAATTTACGTTCAATTGGACTGATAGAGCAAACAATCCGTTCAATGAGTTGAGCCTTTTCGCCGCTGATTTTTTTGACAAATGTACCCTCGGCAAAATGATCAGCAAATATGTGGTAATGCACGAGGGCGACAAATCGCTGATGGTGCTTCGTCCATATCAGTATTACGCTGTTGAGGAGATTATTGACAAGGTTCAGAATACCAACCGCAATGGCTACATTTGGCATACTACCGGAGCCGGAAAAACCCTTACCTCGTTCAAGGCCGCTCAACTTGTTTCAGAACTTGATGGCATTGACAAGGTGATGTTTGTTGTTGACCGCCACGACCTCGATACTCAGACACAATCGGAATATGATGCTTTTGAGCCGGGTGCGGTTGACAGCACATCCGATACCAGTGAACTTACTCGCCGCTTACAAAGCGATTCCAAAATAATCATTACAACCATTCAGAAACTCAATGCCGCAGTTACCCGACCGTGGTATAGCAGCAAACTTCAGGAGATAAAGGATAGCCGAATTGTAATGATTTTCGATGAGTGCCACCGCTCGCATTTCGGAGACAGCCATAAGAATATTGTCAAGTTCTTCAACAACTTGCAGATATTCGGTTTTACCGGTACACCCATATTTACGGAAAATACCACCGACAAACATACTACAGAGGAGATCTTCGGTAAGTGTCTACACAAATATCTCATTAAAGACGCTATTGCAGATGAAAATGTGCTTGGTTTCCTCGTTGAATATTATCACGGCAATACAGATGCGAATAACGGCAATCAGAACCGTATGCGTGAGATTGCTCAGTTCATTCTCAACAATTACAACAAATCCACCTACGATGGTGAGTTTGACGCATTGTTTGCTGTGCAATCAGTGCCGATGCTTGTTCAATATTACAAGATTTTCAAGGAACTGGATCCCAAAATTCGTATCGGTGCCATATTTACATACGCTACAAATGACAGTCAAGACGACGAGACCACAGGTATGTCAAGCGGCTTATTTGTCAGTGATCGCGTGGCCGGAGCCGATGATATGGAAGACATTATCAAGGATTACAACAAAATGTACGGAACATCATTCTCTTTGCAGAATTTCCGTGCCTACTACGACGATGTTAACCTTCGCTTGAAGAAGAAAAAAACTGACATGCTTTCTCTCG
Source organism: Odoribacter sp. (assembly GCA_023663145.1). Classification (GTDB taxonomy): domain Bacteria; phylum Bacteroidota; class Bacteroidia; order Bacteroidales; family Muribaculaceae; genus CAG-873. The sequence goes on from JAMPHZ010000010.1 coordinate 25,529, forward strand.
ACCTCTGTCTCGTTGTCGGCATGTTCCTCACCGGTTTTGACTCCAAGAAACTCAACACCCTATATATTGACAAGAATCTTGAGTACCATGGGCTGTTACAGGCTTTCAGCCGCACTAACCGTGTGCTGAACGAGCGAAAGCGATTTGGCAAGATTGTCTGCTTCCGTGATTTGAAGTCTAATGTCGATGCCGCCATCAAGTTGTTCAGTAATGGTGGTGAGGGAGAAATTATTCGTGAGTCCTACGATAATGTCAAGCAGGAATATGTCAATTTGACCAAGGAGTTTCTTGAACACTATCCTGATCCGCATGTGATTGATTTCTTGCAAAACGAGGAGGACAAACGCAAATTCATCTTGGCATTCCGTGACATCATCCGCAAACATGCAGAAATTCAGATATACGAGAATTTCAATGAGGAAGACCCAGATTTTCCCATGGACGAGCAACTCTATATGGATTTCCGGAGCAAGTATCTTGATATCCACGATACATTCATGGATTCCAAGACTGTGAAGGATTCCATTCCAGCCAATGATGCCGATGAATCAGAGCCGACACTTGATGATATAGATTTCTGTCTGGAACTTCTCCACAGCGACATCATCAATGTGGCCTATATCCTCAGTCTTATTGCCGACCTTGACCCGAATGCCGAGGATTATCCCGAAAAACGTCAGGAGATTCTCGACACAATGATCAAGGATGCCGAACTGCGTAGCAAGACACAACTCATTGACGGCTTCATTCTCCATACTGTCGATAACGACAAAGACGGCTTCATGCGTGACAAGAAGCACGATGGAAGCATTGATCTTGAAGAGCGTCTCAACCAATATATCCGTCAGGAGAAAGGCCGCGCCATTGAGCGAATCGCACAGGAGGAAGAGATACCAGTTGAGATAATCAACCGCTATATGTCGGAATATGATTATGTGCAGAAGGAACAGACGGAGATTATACAGGAAGCCCTCAAAGACAAGAAACTTGGGCTTGTGGCTCGTCGCCGCACTCTCAACCGCATAATTGATCGTCTCCGCAATATTATTAAAACATTCAACTGGGATTGATATGAAAGCAATGAAAAAGACATGCACTAAAATTATAGAACCCGGCTACGTCTATATCCTGACGAATCCCAGTTTCCGCGAAGATTGGGTGAAAATTGGAAAAAGCGGCCGCCCGGTTGACATCCGTTCAAAAGAACTTGACAACACAGCCGTGCCATTGCCATTTGAGATTTTCGCCACAATGCAGACGGTGAAATTCAACGAGGTAGAGAAACTGGTACACAAGACCATCGACCGCCTGACAGATCTGCGAATCCGTCAGAACCGCGAATTTTTCAATGTGCCGCCCCAAGTGGCACTCGATATATTCAACGACATCGCTCTGACGATTGACGATGCTGTTGTCACTGAGTACCGCGAGAACAAGCCTATTATCAAGGAAGAACCAAATCCGGAGCCAACTCCCCACAAGAGGGAAGTTAAACGCGGTCGGTTTAAATTTTCTATGGTGGGCATCAAGATCGGCGACTACATCATCTTCGACCCAACAGGAGTTAGCGTGAAGGTTGCCAGCGATGACTCTGTTGAGTATCAAGACCGCATTTACAAACTATCTCCGTTTGTAGGAACATTTATGCCGGAGGAGAGGCGCAATACCTCCGGTGCATACCAAGGTGCCAAATATTTCTCTTTCAATGGGAAGGTATTGGACTATATGCGCAAAGAATTAGAAACGACATCCGAAGAATTATCAGAATAAAATCATGAGCGAGGAACTCCAACAAAAACTGCGTACCCAGCTTTGGGCAGTTGCCAATAACCTGCGCGGCAATATGTCTGCTAACGAATTCATGTATTTTTCGCTTGGCTTCATCTTCTATAAATATCTGTCAGAAAAGATTGAGAAATATGCCAACCAAGCACTTGAAAATGACGAGATAACATTCAAGCAACTTTGGGGAAGTCAGGAAGAGGAAGCCGTTGAGCTTCAAGATGAGGTAAAGAAGCAGTGTCTGGAGAATATCGGCTATTTCGTTGAGCCGCAGTTCCTATTCACATCCATTATCGACGGCATCAACCGTAAGGAGAATATTCTACCCCAATTGGAGCGCTCGTTGAAACGTATTGAAGATAGCACCCTCGGACAGGAAAGTGAGGAGGATTTCGGAGGTCTTTTCTCGGATATAGATTTGGCATCACCAAAGTTGGGCAAGACTGCCGATGACAAGAATAATCTCATCAGCAGTGTCCTCACCGCGCTCAATGGCATTGACTTCGGTGCTGACGAGGCAACTCAGATTGATATTCTCGGCGATGCTTATGAATATATGATTTCGCAGTTTGCCGCCGGTGCAGGTAAAAAGGCCGGTGAGTTCTACACCCCGCAGGAGGTCAGCCGCATTCTCGCTGAGATTGTCACTCTCGGTCACGCACGTCTGCGCAATGTATATGACCCGACGTGCGGTTCCGGCTCTCTGCTTATCCGTGCCGCCAATATCGGTAAAGCGGTAGAAATTTTCGGTCAGGAGAAGAACCCAACAACCTACAATCTTGCCCGCATGAACATGCTGCTCCACGGCATCAAGTTCAGCAATTTCAAGATTGAGAATGGCGACACCCTCGAAGCCGATGCTTTCGGAGACCGCCAGTTTGACGCAGTTGTCGCAAACCCGCCATTCTCAGCCGAATGGAGTGCCGCCGACAAGTTCAATAACGACGACCGCTTCAGCAAAGCCGGACGTTTGGCCCCTCGTAAAACCGCTGACTATGCTTTTATCCTCCACATGATCTACCACCTCAACGACGGTGGCACAATGGCATGTGTCGCTCCTCATGGAGTGCTGTTCCGAGGAAACGCCGAGGGCGCAATACGCCGTTTCCTCATTGAGAACAAAAACTATGTGGACGCAATCATCGGTCTTCCGGCAAATATCTTCTACGGCACATCTATACCTACCTGCATCATAGTGATGAAGAAATGCCGTAAGGAAGATGACAATATACTCTTCATAGACGCCAGCAAGGAGTTTGAGAAGGTCAAAACACAGAACAAACTCCGTGAGGAGCATATCCGTAAGATTGTCGAGACTTACCGCGACCGCAAGGAGATTGAGAAATACAGCCATTGCGCATCCCTTCAGGAGATTGCCGACAACGATTACAATCTCAACATTCCCCGTTACGTTGACACATTCGAGGAAGAGGAGCCTATCGACATCAAGGCTGTAATGGCAGAGATCAAGGAACTGGAAGCCAAACGCGCTGATCTCGACAAAGAAATCGAGGGCTACCTCCGTGAACTTGGTATCGTTGATAATCTCAAAGACAATCCCTATGGCACAAGATAAAGACCTCAAAACCCCTAATGTTCCACCTTTGCGCTTCCCCGGCTTCACCGACGAGTGGGAAAAGATTACACTTGGAGAAGTCGGCACTGGATTCAATTATGGATTGAATGCACCAGCTAAAGAATACGATGGTGCGAATAAGTATATCCGTATTACAGACATTGAAGAATCGACAGGAGCCTATTCAGGAACCGATGTCGTTTCTCCTAACGGCAAACTATCGGATGAATATATTGTCAATGATAATGATATACTATTAGCGCGCACCGGTGCAAGTACTGGGAAATCATACCTTTATGCACCTAAAGACGGGCGGTTATATTTTGCTGGATTTTTAATCCGATTCAACGTAAATCTGGCAAATCCTTATTTCATATATACCAATCTGCATACAAGGAATTATTGGCGTTGGGTAAATATTATGTCTGCACGTTCGGGACAGCCGGGAATTAACTCCCAAGAATATTCCTCCTACCCATTTTACATACCCTCCAGAGAAGAACAGGACAAAATAGCCAATCTAATCCAACGCTTAGACAAGCGCATTGCTACTCAAAACAAAATAATTGAGGATTTGAAAAAATTAAAGTCCGCAATTAGATGGAAGATATTTTCTGATTTGAAAAATCATCAGACTAAGGCTATTGAAGTTGGAGACCTCCTCGCTTACGAACAACCCAGTCCATATATTGTTACAAATGATGAGTATGTGTCAGATTCTAATATAATTCCTGTTCTGACTGCAAATAAGGGATTTATATTAGGCTACACAGACGAACCATTTGGAATATATCAGAAAGGAGACTGCATCATTTTTGATGACTTTACAATGGATGCCAAGTTTGTAACTTTTCCATTCAAGGTTAAATCTTCTGCTATTAAGATACTGACCGCAAAGCCTAGTGTAAATCTTAGATTTATGTTTGAGTATTTACAGGAATTGGATTTGAAATCAGAAGAACACAAACGGCATTATATATCAGAGGTCGCTAAAATGGTGGTGTCAATACCCTCAATTGATATGCAAAATCGCATTGCTTCTATCTTGGCCTCAATAGACGCTAAATTGATGATTGAAAGTAATTTAGTCAATAGATATGAAGAAGAAAAACAATATCTTCTCTCCAACATGTTTATGTGAACATATGGGAGAGAAGAAATGTCTTTTGATTATTGTATAGCGCGTAAAGCCGACTTGAATGTTCTATTTTATCGCTGATTGCATTCATCATTTCTGCTATTCGCTTTTGCTCAGATAGATCAGGAAGATGTAGTTTCATATTGAAGAAGTCAACTACCGAAACATTGAGAAGCCCGTGATTCCGTGCTCCCTCCACACAAATCACTGATACTTCTCGATACCAACATTTCGACTCAAATAAATATACCAAAAAATCAGAATCAACGGTACCATCTATAGGTCGGAAACAAATATATAGCGGCGAAAGCACTCCTTGTGGATATAAGTCCAATCTTTTCACTGCACCCCATGTGTACTCGCCAGAATAACTTTTATTATATGCAAAGTCTCCTTTATCGAGTAAGTAATAATTTGATAAATCAGCACTTGCTACTGATTTATTGAAAAAATCTATTTGACATACAAGTCCATATTGAGCCGCTATTGTAAGAATCAAATTTGATATATTATTAGAGTTGCGTCGAGTTACTCGCTCACAGATATTGCCTAATCTGACCTCGTGCCATTGGTTCTTAGTAACATTAGATTTTCCGAAAATAATAGCCATAATTGCGGACTTTAAGGATTGTGACGATAAAGTAGGGTGTAAAATAATAAAAGCAGGGTATAAATAGTGTAAAGTAGGGTGAAAATGATTATCTTTGCAGAAAAATAGGATTATGGCAACTGAATTGGAAATATTGGTAGGAAAATACCGTGCTCTTGGCATAGACCAGCAATTGGACTATGACAAGTTTTATCTATACTCAATTATCACGCACTCTACGGCTATCGAAGGCAGTACAATCACTGAATTAGAAAATCAGATTATGTTCGACAACGGCATTGCCCTCAAAGGCAAGAGTCTTATTGAGCAGAATATGAACCTTGACCTCAAAGCGGCCTACGAACGAGCGTTGATATTTGCCCGCGACCATTCTGATGTCACAATTTCGCGCCTAAAAGAATTGTCGGCACTGACAATGAAAAATACAGGAGCGGAATATCACACTCTGTTGGGCGACTTTTCTTCTGCAAACGGTGATTTGCGACTCCTCAATGTGACTGCTGGTGTCGGCGGAAAGTCCTACATGAGTTTCAATAAAGTTCCTGCCAAACTGCAAGAGTTTTGCTTAAGTCTCAATGAGCAACGTGACAGTGCCGGAAATATGACTATGCAGCAACTCTATGAGATGAGTTTCGATGCCCATTTCAATCTTGTAACCATACACCCGTGGGCTGATGGTAACGGTCGCATGGCTCGCCTTTTAATGAACTGGTTACAATTTGAATACGGCCTGATACCGTCGCGCATATTCGCTGATGACAAAGAAGACTATATCAAGGCATTGGTGGAGACTCGCGAAAACGAAGACCTCTCAATATTCCGCAACTTTATGACTCAGACTATGATTAAGCATCTGATAACCGACATTGCCAAATTTCAAGAATCTATTGGCGAGGATTTGCCGACAATCTCCACCAAAAAGCAAAAAACAGATGACCACATTGTAGAGTTACTTAAAGAAAATCCTAAACATACAGCCAAGTCTCTTGCCGAAGCTATCGGCATAACAATCAAAGGAATAGAAAAACAAATGTCAAAACTAAAATCGCAAGGACGTATAGAGCGTATTGGCTCAGCCAAAGGAGGCTCGTGGAAAGTGAATTAAGGATTAGTCAGCCTTAATAAAGGGACTGAATGATAAGTTCCATGATGAAGTTCAAGGCGAATTTGTGTCTTTCTCAGAAATAGGGACTGCTTATTCAGGACTTTCAGGAAAAAGCAGCGATGATTTTGGTCAAGGGGCTCCTTTTATCACGTATCTCAATGTCTATCAGAATAATGTTATAAATGAAGCTGATTTTGGATTGGTGACCATTAACGCAAATGAGAGTCAGCACACCATATCTTATGGAGATGTGCTGTTCACTCTTTCATCCGAGACTCCCGAGGAAGTAGGTATTGGGTCTGTGTATTTGGGTGTGTCGGATAGATTCTATCTCAATAGCTTCTGCTTCGGTGTCTCAATTCTCAATAAAGGCAGAATATATCCCCCATATTTAGCTTATCTTGTATCCTCCACAAAATTCCGTAAATTCGTTTATCCGTTGGCGCAAGGCAGTACTCGCTTCAACCTTCAGAAGAATGATTTCATGAAAAAGAAATTCATTCTTCCTACAATTGAAAGACAACGTAGGATTGCCACTACTCTTGATGCTATCAATGTTCAGTTGACAAATGAAAAGCGGTTAAAAGATTTGTATATAACTAAAAGGGAATATCTCCTGAGACAGATGTTTATATAAACATATTGTTCAATAGAAATTTCTTTTGGTGCTCCAGCGTCGTTAGAACATCGTACTCTAAATTTATCTTCTTATCAAGGGCCGATAGAGAGTCAGAGACGAGTTGTATTTCCATCTTATCAATTGGCAATGGAACTCTATTTTCAAGAAACCTCTGATTACTGATGTTGATGGTGTTTTTCGCTCCCTTTTGAATTAAGGGAGATAGATAGTTATTGGTATTCAGCGGATTGAGGAAATAGTAATGCAGATAATTCCCAATTTCAAATGAGCAAGGTTGGTAAACGCCATACAATGGCGAAACAGCAGCTGGAGTCAAACAATGACTTTGTTTGACGATACCAAAAGGCTGATTACCAGTCGGAGACTTTGTATAGACAATATCCCCATTATAGACGACATGATAATGGGCGGTATCTTTTGCGGCGAAAGATCTGCCCAAATATTCTACCTGATTGACAACGCCAGCACTTACCGAAACTGAATGCACTGGATGATAAGCGGCATTCAATTCGTTCCTTTCGGTAAGAATCTCAGATAGCATTATTCTATGCCAACTTCCGTTTGCAAATCCCTCTTGACTCAAACGCTGTATAAGTCCCTTTATTAGGGATTGCAGGTTGTCAATTATTTTGTTTTGGGTGGCTATACGCTCGTCTATGAGAGATAACAACTGCGAAATTTTTAATTGCTCATCTTTAGTGGGGACCGCAACCCTGATTTTACGAACCTCATTTGCCGAAATCTCTAAAAATGTCGAACCGCAAGATTTTTTAATTAACTCTTTCTTTTTTGTTTGAATTAAATAATACAGAAAGTCTGTATAGATGTTCTTTGCAATTAAAGACTGGAAACCTTGATTAGTTGCACATTCTTGAAGAGTTAGAGAACACTCTCCAACTGTTGCGCGAGAACTTAAAAGAATAGTATGCGGAGGCAATAGTTTTGCAGCAGAATTATTTAGTCCTTCTTCCGTAATTGTACGCAAACTTGAGTTTACATATTTGGTTTTCCCTATCTCAGAAGGCGTAAACCATTGAATATGTCCATTCCAATAAGATTTGTTTGTTGTATCTGGTGTCCCACCACCAAGAACTATTGCCAAATCCTGTATTGTCTTTTCCACCCACTCGTCGGTGAAGCCGGGGAAGCGCAAAGGTGGAACATCGGCTATATTATTTCTCTAATTTATCAGAAATTACCAATAATATTAACATTATGACGCATCTGACTATCAGAGAAATCGCGAACGCTTGGAAAGATGAAAAGCGTCCGTATGTCAAGCGGTCAACATTCGCAGCCTATATGCTGACGCTTGAAAACCATCTGTTGCCGTACTTCGGCAACATGACCGAACTGAGTGAATCAACCGTTCAGACCTTTGTGCTTGAAAAGCTCAATGCAGGATTGAGTGTCAAGACAATAAAGGACATTCTCATCGTGCTGAAGATGATTATGAAGCATGGAGTTAAGAACAAGTGGATGGAACATGCCGAGTGGGACATCAAATATCCCACCAACACAACCCCGACCGACATCGAAGTATTGACAATCGCCAATCACAAGAAAATCCTCGATCACATCAAAGCCAACTTCTCATTCAAGGCTTTGGGGATCTACCTATGTCTCACAACTGGTCTCCGCATAGGTGAGATATGCGCACTGTGCTGGGAAGACATCGACACACAATCTGGTACTTTGCAGGTGAAGCGCACAATCGAGCGAATCTACATTCTTGAAGGAGAGAAAAAGCACACCGAACTGGTAATAAACGACCCCAAGACGCCCAACTCCATCCGTGAGATACCATTGAGCGCAGAAGCACTCTCGCTCATCAAACCGCTAATGAAGGTGGTCAACAGCAGATTCTACGTCATCTCCAATGACGGTAAGCCCATAGAGCCGCGTACCTACCGCAGCTACTACAAGCGGTTGATGGAGTCACTTGGTATTCCTGTAATCAAGTTCCACGGCCTGCGTCACTCCTTCGCCACCCGTTGCATAGAGAGTAATTGTGATTATAAGACGGTAAGTGTGCTTTTGGGCCATTCTGATATTTCCACCACGCTCAATCTTTATGTGCACCCCAACATGGAGCAGAAGAAACGGTGCGTTGATAAGATGATGAAAGCTATCCAAAAGGGTGGGGGATTTTGATTAAGTTTTAGGTATTGGGTATTAAGCTTGTATGATTAGTTGTTAAATAGAACTATGATGTAATTTTTAGAGTTTAAAGATGTATTCATCATAATTATTTGTTGCAATGTAGTATCTGAGGCTTAATGCCCAATACTTATTTATTATTAGGTCCTTAAGTATGAACTTTTTGATTGTCGGTGTTGAATCCGCTGAATAACCAGTAACAGTGATTCCGCTGCGCCGTGATGCAAAAGTTGCGTCTTGTTGGTTGAGGATTTTTTTGTAACTTTGTGGATTGAAAACGCAATTTGTCAAGTATGATAGATATTTTGATATTGGCGGTGATAGCCGTGGGTGGCGTGATTGGTTTCACACGTGGGCTCATGGTGCAGCTTGGCTCTATAGTGGCCTTGGTGGCAGGTGTGGTGGTGGCCCGCCTGTTGGGTCCTGCTGTTTCCGGGCTATGGGCCGGCGACTCTACGGCGCTTGACTCTGCGGCAGCCTATGGCGTGGCTTTCCTTGTGGGATATGTTGCGGCTTGGTTGATGGCGCGTGTGCTGCGCAAGACTGTACATACCATACATCTTGGGATTATCGACCGTATATGCGGGGCGGTGTTCAAGGTGCTTCAGTGGGGGCTGGTGTTGTCACTGGCTCTCAACATATATATGCTTGCGGCGGCCGGTGACTGCTCGTTGAATGAGCCGGAAAAGCCTTGGCGGCTTGCGGCGGTAGATTTTGCGCCTGCGGTGTTGGGTTATCTGGCTGATCTGAACAACCATCGCGATGCCTCGGGCGTTATTATTCCCAAATGTGAGAATTCCGATGAATGACAAGAATATAGAATCCCGGGTTGAGGGCGATGACGATATAATACGCAACGCTACCTCTGGTGATTATAAATATGGCTTTGTGAGTGATATTGAGACCAATATCCTGGAGCGGGGCTTGAATGAGGATGTGATACGTCACATATCAATGCGAAAGGGAGAACCTCAGTGGCTTCTTGATTTCAGACTTGAGGCTTATCGCTATTGGCTCACCCTTGAAGTGCCTGGATGGGCGCATCTTGATATACCTGCGATTGATTTTCAGGATATAAGTTATTATGCCGAGCCGGTAAAGAAGGAGGGCCCAAAGAGTCTTGATGAGGTTGATCCGGGGCTGCTTGATACTTTCAATCGCCTTGGTATACCACTTGAGGAACAGAAGCAGCTTTCGGGTATGGCGGTGGACGCCGTTATGGATTCGGTGTCGGTAAAGACTACTCACCGCGAGAAACTGGCGAAGATGGGTATAATTTTCTGTTCCATCTCCGAGGCTGTCAAAGATTATCCTGATCTGGTGAAGAAGTATCTGGGGTCAGTGGTGAGCTACCGCGATAACTTCTATGCGGCGTTGAACTCGGCAGTGTTCTCTGATGGATCATTTGTGTATATCCCCAAGGGTGTGCGCTGCCCGATGGAGCTGTCGACATATTTCCGCATCAATGCTGCAGGTACCGGACAGTTCGAGCGTACGCTCATAGTGGCTGATGATGATGCCTATGTGAGCTATCTTGAGGGTTGTACAGCGCCTATGCGTGATGAGAACCAGCTTCATGCCGCTATTGTGGAGATAGTTGTCGAGGATCGGGCCGAGGTGAAGTACTCGACAGTGCAAAATTGGTATGCTGGCGATGCCGAAGGACGTGGTGGTATCTATAACTTTGTCACTAAACGTGGCCTATGCCGCGGCGATTACTCAAAGTTGTCGTGGACTCAGGTCGAGACAGGGTCGGCAATCACATGGAAATATCCATCATGTGTGCTCAAGGGTGACAACTCAGTGGGCGAGTTTTATTCTGTGGCAGTAACGCGTCACCGCCAACAGGCTGACACCGGTACGAAGATGATCCATATAGGGCGTAATACCCGTTCCACGATAGTGTCAAAGGGTATTTCAGCGGGTCATAGCTCGAATGCTTACAGAGGCTTGGTCAAGATAGCTCCTGGCGCATCGGGTGCCCGTAACTATACCCAGTGTGATTCTCTGCTGCTTGGGCCTGACTGTGGAGCGCATACGTTCCCGTACATAGATGTTATGAATGATTCGGCCACGGTGGAGCATGAGGCTACCACATCAAAAATATCAGAAGACCAACTGTTTTACTGCAATCAGCGAGGCATTCCCACAGAGGAGGCCGTGGGGTTGATAGTGAACGGCTATGCCAAGGAGGTGATGAACAAGCTGCCAATGGAATTTGCAGTAGAGGCGCAAAAACTGCTACAGATCTCACTTGAGGGCAGCGTAGGGTGAATGAGTTATAACAGCTAATCAGTTTCAATCATGAACAACGATATATTATTAGAAGTAAAAGACCTGCACGCCGGTATCGACGGCAAAGAGATATTGCGGGGCATCAATCTTGAGGTGCGTCCCGGCGAGGTACATGCTATAATGGGGCCCAACGGCTCAGGCAAGAGCACTTTGTCGGGGGTGTTGGCGGGGAATCCGCGTTATACAGTCACATCGGGCGAGGCGATCTTTCACAGCCTTGATCTGCTGAGCCTTCAGCCTGAGGACCGAAGCCATGAGGGTCTTTTCCTTTCGTTCCAATATCCGGTGGAGATACCCGGAGTGTCGATGGTAAATTTCATGAGAGCCGCGTTGAATGCAAAGCGTAAATACTTTGGCGAGCAGCCATTGAGCGCCGGAGATTTCCTCAAGCTCATGAGGTGCAAGCGCGCTGTGGTGGATCTCGACAATAAACTTGCATCGCGATCGGTGAATGAGGGCTTCTCGGGGGGCGAGAAAAAACGTAACGAGATATTTCAGATGGCTATGCTTGAGCCACGTCTGTCAATACTTGATGAAACTGACTCAGGACTTGATATAGATGCCCTCAGGGTGGTGGCCTCCGGTGTAAATAAACTCAAGACCACCGAGAATGCAACGATAGTGATCACTCATTACCAACGCCTGCTTGATTATATCAAGCCTGATTTTGTGCATATTCTTTATAAGGGTAAGATAGTATACTCAGGCGGTCCTGAACTGGCCCTCGAGCTTGAGGAAAAAGGATATGACTGGATAAAAGAACAAGTCGACAACCAATGAACAACGCTCTGAAGCAATATATAGAACTCTTTAACGGGAATCGTCAGGAGATAGAATCGCACTCGCCGGCGGCACTGAACGCGCGTCGCATCCGTGCTCTCGCTACATTGGAGAGTACAGGGCGTCTGCCCGAGCGTGGCGACGAGGGGTATGAGAAAGTATCACTTAACGATATGTTCGCGCCCGATTATGGCGTGAATATATCTCGTCTGCAATTTGAGGCAGGTTCGCGCACCGGTGTGCATGGCTGTGACATCCCGAACGTAGGCACAGTTGCCGTGACACTTGTCAACGATACGTTCCACGCTCCTGGCTTGCCAAAACTACCCGGCGGGGTGGAGGTTATGTCGCTCGCGAGTGCTGCAGGATTGTATCCTGAGCGGTTTGCCGAAGAAACGGCGCCTGCTGATAATCCGATAGTGGCGCTCAATGACCTGCTTGTGCAAGATGGTGTGTATATACATATACCACGTGATGTGGCCATGACCAAGCCTGTGCAGATCCTTTCGATATTCAATACATCCCAGCCCCTTATGGGGGTGCGCCGTATAGTGATAGACGTGGATGATAATGCGTCGGCTACGGTAATCGCATGTGACCACCCACGCACTGCCCAGGTCAGCTATCTGAACTGCCGTGTTGTCGAGATACGCCTCGGACATAATGCTTCGTTGGATTTTAATGATCTTGAAGAGTCTACACCGCGTTGTTCGCGTGCATCAGTCATTGCTGCCGCCCAAGGGGCAGGGAGTAGACTTTCGGTGTCCTCGGTGACACTTGACGGCGGAGTTACACGTAATGAATACTATACACGGCATCTTGGCGAGGGTTGCCACACGTCGCTTGGCGGACTTGTGGTCGCGTCAGGAGCGCAGGTGGTGGATAATGCTACTTTTCTGGTCCATGACCATGAGCATTGTACGAGTGAGCAGCTGTTCAAGTACGCATTGTTCGACTCGGCGCAGGGCGCATTCGAGGGCCTTGTGAATGTGGAGCATGGAGCACGATTCACTGAGGCACATCAGAATAACCGCAATCTGTTGGTGTCACCGGCAGCACGCATGCATGCTATGCCTCAGCTTATAATCAATTGCGACGAAGTAAAGGCATCGCATGGCTCGGCAACAGGCGAGCTTGATGCCGAGGCTCTGTTCTACATGCGGTCACGCGGAATACCGGCCGATGAAGCCCGTATGATGCTGATTACCGCTTTCATGGCCGAAGGGCTTGATAAAATAACCCATTCTCCGCTGCGCCAGACTCTGAGGATGTTGCTTGACCGGCGCCTGCGCGGATGTTCGGGGTCGTGTGACGGTTGCTCGATTGATACACTCCCATCTCCGGAGGTGGTAGCTGATTGATTATGGACGTCGAAAAAATAAGAAACCGGTTCCCGATTCTCGGCCGCACGGTGTATGGCAAGCCACTGATATATCTTGATAATGCTGCCACGTCGCAAACGCCTGATACTGTGGTTGAGGCGATTACGCAATCATATACCCACCGGAAGGCAAATGTGCACCGTGGTGTGCATTGCTTGTCTCAGGAGGCTACTGACGCTATGGAACATGGCCGGCGCACCGCAGCTCGTTTCATCAACGCTCCGCGCACTGAGGAGGTTATATTCACCCGCGGGACCACTGAGGGTATCAATCTGGTGGCATCGTCTTACGGACAATTACTTGATGAAGGCGATGAAGTGATACTTACCGTTATGGAGCATCACTCAAATATAGTGCCATGGCAGTTACTCGAAAAGCGTCGTGGTATCAGAATAAAAGTTGTGCCTATAGATGCTGAAGGGCGTCTTGATCTTGATGTGTATCGGTCGTTGTTCAGCGACCGCACCCGTTTGGTATCGGTGTGCCATGCGTCAAATGTGCTCGGCACGGTGAATCCGGTGGCAACTATGTCGCAGATCGCTCACGAGCATGGCGCTGTAATATGCGTTGATGGAGCTCAGGGTGTGCCGCATATCAAGGTTGATGTGCAGGAAATAGGATGTGATTTCTATGCGTTCTCATCCCATAAAATGTATGGGCCATCCGGGGTGGGCATCTTGTGGGGGCGCACTGATCTTCTTGAGAAAATGCCGCCTTACCAGGGCGGTGGTGAAATGATAGGCCATGTGAGCTTCGGAGGCACTACATGGGCTGATCTGCCCTACAAGTTTGAGGCCGGTACTCCTGATTATGTAGGTGCCGCTGCATTTACCCAGGCAGTTGAGTTCATGGATGAGGTGGGAATAGATAAAGTAGCCTCACATGAGCACGAATTACTGGAATATGCTACAGACCGTATGATGGAAATAGAAGGAATGCGAATTTTCGGCACGGCTCCCGGCAAATGTGCAGTGATCTCATTCCTTATCGGCAACGCTCATCATTATGATACCGGCATGTTGCTTGACAAGATGGGGATAGCCGTGCGCACCGGACATCATTGTGCTCAGCCGTTGATGAACTCTTTGGGCGTGGAAGGGACCGTGAGGGTGGCTTTCGCTGTATATAATACGAAAAGTGAGGTCGATGCCTTTGTCAATGCCCTCAAACGTATTGCTCCGATATTGAATCAGTAATTGCGGGGAATGATGCCGTTTCCCGGGATATGCATCCGGACCTTAGCCCGCGCCTAGGTGCGGGTTTATTGTATGTCTAACATTTTCATTGTCTCAATGACAAGTTGAGGCTCGAATCCTCGTGAAATGGCGTGGCGGAAGATTTTTGTGCGCCCATCATAGGTGTAGGCCTCAGAGCCGAGGGATTTGTGTTTGTTACGCATTATATCAAGCAGCCGCCGGGCGTAGATTTCATTGTCGAGATCGTCAAGCGCTTCTCTGATGATGTGTCGTTCTATATGTTTCAGAATCAGCGCGGCCGCGATTTTTCGTTTACCCCAACCGAGATATTCCATTCTGTCGCGTGCGAACAGATGGGCGAATCTGCTGTCATCGATAAATCGGGCGCGCTCGAGTTTTTGTATTATAACGGCTGCATCAGTCGGCGAAATGCCCCAGTCATATAGTTTCTTACGGATCTCGCCTGAGCAATGTTCGGCGCGGTTGCACATTTCCTCGGCCTTGAGGTATGCTTTCTGCGGAGTGACGGGGACCTTGGCTTTCATGATGGCAGTGTAGCTGAGCAGTATCTGTAATTACCAAGATAGTCGCGTGTTATATCAATGCTTGTATAGGATTGAGATTCAAGCAATGTTTTGAGTCTTGCAGTGAAGAGCGGATTTATCTCAAAAAAAAGACGACCTCCCGGTTTAAGGATTGAGGTGCCGCGTGCTGCTATTGCGCGGTAGAAGCGTAAAGGGTCGGAGTCGGGTACAAATAGAGCAGAGGAAGGTTCGTGACCGTATACGCGTCTGTCCATGCATTTGCGTTCACTGTCGGCTATGTAGGGTGGATTAGATACGATTATGTCGTAGCCTTGTCCGATGTCGCCGGTGTCAGGTGTTAGTATGTCGTTATGTATAAAGGTAATTTCGGTTGCATTATTCAGGGCATTTTCAGAGGCTATCTCAAGTGCCTGGCGAGAGATGTCGGTAGCGGTTATGCGGGCATATGGCAAAGCGCGTGCAAGAGCTATTGCTATGCATCCGCTGCCTGTTCCGATATCAATGATTCTAAGATCGTGGTGGCCGTTGAATTCGTCGGTTATCATATCTACGAGGGCTGCCGTCTCTGGCCGAGGTATAAGTACGGCCGGCGATACTTTAAGATCAATGCCCATGAACTGAGCCTGACCGACTACGTATTGTGCCGGGTTCCCGTCGATGATCTGTCTTATATAAGAGTCAAACCGTGATATTGTTTCCGGCTCAAGCACGCGGTCGCCGCAAGTGAGAAGTGTGGTGGGTGTGACACCAAGGTCATCGTCAAGCAGCAGGCGTGCGGTGGCTCGTGCCTCACGGTTCCCTAATGCCGGGGTGAGGCGCTTGATAATGTCGCGGTTGAGGTCGGAGAGTGTCATTTCCCGGGATGCTTCTCAGGGTCAGTGCCTTCTTCTTCGCCATATTCAAATTCGGCATCATCGAAGTCGAAGTCTTCGCCCCATGACTCTGCGCTGATCTGTTGGAGATCCTCGCCTTCAAAGTCTTCATCGTCGGTGTCATTTTCGCCGGGGACATATTCAAATATGAATTCATCTTCTTCTCCCACACGATGATTGGCATCAAGCGGCTTATGTGCAATATCAACGGTGGCAAGGCGGTTGGAATCATCAGTCACGGCCCGCCACAGGATGTCTTTGAGTTCGGTTATCCCCTGACCGGTGACTGACGATATGAATACCGATGGAATACCTTCGGGCAAGGTTTTGCGGATTTCCTCGATAAGTTCATCATCAAGCATGTCGCTTTTGGATATGGCAAGTACGCGGTGTTTGTCAAGAAGCTGCGGATTGAATTGCTCGAGTTCATTTAGCAGGATATTGTATTCGGCGGCAATGTCGTCGGCGTCGGCGGGTACCATGAACAATAGCACGGCATTGCGTTCGATGTGCCGCAGAAAGCGGAGGCCCAGGCCTTTACCCTCGCTCGCACCTTCGATAATGCCGGGGATGTCGGCCATCACGAATGAGCGGTTGTCACGGTACGCTACGATTCCGAGTTGTGGTTCCATGGTGGTGAAAGGATAGTCGGCAATCTTTGGCCGCGCGGCGGAGACAGCTGAAAGTAAGGTGGATTTTCCGGCATTAGGGAATCCCACGAGTCCAACATCGGCCAACACTTTCAGTTCGAGAATTATTGATTTCTCAATGGCCGGTTCTCCGGGTTGCGCGTATCGTGGCGTCCGGTTGGTTGATGATTTGAAATGCCAATTGCCCAGGCCGCCGCGGCCGCCGCGCAGTAGTTTGAGTTCCTGACCGTCTTCGGTTACTTCGGCCAACCACTCGCCTGTCTCGGCATCATATACCACAGTGCCGCAAGGAACATCAATAATAACATCGTCACCGTCTTTACCGAAACTGCGGCCACCAGAACCGCTCTCGCCGTTTCCGGCGAAAATATGGCGTCGGTATTTTAAAGGCAGGAGTGTCCACATGTGACTGTTACCACGCAGGATTATGTGTCCTCCGCGGCCACCGTCGCCGCCGTCAGGGCCTCCCTTGGGTACATACTTGGCGCGATAGAAGTGTCGCGAGCCGGCACCGCCCTTTCCGGAGCGGCATAATATCTTTACGTAGTCGATGAAATTAGAATCTGCCATGGTGCTTGTGCTTAATTGTTAGACAGGTTGTTATGGTGTTTCATGAGTTGCGATGCTTGGGCGAAGTCGACTGGGGAGCCCACGTCGATCCAGGTGCCCTTGATTGGGTAATATGTCACTTTCCCGCCACATGATATGATGTCGTCGATAAGGTCAGTGGCATCAGTGCGTCGGTCAAGTGGCAACTCATTCAGAAATTTATTTTTGAAAATATATATACCGGCATTGGCGAAGTAGGAGTAGGCCGGTTTTTCGGCTATGCCTGTGACATTGTCGCCGTCAAGGGTCAGGATGGCATATGGTACTGATACCTGATAAGGAATAACAGCTATTGTTGCGTCGGCGCCTGAGTCACGGTGTCGCAGGTAAAGTTCTTCGTAGGAAATGGTGGTGAGAAGATCGGAGTTCATCACTATCGACTCTCCCTCGGAAGGTAATGTTGCAAGGCAGCATGCTCCGATGGTACCCAACGGAATCTCTTCTTCAACGCATTTTACGCTTACACCTGCGACAGGTGAGGCGAAGTGGGCTGCTATCATGTCGGCGAGGTAACGGGTGGTGACTGTGATGTCAGTTATACCCACAGCGGCGAGGGCTTCAATATTGTAGTCTATAATCGCTTTACCTTCAATCTTGAGAAGGGGTTTAGGTGTTGACAGTGTCATGGGACGCAGGCGCTCGCCCTTGCCTCCGGCCATTATCACAGCCGACAGCGGTAGCTGCGAGCGTGTTATGCTCAGGTCAACCAACTTGGCTACAGAGCCGTCAGGATTCAGTTTTGGCAGGAGCTTTATTCCGCACCGCCGGCACTCCCGCATCAACTCTACATCTTTTTCAGTCCCATCAAGAGCCTTGAATGAAGTGCATGCAGCTTCAGTAACCGGAGATTGCACCGATGATCCGTGCAGTAGGGCGCGCCTTATGTCTCCGTCTGTAAGCGAACCATACAGGGTCCCGTCCTTATCGGTGACGAATAGTGTCATTGCTGTCCCAGGCAATGAGTTGAGTTGTGCGAGGGCATCAAGGAGGGTCGCCGATTTGCTGATGTAATTGTTGGGTGCCATGTGATTAAAACAATTGGGCGTGTTATATGTTTTGTGAAGCGATTGCTTCAGCTACAAGCCAGTCGAGTGGTGTGTCGAGATCTATGCTCCGCTCGCGAGGCATGGATACAGGTATTCGTCGTGTAAAAGCGCCTAATGGCATCATGCGGATAGAGGCAGGATTAATCACATATACCGCACCGTTGAATTCCCATGCTTGCGGTGCATCCTGACGCCTGGTGTACATCCCGTTGCCTTTTGATATGTGCAGAAATCCTGTGGCAGGATCTGTTTCGAAGCAGTTGTAATATGGATTTGAAGCGGCCGGAGTGACTGTAACAGCCATGTCTACGCCGGGGTTGTAGGCGTCAAGGCACGCGAGGATATCATGGGCTGTGCGGAATGGAGATGTGGGCTGAAGCAGCACAATGCAGTCATAGGATATTGATAGTGAGTCGGCCCAATCCATTACGTCAATTATAACCTCCCGGCTACCGGTGGTGTCGGTTGACAAGGCCTGGGGACGCATATATGGTACGTCAAGACCAAGGCTGCGTGCCACCTCGGCTATCTCAGAGTCTTCAGTAGACAGTATTATATTGCCAGGCTTGGCGCCGGCGGCTAAAGCGGCTTCTATGGAGTAGGCGATGAGTGGCTTACCTCCCAATAACTTTATGTTTTTACGTGGAATGCCTTTGCTGCCGCCGCGAGCCGGAATGATGTACAGAGGGGTCAATGTCAACATGGAAGGTCGTGAAAAGTTTTTGTTTCCTTGCGGTGGTTTGTCACAAAATCAATAATTGTAGCGGCGGCGAGCTGTATTGTGTCTTTGCGTGCGTATGGATTTATACGGCGCGCGGCGAGTTCCTGCATGGTGGGTGAGAGTGCATGGTCGATGGCCTGTGCAATCTCATCGGCAGAGTCACCGCAGTGTATTACTGACGGACCTGCAATACGGCCTTTCTGTCTTATGCCTATATCGACCGTTGGAGTTCCGGCCGACGGCACTTCCACAATGCCGCTTGAGGAGTTGCCGATAACTACTTTGGCGAGTTTTGATGCTGCGAGATATCGTTGCATCCCGAGCGATTTTACTGCTGATACGCGGTGGTGATTGAGCATAGCGTAGCTCTCGATCAGTGCTATGATTCCTTGTGAGCGAGCGTCATTATTGGGGTATGTCATTATAATGTGTAGCTGCGGAAAGCGGTCGAGAGCTTGCAGGAGTGCCGAGAAACGCTCGGTGGGGTCTTCTGTATCAAGGGTTGCCGGATGGAATGTCACTAAGGCAATATCAGGGTTGCCCGTTATCGCAAGACTGTCAAGTAGCTCGCGTGGTGACGGCAATTGCTGATTGAAAGCGTTCCATACTCCGGGTGCGCCAATGTTGACCACGCGCTCGGGGTTCTCCCCCATCTGAATGACACGCCTGCGATAAGGTTCTGTGGCTGTGAGGTGCAGTGATGACAGTTTTGTGATAGCGTGCCGCAGAGAGTCGTCAATGGCTCCTTCTGTGATCTCGCCTCCGGCTATGTGTATGACAGGAATACGCATTATTGCTGCTGCCGAGGCTATGGCAAGCATTTCGTAGCGGTCACCGAGAATAACTATGGCATCGGGGCGCAAGCGGGTGAATGCATCAGCACACCCTGACAGGCATTCCCCCATGGCATGAACCCGGGAGGCTTCGCTGTCGTCGGCTCCATCATCCATGGTGACTGTGGCGTCAACCTTGAATCCGTGAGCTTTAATTTCGTCGACAGTATGGCCGTAACGTTCAAGCAGGTGCATGTTGGTGGCAAGAATCTGCAGGGTCACTTGCGGCTCGTTGCCAAAATGGCTGGCGAGAGGTGACAGAAGCCCCCAATCGGCACGGGTGCTTGTGGCGATGCATATTCTTATTTGCCGGGCCATTGTCAGAGCACGTTAAGGACTTGTTCCTTTATCTGTTCAAGGATGTCTTTCATTTTTACCACGATGCGCTGCATGTCGGCATGGTTGCTTTTGGATCCCAAGGTGTTGATCTCGCGTCCCATTTCCTGCGCTATGAATCCGAGTTTTTTCCCTTGTCCTGGAATAGGGGAGTTCATAGTCTCGATGAAGTATCGTAGGTGTTGGGCAAGTCGCTGCCGTTCTTCATTTACATCGAGTTTTTCGATATAGAAAATCATTTCTTGTTCAAGTCGTCCCTTGTCGTATTCTGCCACAGGAATGCGGCTGAGTCCTTCTTCAATACGCGCGCGGATTCGAGGCACGCGTTCAGCTTCGAATGGTGCAATTTCATCAAGCAACTCTGTGATGGCCTTTATGCGTGTTGTAAAAAATACTTCAAGCCGCTCGCCTTCGGCACGTCGATGTTCCTTGAGGGCGTTGAGTGCCTGTTGGGTGACATTTATGAGAGTATCGGCGATTTCGGGTGATGATTCGTCATCGCCATCTACAATCATGATGTCGGGGAATCGCATCAGCAAGGGGAAAATATCCTGAGGCACATCTATGTCCAGAGCCTGAGAGGCTTCTTCTATTTCCTTTTTATATTGCTGAAGAGCAGGAACGTTTAGTCTTACGGGAGGTTGTGCTCCGGGAAGCGACTCGCATGTGACAAGTATATCGGCCTTTCCGCGCTCAAGCTCGCGCGATGCGAGGTTCCGTATCTCGATTTCGAGACTTCTTAGTGAAGAAGGCACACGGGCAGAGAGGTCCATCTGCTTAGAGTTAAGCGATTTGACCTCAACTGTGATTTTTTTGCAATTGACTTCGGCAGCAGCGCGGCCAAAGCCTGTCATTGATAAAAGCATAGATAGGGCATTAAAACAAATACAAAGGTAGTGAAAAATCGTCAAACAGAATCTGAAAAGACAATAAAAAGGGTTGTGATATAATCATTATATTAAATTGTGTTAAAAGGAATAATTTTCTTGTGTGAATATTATGTCGTATAACATAAAATGTGTACCTTTGCATAGTTTTTCATGGTATTAGATTTAAGGTAAGAAGATTATTCGTCGGGATGACGGATAATTTTTTTTATATGAATCTTTACATAGTATACACAGATATAGGCTTAATGGGTCTTGATCCTATTAAGCCTATATCTCTTAATGATATGCTGTTATCTTGCCTATAACGACGGATGCCCTACTTTCTGATGCATGCCGGAGCCGGTCCGGCTGTGTACTGGTCAACGTAAACTCCGAGGCGTTGTCCGGGTAGGCCGTATAGTCCGTAGTCTCGTTGGTTTTCTATAGCCATCAGATTGGATTCAAGGGGATATTCTTCATCGGCCGGGTTGATTGGATCTACCACCATCAACACGCACACAGCCACTATCACTGCCACAAGCAGCATGCCTAAAATGCCGATAATGGCTTCCGATTTACGTTCTGGATGTTTTGTACTCATAATCAAGTGTTTTTTTCTTTCTGATATATGAACCCGGCAACGGCATAAAAAGTTCACCCCGCCATAGAGGTATATGGCAGGGTGTGCAAGTATATAAGTGCGGTATACGTTCTTAGAAGAAATAGGCGACTCTTACGGCCCAATGTCGGTTGCGTGCCGAGTAGTTGTCGAGCAGTACTGTCTTGAGGGAGTAGGTCATGCCCCATGTGTAAGATGCTGATACTTGCCATCTGCGGAATAATTCGAAGCCGAGACCGGCAGTGAGTCCCAGTTCTCCGCCTGCAAAGTCGATAGCGTCGCAGTGGCTATGGCCGGCGAGAATGGTGAAGTCGGGACCGCCGTATACAAACGGTGCTATTTTTTCTTCAAGGCCGTCCATGCGGGTCCATTTGAAACGGACATGGAATGGAATCTGTATATAATGGAGGAAGATGTGTTCGTCTCCATAGCCTTGCGAGGCCCATATTTCTTTCTGTCCTAAATTTACTTTTGCGCCGAGTTGGTTGTAGATAAGTCCGAGGTCAATGCCAAAGCCTATACCCGGGAACATTATCTCACCTTGCACGCCCGCGCTGTAGCCTGCTACCTGCGAAACGTCGGCAAGGTCTTGTTTGAATACAAGAGTTGAGACGTTTGGTCCGGCAATAGCGCTGTATCGGAATTGCGCGGAGGCTTTTTGTGTTGCGGTAAGCGCGGCGATGGCTACAAGAGCTAATATGAACAGTTTTTTCATCGTTTATTACTTCTCAAGAAATGTTTATCGCGCAAAGGTAAGGCATTTTGCGTGATTTAGTGTCATGTGAGTTGTTAATTTACGTTATAATAATTTACGTTATAAGCTGTAGATGTGTCACGCACCGAAGTTGTCGTAATGGATATTCGCGGGGTCAACGCCGAGGCTGTCGAGCATGGAGTTGACAGCGGCGCTCATCGGGCCTGGACCACACATGTAGTATTCGATGTCTTCCGGATCCGGGTGGTTCTTGAGGTATGTGTCGTAGATTACCTGATGCACGAATCCCGGCGTGTATTTTACACCTGCGGCATCTGCTGCGGGATCGGGGCGGTCAAGGGCGAGATGGAATTTGAAGTTGGGATATTCTTTTTCAAGCTGCAGGAAGTCGTTGAGATAGAAAACTTCGTTGAGCGCGCGTGCTCCGTAGAAGTAATTCATCACGCGGTCAGTGGTCTTGAGTGTTTTGGTTAGGTGCATGATCTGAGCGCGGAGAGGAGCCATACCGGCACCACCGCCTATCCACATCATTTCATTCTTTGTGTTGTAGATGGGATGGAAATCTCCGTAAGGTCCGCTCATGAGCACTTTGTCACCTGGCTTTAGTGTGAATATGTATGATGAGGCGATACCCGGGTTCACATCCTGAAATCCTACTTCGGGTTTGGGTTTGAAAGGCGGTGTGGCAATACGCACTGTGAGCATTATGCGGTCTCCTTCGGCCGGGTAGTTGGCCATGGAGTAGGCGCGGACAGTAGTTTCTTTGTTTATGCATTTTAGGGAGAAAAGACCGAATTTTTCCCACGCGGGAAGATACTCGGGGCCAATGGAGGCTTTGTCGATGTCACGGTCGTAATCGATGTTGAATGGCGGGATCTTGATTTGGGCATATGAGCCTGGCTCGAAATTCATGTGCTCGCCGGCGGGTAATTCGACAATGAACTCTTTGATGAATGTAGCCACATTATTGTTTGAAAGTACTGTGCATTCCCATTCCTTGACTTCGAGTGCTGAGGCAGGAACCTCAATGTCCATGTTTTCCTTCACTTTCACCTGGCAAGCGAGTCTCCAGTTATCTTTAATTTCCTTACGGGAGAGGTGCACGGCCTCGGTGGGTAAAATCTGTCCGCCACCTGATTCCACTTGCACCCTGCATTGGCCGCATGATCCTTTTCCTCCGCATGCTGAAGGCAGGAAGACATCGCATGATGCCATTGTGGACAGGAGTGAGGCCCCGGCTGGAGCATGGAATGTCTTGGTGTTATTGACATTTATGCTTACGTCGCCGCTGTGTACAAGGAAGTGTTTTGCTATGAGTAAGACTGCAACGAGCAGCAGTGTGATGCCGAGGAAAAAGCCTACACCGGCAAGCAGTGTGGCGCTCATGAGAGATAGGGTTATATAGAGCGGTGTCATGGTCTGGAATCAAAGTTTAATGCCGAGGAAGCTCATGAAAGCGATACCCATAAGAGCTGTGATTATGAATGTTATACCAACGCCACGCAGTGGAGCGGGTACTTTTGAATATGATTCGACGCGTTCACGGATGGCAGCCACAGCGGTGATTGCAAGTAGCCATCCTAATCCCCAACCGCCACCGGCACAGAGGGCTGTGGCCACGGAGCCGAAGTCACGCTGCTGCATGAAGAGTGAACCGCCGAGGATGGCGCAGTTCACAGCTATCAGTGGCAGGAATATGCCGAGCGAGGCGTACAAGGCAGGGCTGAATTTCTCAACTGCCATTTCAACAAGCTGCGTCATGGAGGCGATCACTGCAATGAAGAGTATGAGTGACAGGAAACTCAGGTCGACAGATGCGTATTCGGGGCCAAGCCAGGCAAGGGCTCCGGGCTCAAGTACATAAGTGTTGAGGAGGTAGTTGATAGGGAGAGTGATGACGAGCATGAATGTCACGGCTACGCCTAAGCCGAATGCGGTCTTTACGTTTTTGCTTACCGCCAGAAATGAGCACATGCCCAGGAAGTAGGCGAATATCATGTTGTCGATGAAAATCGACCGGATGAATATGTTTAGATTTTCCATATCTTCAAAATCAGCGTGTTATTCCTGAAGGTCTTTGTTAAATGACCTGTGTACCCATATTATGCAGGCTACTACAATGAGAGCCATTGGAGGAAGAATCATAAGACCATTGTTGGCGTAGCCGGCATCATAAAAAGCCTGGGGTATTATCTGGAAGCCAAGTAGTGTGCCGCTTCCAAGAAGTTCTCGGAAGAATCCTACGATGAGGAGTATCAAGGCGTATCCGATACCATTGCCAACGCCGTCGAGGAATGAGGCCCATGGGCGGTTGGCCATTGCAAAGGCCTCAAGGCGCCCCATCAGGATACAGTTAGTGATTATTAGTCCGATGAATACAGAGAGCTGAACGCTCACGTCGTAGGCATAGGCTTTTAGAAGCTCGCTTACTATTATGACAAGCGATGCAACCACTACAAGTTGCACTATGATGCGCACCGAAGTAGGGATTGTGTTGCGTATCAGTGATATTATGACGTTGCTGAATGCGAGCACCGCTATTACCGACAGTCCCATGACAAGGGCTGGCTCAAGTTTTGCGGTTACAGCGAGCACTGAGCAGATACCCAAAATCTGCACAATGACGGGGTTGTTCTTTGAGAACGGGTTGAAGAACACCGATTTATTTGATTCTTTTTCAGCCATGGCAGTTATTTGCGAAGTGTTTCAAGATAAGTTGCATAGGGCCGCAGACAATCGTCAAGCATTGCGCCTACTCCCTTTGAAGTGATAGTCCCGCCGGAAATACCGTCTACATAGTCTTCGTTTCCCAGAGGCTTTTGCCCGGCTTTCATTACGGCTACCGGCAGGAACTCGTTGCCTTTGAACATTTTCTTGCCTACGAATTCATTTGAGAAATCGGGTTTGGCTATTTCAGCGCCGAGTCCCGGAGTTTCACCCTGATGTGCGAAATAAGCTCCATATATTGTAGAGCCGTCGGCATCAAGTGCCACATACCCCCAAATAGGCCCCCAAAGGCCGGCGCCATACACCGGAAGAATGTACTTGCGGTTTCCGTCGGGCATTGTGGCCACATAAACTGGTAGCTTGCGGTCAACCGCGGGGAGTTTGGTCTGGGCGGCTACATCAATGTCGAATGCCCCATGGCCTATCATGTTGCCTGCGGTGTCGACTATGAAGCTGTCCTTGATATAATTGTTGTATTCGGGAATAATGTCGGAAGTTTTTTCAGGCACTACATGCACTGATGCAAGTATCTGCCTCATCTTGTCGGCGGCGATATTCTCATTCTGCCGGTTTTTGAGCGACATTGATGTGAAGGCGAGTGCGGCGCCAACTACTACAACCAGCACGATAATGTATATTACCGTGTAAATGTTACTTTGCTTATTCATTGCTGTAATGCCTTAGAGGTTAGGCGGGCACGACGGCGCCGCTTGTTGGCGCCCACCACACAGTGGTCGATGAGCGGTGCGAAAACATTCATGAGTAGCACTGCCAGCATGGCTCCTTCCGGGTAGCCGTTGTTGTAGGTGCGGATGATTACTGCGATTATGCCGAAGAGGAAGCCGTAGATGAGTTTGCCTGTGTTTGTACGGGCTGCGGTGACCGGGTCAGTGGCCATGAAAACTGTGGCGAATGCAAATCCGCCGAAGAGCAGTTGATCAATTGGTGATAGGTAGGAGGCTGGATAAGTGGGTGTCGCGCATGAGTTGGCGATCCAACCCATAAGTAGGGCGCCTGCCACTGCTGAGAGCATGATACGCCATGATCCGATGCCCGTGAGGAGAAGCATTGCCGCGCCTATGAGGATGCAGATGACTGAAGTCTCACCGAAAGAGCCTGGAATCAATCCTACAAATGCATCCCATGCAGTGATTGCGTGGCCGTCAATACCGGTTACTTCGGGTGCTCCGGTAGATGTGGCAATCTGTCCCAAAGGGGTGGCGAATGTAAAGCCGTCAGCTACGGCAGGGCCGAATCCGAACTGTTGTCCGGTGGCTACGAATACGGCGTCGCCCGACATCTTGGCCGGATAACTGAAAAAGAGGAATGCTCGCGCGGTAAGTGCGATATTTACAATGTTATATCCTGTGCCACCGAAGACCTCTTTGGCAAAAATGACAGCAAATGCTGTGGCTACGGCGAGCATCCATAGTGGTACGTCAACAGGGCATATCATGGGCAGAATAATGCCTGTCACCAGGAAACCTTCCTGTATTTCTTCGTGGCGTATCTGTGCTACAATGAACTCAATGCCGAGGCCTACGAGATATGTGACGATGACTTTTGGCAGGATTGCCAGAAAGCCGTAAAGAATAAGGGACCAGAACGGAAATTCGGATGCACCTGCAGCGAGCCAGTGTTGATAACCGGTGTTGTACATGCCGAAAAGGAAGCAGGGCATAAGTGCCAACACTACAATAATCATGGTTCGCTTTGAGTCCACGCTGTCGTGGATATGTGTAGTGCGGGTGGCCGGTGCGGTAGTGCGCGGCGTGTATAGGAATGTCTCGAATCCGTCAAAAACACTCTCGAGTGCGGCCAATTTTCCGCCTGGGCGGAAGTTTGGTTCAATGCGGTCGAGGAATTTGCGTAACTTGCTCATCTGTATCGTGAATGCGTGGTTATTATTCTGTTTCCTTGCGCAGGTAATCGAGGCCGTCGCGCACTATCTGCTGCAATGGCAGCTTCGATGTATCTACGAATTCAGGCAGCGCGAAATCCTCAGGGGCTACTTCGTATATCCCCAAAGCTTCCATTTCGTCGATATTTTTCGAGAGAATGGCTTTCAGCAGATATTCTGCCATCACATCCATCGGAAGCACCTTGTCATACTCTCCACTGACAATCATAGCTCTGCGGCCTCCGAGCAGGCGTGCATCCGGTTTGAAAAGTTTGCGGAGTCTGTGTAGAGGAAGAGCGGGGCTCGCGCTGAGTTTGGCTGGCGATAGTGATGCCCATCCCATGAATTCATTGACATCATCTCCTTCGGCTATTACGGTTACCTGCCGGTATGGGTAACGCAGGAAGCCGTCGGCTTCACTCACAGCAGTGCCGGTAAGCACATTGCCGCTGATGATACGTACGTGGTGAGATGAGTCTTGTAACAGCCCGGCGGTCAATGCCTTGATGTCGGCGCCTGCTGATGTGCGCACGATAGTCGGCCGGTTGACTTCGGGGCCTGTCACAGCGACGGTTACTGTGGAGTCAAGTTTTCCTGTAATTAACAGTCGGCCAATCTTGTATAGAGTTACAATATCAAGAGTCCATACATTCTCACCTTTGTTTATCGGGGCTATATTGGCGATCTGCACGCCAACGTTTCCGGCCGGATGAGGACCTTCGACTGCCACCATCCTGGCTCCGTCAATGTTACCGAAACTCCAATCGGCTCCATGACATATATATATGCTGCCGTGTGTGACATCATGGAGCGCCATTACTGCGCGGCTGATAGCTTCACGGGCGTCATTTCCGAGCATGCGGCAGGGTGACATTGCCAGAGGGGCTGTGTCAAGGGCTGTGACAAAGATGTCACGCACCTGTAATGATGGGTCAGGTACAATGTCGAACGGGCGACGGCGTATCATAGCGAGGAGGCCGCTGCGCGAGAGTAGTTCCATGACAGGCATAGATGTGTTGAAAGATGCGGCATCAGAATGACCGTTGTTTTCAACCACCACCCGCAGAATCTTGCGGCGTTCGCCGCGCACAATAGCTTTAACTTTACCACTCACCGGTGACACAAGTGTTACCTGCGGGTAATTCTTATCATGCATCAATGCTGAGCCAATTTTCACTATGTCACCCTCTTTGACATCGAGTTTTGGCACGAAGCCCTCAAAGTCGTCGGGGATGATGGCGCAACAAACCGCTTGGCAGTCCTTCACAGGGGCATTAGCGTCGAGTGCACCTTCAATTGGCAGATTCAGGCCTTTTTTCAGTTTAAGGTTCATATATTATAGGAGAATTTTAGAAAATTCGGTGCAAAATTAACAATTATTCTCAAAAGGGCAAAGCTAAATTACAAGTTATTCATGCCGGGGGTGTATATTATTTTCAAGAACTGCATGAAACGCGTAGTTGTTATAGGTTTATGAAGAATGGAAAAACAAGCAGATTGCGGCGATTGTCGTTGTTTGGTCTGTTGGTGACGATGGGCATAGTTTTCGGAGACATCGGCACCTCCCCGCTCTATGTGATGAAAGCGATTGTGGGAGTAACCCCTGATTATACAGAAGATTATATAACAGGTGCTGTGTCGTGTATAATATGGACTCTCACCCTCCAGACCACATTAAAATATGTTGTGATGGTGCTTCGGGCCGATAACCATGGTGAGGGCGGAATTCTTGCCCTGTTCGCTCTGATAAGGAATGCGCCCCGCAAGTGGCTTTACGTAGTGGCTGCAACGGGCGCTGCGGCACTGATAGCCGATGGTGTCATTACACCGGCCATCACTGTCACATCAGCCATCGAGGGCCTTGATACCGTGGTGCCGGCTCTACCCGTAATGGCTATAGTTATTACTATAATAGTATTGATTTTCTTGATGCAGCAGGCCGGCACTCACCGTATAGGTCGTTATTTTGGGCCGTTCATGCTTGTGTGGTTCATAACTTTGGGTGTGCTCGGAGTGATGGCGATGATTGATCATCTTGCGATTCTGAAAGCGTTTAATCCCTGGTATGCCATCAAGTTACTGGTGAATTCGCCCGGATGGTTTCTGATACTCGGTGCGGTGTTTCTATGTACCACAGGTGCCGAGGCTTTATACAGTGATCTCGGACATTGCGGCCGGCGTAATATCACAGTGAGTTGGTTTTTTGTAAAGATGATGCTTATCCTTAACTATCTGGGGCAGGGAGCTTGGCTGATAAGCCACAATGGCGAGACGGATTATGTCAATCCATTCTATGCCATAATGCCGCAATGGTTTTTAGTCCCCGGAGTGGTGCTTGCCACCGGCGCTGCAATCATTGCGAGCCAGGCACTTCTGAGTGGGTCGTTCACTTTGTTTTCCGAAGCCATGAATCTTGGGTTCTGGCCTAAGATACGGATTAAATATCCATCGATGGAAAAAGGTCAGCTTTATATTCCGGCAGTGAATTATACGTTGCTTGCCGGTTGTCTTCTGACTGTGATTATATTTGGTAACTCAAGCAGGATGGAGGCTGCCTATGGCCTTGCCATTACTGTGACCATGCTGATGACAACTATGCTTATGACAGTTTGGCTGCGGATGAAAGGGATGTCACGGTGGATATGTGCCGGATTCATGGTTGTTTTCGGAGCAATAGAGGGCTGTTTCTTTGTGGCTAATATGTTCAAGTTCCATCACGGAGGTTGGTTCAGCTGTTTTATTGCCGCTGTTGTGCTTGCAGTGATGCTTATATGGCATGATGCTTCGCGCCGGAGGATGGGATTTATCGAATACAAGCGTCTCGGTGATTATCTTGACACGATAGCTGCGATATCATCCGATGACGAGATTCCGCGTTATGCGTCAAATGTGGTTTATCTGAGCAGGTCGGGCGATCCTGATAAGCTTGAGGGAAAGCTGTTGTATTCTATAGTGAACAAACAACCTAAGAGAGCTGATCATTATTGGTTTCTGCATATTGAACGTACTGACTCGCCTGAAGATCTTGAGTACGAGGTTAATATCCCTGTACCTGGTACTATTTATCTTGTCAATATGAGGCTCGGTTTCAGAGTTGAATCCAAGGTTAGCGTGTACTTGCGTCAGGTAGTGGAGGATCTTGTTGCAGCCGGGAAGCTTGATTTAACCAGTCGCTATACATCACTCCGTCATAAGGGTATACCTGGTGATTTCAGGTTTATTCTGCTGCACAAGACCTTTTCGCCGTCGAGCCATTGCTCGCGACGTGATACCGTGATGATGCAGCTTTATGAGGCGTTGCGGCACCTCGGCACAAGCGATCAGCGTGCATTCGGCCTTGATACCAGCACTGTCACTGTGGAGACTGTGCCACTGATCATAAATACATCAGCCGGGCGTCGTATAAGGCCTAAGTAAAAAAACGGTAGGCACTGGTTTGCAGAGCTTACCGTTTTTTATATCTGGTAGTTTTCAGGTCAAGGTTCCTGGACATATGGCATGACTATGTCGCGCCAAACAAGGTAGGCCGGCCCGAGCAGATGCAAGCCGTCGTTGGTGAAGTCCTTGCGCAAGTTTCCTTCATTGTCGCAGAAATATGGATATAGGTTTATCCATCGTATACCTTTTTCTGCGGCAAGCGGTTGTAGTAGTGAGTTGATGCGCCTTATAGTGTCTTCCTTGCCTGCCATTGCTTTATATCGGCCGAAAGAATTGTTTATAGGCAACATTGACTGCAGGTAAATGCGTGTAGAGGGAGATTGTTGCTTTATGTAGTCAATGAGTTCGCTAACAGCGGTGACGATTGAATCAGGGGTGAGATCGTGTGATACGTCATTTGCTCCGGTCATTAGGAAAATCTTGGCGGGATGTCCGTTTACCACGGAGCCTATGCGTTCGCCTATGCCTTCTACAATGTCGCCGTTGATGCCTCGGTTTACTACATTGGGCATTTTGAGCAGTTCGTGCCACTCGCAGCCGTGAGTGAGACTGTTACCGAGAAATACTATAGTGGTGGAATCGACACCGAGTGTTTCAAAGAGAGAAGCTCTCTGATAATATAGCTCGGTGTATTTGGGTTTGGCAGGGGTATTGCCATCACCTGCAGCGGCGGCGATAGCCGCCGCTGCAGTGATAGTCAGTGCCAATGAGCGAAGCAGTTTCATGCTTGAGCTGTTTCGCGGTATGCGTCGACGGCGTTTTTCACTGAGCCGTGCATCAGCAGGAGGCGTTTTGCCTCATCGTATTCCATTCCCAGTTCGTCCATCACCATGCGTGTACCGCGATCGACGAGTTTGGCGTTGGTAAGCTGCATGTTCACCATTTTGTTGCCTTTCACGCGGCCCATCTTGATCATTACTGATGTGGTGATCATGTTACATATCATCTTTTGGCCTGTGCCTGATTTCATGCGTGATGAACCGGTTACATATTCTGGACCTACGACCATTTCGATGGCGATATCGGCGGCTTTGCTTACCGGTGCGTCAGGATTCGAGGTTATGGCGGCAGTCAGGATACCGTGTTCGCGGCAGTCGTTGAGCGCTCCTATAACGTATGGAGTGGTCCCGGAGGCTGCTATACCGATGACGGTGTCTTTGTCGTTGATGTTATATTTTTCAAGATCGTGCCATCCCTGATGGTCGTCGTCTTCGGCGTTTTCAACAGCGCTGCGCAGTGCTACATCGCCACCTGCGATCAAGCCGATAACCCAAGATGGATCCATACCGAATGTGGGAGGAATCTCGGATGCGTCAAGCACGCCGAGGCGCCCTGATGTACCGGCTCCCATGTAGAATATACGGCCGCCTTTTTTCATGCGGGCAACGATTTCGGTGACGAGTTTTTCAATCTGGGGTATGGCTTTCTCTACAGCCAGAGCCACTTTCTTGTCTTCGGTGTTTATATCGTGCAATATTTCGCCCACACTCTTTTTCTCGAGATCATTGTAGAGCGATGATTGTTCACTAATTTTTACAAATGCCATTATAAAATAGTTATGATAATGATATGGTGATCGGGTGAATTAAGCTGTGTGGAATTTTATAAGGCCTTCCATCGGGCTTTTGATAATGTTGCCTACTGTGCAACCACATGCTGCTGCGGCTTCTTCGAGCACGGGGCGATAGTAATGTGCGATGGAGCCGATGAAGTTGACGCTCAGTTCGCGGTAGCCTTTGTATTGTGCGATGTTACGCACGAAGAAAGCTTTGAAGGAGTTGAACACGAGGTCGTGGATTTCCTTGCGGTCAATATTCTGGATAAGGAATGGTGTGACGGATGCAAGAAAGCGGTTGCCTTGGGGCTCCTTGTACACGCGGCGGATAATAGTGAGTCTGTCAAGATCGAATTGTTTGAGGAATTTCTCACACAGGTCGGCAGGCAGCTGGTTTTTGAGAACGTCGCCAAGAAGAATTTTGCCGAGAACAGCTCCTGAACCTTCGTCACCGAGAATGTAGCCAAGGGGGGACACATTGTCGCGGATTTCTGTTCCGTCATAGTAGCAGGAATTGGATCCTGTTCCCATGATGCAGGCGATGCCCGGATTGCGGCCACACAGGGCGCGTGCGGCAGCAAGGAGGTCGGTGTGGACCTCAACGGTAGAGGCGGCGGGGAAGTTGGCGCGGATTGCTCCGGCTACGTTTCCGCAGACTTCGGGTGAGATGCATCCGGCGCCGTAGAAGTAAACTTCTTCGACGGGATAACCGGCGAGTTCAGGGGTTAATTCAGTGGCGATGCGCTGTCGCATCTCTTCTTCAGTAAGCATTACGGCGTTCATGCCGAGTGTGAAAACCTGTTTTTCAACTTTTCCGTTGTTGAGCAGGCACCAATCGATCTTGGTGCTTCCGCAGTCAGCTATAAGTATCATATCTTAATATAAATTTTCTTTTTGTATAAAATGAGGCCTACGAGCCAGTTAACTAATACGAATGATATTGCGAAAGTGAGTGATGCCAGGGTGGCGTCGCCGCAACATATCGGCATGAGCAGGTCGTTGTAGATCCAACCCTTGAGGGAGGTCATACCTGATGCTCCCTGGACTTTTATCACTCCGATAACTATAGAAAGAACCGCCCCGAGACAGTAGAGGAACAGGGGATTGATACCGAATACTTCGAAGAACCGGCACCAACTGCGGTGTCCTTTGATGTCAATAATCCATATGAGTAGACCGAGGAAGCTTGAGGCGAGTCCGCAGGTTGTAAGCACGAAAGTGGGCGACCATATTTTTTTGTTTATTGGTATGCCGTAGCTGAGCAGGAATCCTGCGAACGTGAGTATGGTCCCCAGAATGAACAGCCGGTTGATGCGGTCGCGATTGTCTTTGAGTGACACAATCCAGCTTCCGCATATGAAACCTATAAGCATATGTGCGATAGATGGCAGGGTGCTGAGAAGGCCTTCGGGATCGAACTTAAGTGTCACACCGTCAATTGTGTCGGCGTACATGTGATCGGGTCCGAGAACTTTGTGGTCGACAACTGAGATGATATTTGAGTCGGCAAATTCAAATCCGTTGCCGGCAATGAGCATTATAGCGTAAATAACAAGCAGTGCGCCTACGAAAATCGGTAGATGGCGGTGTTTGAGCCAGAGTGCGACGAGAGATCCAACTCCGTAGCAGATGGCCAGTCGGGGCATGACACCGAGGATGCGTATATGGTCGAAGTTGAACATGG
The DNA here is from genome assembly GCA_023663145.1 of Odoribacter sp. GTDB lineage: Bacteria > Bacteroidota > Bacteroidia > Bacteroidales > Muribaculaceae > CAG-873. Next base: position 59,312 of record JAMPHZ010000010.1, read on the forward strand.
CTTCCCAAATGGATGCCGCTGAGGCGATACCTCGCAGGAATAATCCGAGCCATGCTATGCCGAGTCCTATTAGGAAAATCACGATGGTGCGGCGGAGTATTTTCCACATGGCTGCCGTAGAAAATTGGAATTCGTATTTACGCAATGAGAAATAGGTTGAGACGCCCATGATAAACATGAAGAACGGGAATACCAGGTCGGTAGGCGTGAGGCCGTTCCATGAGGCATGCTCCAGTGGTGTGTATATATGCCCCCAGGAGCCGGGATTGTTGACGAGAATCATGCCTGCGATTGTGATGCCTCGCAGGATGTCAAGCGCCAAGAGTCGTTTCGGTTTAGCTGCAGTGGTGTCTTTGGCAGGTTTCATGTATTAGTTGTTTTTAGAAGTTGTATGTCTGTCAACGAGATATACTATTGATTTGTAAGGCACGCCGGAGTTGTTTGTAAGCCCTATCTCACATGTCCGTGAGTTGGAGTAGCCGGCCGTTACGCCGGCTTTTTCAATTGCTGGTCGCAGGTTGCGCAATCCCCATGCATTTAAATCCGGTACAGTGAAGCCCTTGTCACCGGCGAATCCGCAACAGCCTACGGCTGCCGGTACGGTGACATTGTTGGAGCAACGGCGCGCGAGGTTCACTATGGTATCAGCCAATCCCATCAGGCGTGTAGAGCATGTGACATGCACAGCTATCGGCTCCGAACCTTGGTTGAATTCGAGATGCTCGGCAAGAAACTTCTCAATGAATTCGGCAGGTTCGTACAGTTTCAGACTTTTTATGTGGTGACGCATGCGGTGAAGGCATGGGCTTTGATCGCATAGCACAGGGTAACGGCCGTTTTCGCTGGCCTTTATGAGTGCTTTTTCGAGTTTTGCTGTCATGTCATCGGCAATGTCAGGCATACCTTTGCTTTCCCATATCATTCCGCAGCACAGTTTGTCCATGCCTTCGGGAAATATAACGCGATACCCCGCCTTGTTACACAGCGATACCATTGTGTCAACGAGCGGTGCGGCTGACTTCCCTTTCTCTGTTGACACGCCCATGGTGCGGTTGATGCATGACGGGAAGTATACAACGGTGCGGGGTAACTGAGGTTGTGGCTTGTTCACTGCTTTTGACGGAGAGAAAGGCTTGGGGAGTGCGGCAGTCCACAATGGCATACCTATTTTGTTGAGAGCGCGGCCAACCGAATTCACGCCATTGTCACCGAGGACACTGTGTGCTATGTCGGCGGCTCCGAGAGCTAAGCGCAGACCGGAAGATATTCCGGCGAGGTGTTCGGCGGCAAATGCTCCTGTCTTGTAACCGAGCGAGCCTTTCGGAAGGTGCTGTTCGCGCACGTAGTGTATCATGTCACCGGTGTTTATTTTCATCGGACATGAAGTTGAGCAGAGCCCGTCGCCTGCGCATGTTTCGTTGCCAAGGAACTTGAACCCTTTCTTGAGACGTACGGCACGGGCGAGACTTGCAGGGTCGGCGAGGCGCTCGAGTCGTGCTATCTCGCGGAGAATCACAGTACGTTGGCGCGCAGATAGTGAGAATCCACAACTCACGCAGTTTGGTTCGCAGAATCCGCATTCGATACACTTATCTACAATCGGGTTAAGTGGCGGGAGCGGCTTCATGCTTTTTATGTAGCATTCGGGATCGTCATTGAATATCACGCCGCGGTTGAGAATGCAGTTTGGATCAAAAGCATCTTTGATGCGGCGCATAAGCGAGAAAGCTTTCTCGCCCCATTCTCGTTGTACGAAAGGAGCCATGTTACGGCCTACGCCGTGCTCGGCTTTAAGAGATCCGTCGTAACGGTCGACCACGAGGTGCTCGATGTCTTCCATGAGACGGCGGTATTTGTCGATATCTGCTTGTGTCTCGAATGATTGGGCAATGATGAAGTGGTAGTTGCCTTCAAGTGCGTGTCCGTATATGCACGCCTGTTCGTATCCGTTGCGGTGTAGAAGCTCTATCAGTTCGACTGTTGCGCTCGGCAGGTCTTCGATGTAGAACGCTATGTCTTCAATAATAGCGGTTGTACCAAGAGGGCGTGTGCCGCCTACCGATGGAAATATGCCGGAGCGGAGTGACCACCAGGCAGATGTCTCGGCCGGATCGCTTGAGAAATGGGCTTCTTTATAGAGTGTGAAAGTGTTGACCACTTCCATTATTTTCTTGATGTTGTTGTCAAGTCCTTCCTGTGAGTCGGCTTTGGTGTCGATCAGCAGGGCGGTGAGACCTTTCCCTGTTGGGTCGTTGACACTTTCAAGGCTTTTTGAATCAAGTAATTCACATGAGAAAACAGGCGTGTTTTTTTTCAAGGCCACCACGCATTGGCAAGCTTCGGAGATGTCGCTGAAGTACAGCATTGCTGAGGCGGTGCATGTGAAAAGATGCGATGTCTGCAATGTTGCTGTGCTCAGGAATCCAAGTGTTCCTTCGCTGCCTACCATGCAATGGGCTATTATGTCGAATGGGTCAGTGAACTTGACAAATGGCAGTAGATTAAGTCCTGTTACATTCTTGATGGAGTATTTGTGACGGATGCGGCGTGATAGTTCGTCATCGCTGACGATGGTCTGGCGGATTGATTCAATTTCGGCTATCAGGTTGGGGCGCATTTCTGCGAAGCGTTGTCTTGACTCGGGATCCCCGGTGTCAAGAAGGGTGCCATCGGCGAACACAATACGCATTGAGCGCAATATATTGTCACTGTTGGCGTGTGTGCCGCAATTCATGCCTGAGGCATTATTGATGATTATTCCGCCTACTGTAGCGGCTTTCTTGGACGCAGGGTCGGGCGCGAACATGCGGCCGTAGGGGGCAAGGATCTCGCTTGCCTCGGAACCGAGAATGCCGGGCTGCATTGTTATGAATTCAGCATCCGGGGATATTTCATATTTATTCCAAGACCGATCAATTACAATGAGTACCGAGTCGGTGATAGCCTGGCCTGACAGACTGGTTCCTGAAGCACGAAAAGTAACGGGAACCTCAAGGCGGTTGGCCTCGCGGAGCAGCCGGGCTACCTCATATTCATCATTGGCGCGTACCACAATTTTAGGGATCATGCGGTAAAAACCGGCGTCTGTGCCCCAGGCGAGGGTGCGCAGCTCGTCGGTATAGATGCGTTTTGAGGGTATGAAGCTGCTTATAGCAGCGAGAAAATCATTATGTCGAGGTGAGTCGGTCATGGATTGTGAAATGATGGATTGATATTGCGGATTGTTGCCGCCTCGGATTTATGGCCGGGCGGCAGCAATCTGCATGAGAGGTTTTTTATTTATATAGGTAATATTTTGAAGAAGCGGCGCGGAATGATTCGTTGTCCTTGTTCCAATAGTCGATGATGTCGTCTACCCGATGGTGCTCGCTGAAGCGACGGCGAATCTCTTTGCTGCCCGAAACTTTGTCGAACATGTTAAATCGTTCAGGATTCGCATTACCTTCGGCGAAGGTGGCCTTTTCGGGATACATGTCAGCGAGTTCCTGCATTACGTAGAATTGAGTGAGTGCGAGCGGAGCGATATTTTTGTTTGTGACATATACCTCAACACCGGCGAGATTCTCGCCTTTACCTACAGAGTAGAAGGGTTTGATGTGGATGGGACGGAATTTCAGGCCTGGCAGGTCAAGTGCGTTCATCCGGCGCGATAGTTCTTCAGCATCGACCCATTCGGCGCAGAATAGCTTGAAAGGTTCTGTGTAGCCGACTCCGATATTCATGTAGCCAAGTTCACCGAGGATACCGCTCACTGGATATAGCACGGCTGCTTCCGGGTTGGGAATGTGGGGAGAGGGGAGTACCCAGGGCATTCCGGTGGCGCGGAATTCCATATCGCGGGTCCATCCTTCCATGGGCACGACGGTGAGGTTGCATTTGAGGCCGTCTTTACCTATGAGTCCTTCGTTGTTGAGATACAGGGCGAGTTCGCCGGGAGTCATGCCATAGAGGTATGGAATAGGGAACTGACTCACGAATGACACGCAGGAGTCCTCGGTAAGGCAGCCCTCGATAATGTTGCCACCTACGGGATTGGGGCGGTCAAGAACCATGAAATCCTTGCCAAGTTCGGCGCATGCCTCCATGGCGAGACCCATTGTGGATATGAATGTGAATGAACGGCAGCCAATGTCCTGTATGTCATAGATAAGTACATCGACATCTTTGAGCATTTCAGGCGATGGCTTGCGTGTTTTTCCATATATTGAGTATACGGTTACGCCTGTGGCTGGGTCTGTGAAGTTGTCTACATGGTCGCCGGCATGCACGTCGCCGCGCACACCATGTTCGGGTGCGTAAAGTCCGACGAGTTCCACTCCGGGTGCTTCGTGCAGGATGTCGATCGTAGACTTGAGGTTATTGTCAACGCCGGTAGGGTTGGTGATAAGTCCCACTCGCTTGCCCTGCAATTGGGCGAAGCCGTTGTCACGGAGTACCTCTATTCCGGGTTTTACCTGAGCGGCGAGGCCTATGGTGGTGATGGCTGCGAGAGCCAATGTCAGTATCTTTTTCATGTTGTTATTTTTCTTTTTTAGCTTCGACGCGTTTAGCACCGTATTCGGGATTGATATGGGGCCTTACAAGGGCTGTAACCAGCCATGTGCCGATGTTGCAGAAGAGTACCCAAAGGAAGAAGTATGAGTATGAGTTGCCGAGAAGGTTTTCCTTTATGTAACCGGCAGCCATGCCTGGGAGCATCATGCCGAGTGCCATGAATGCTGTGCATATGGCGTAGTGGGATGTCTTGTATGGACCTTCGGCGAAGTACATCATGAAGAGCATGAATGCGGTGAATCCGAATCCGTAGGCAAACTGCTCAAGGATGAGGCAGCAGAATACAAGTGCTTTGCCGCCTACTGTAGCATAATCGGGTTGAACGTTTGACAGGATTATGTAAGCCACGCAGTTGAGAGATGTTGCGAGAGCCATAGGCCATATCCATCGTTTGAGTCCACCGTTAGAGGCACATATACCGCCGATTATACCGCCGACTGTGAGGCCTATGATGGCAAGTGTTCCATATGCCAAGCCTACTTCCTGAGGGGTCATGCCGAGGCCACCGGCCTCGCGTGAGGCGAGCAGGAATGGTTGGCAAAGTTTCACAACCTGAGCTTCAGGGAGGCGATAGAGAAGCATAAACAGCATGGCAAGGATTACGTGTTTCTTCTGGAAGAATGTCACGAATGAGCCTGCGAACTCTTTGAGGATGCCGCCTACTGTTTTTTTCTCACCTGATCCTACGGCTTTGTCGGTTGAGGGGTGGGGCAGAATGTACATGTGCCACATTGAAACAATGGCGAAGAATACTGCGCAACCCACGATTGTCCATTTCCATGCAGCGGCCTTTTCACCGAAAGCGCCTTCGAGGAAGCCTGCGATCATGACGAGACCACCTTGACCGAAGACGTTGGCAAAACGGTAGAAAGTGGATCGGATACCGACGAACATACTCTGTTGGTTGGTGTTGAGCGCTATCATGTAGAAGCCGTCTGACGCGATGTCATGGGTTGCCGAGCAGAAAGCGGTGAGAACGTAGAAGAATAGACAGATGGAGAAAGCGCTTGCCGGCACGCCCTGAGCTATCTCGGTGGCGTTGGGCAGAGGCAGTGTGAATGCGATTGCAGCGAGGCCGATGGCAATGCATATCTGCATTGTTACTGTCCACCAGCGTTTGGTTTTCAGAATGTCGACAATCGGACCCCAGAAAGGTTTGATTACCCAGGGAGTGTAGAGCCAGCCTGTGTAAAGTGCGGCATCGGTTTCCGACATACCTAACTGGGTGAACATCACCATGGTTACCATGTTGATGAAAATAAACGGGATCCCCTGCGCGAAGTAAAGGGTTGGTATCCAAGCCCAGGGGTTTCTTGTTGTAGCCTGTTTCATTGCTTTAGTGATGATTGGTAGAGGTTGTTAGGGTTAGATTACCGGTAAAGGGCCGATAGGTCAGAACCGGGGAAGTAATGGCTGAGGATTTGTTCGTAGGTGTATCCTTTGGCGCCCATTACAGCTGCGCCAATCTGGCAAAGTCCTACCCCGTGTCCCCAGCCGCCACCGTGAAGTATTATGCGGCCCGGAATTCCAGTGGCCGGATCGATGTCAAGACGCTCTACGGTGAATGCTGAGCTGTAGAGATGACTCGGTGACAGTGTACGGCGTATCTCGAGTTCCTTGCCTATGACCATTGTGCGGTTGGTGCCTGTAATGCGCAGACGCCATATACGACCCGAGGTACCGCGATCAAGTGGCTCGAGGTTGATGATGTCGCCGAAATCCACACCGGAGCGTTCCTTGACTAACGCAGCAAGCTGCTCGCGGGTGTATTCGACTGTCCATCTGTAGAAATCGGTTGTTTCTTGGTCATAGTTGTTTAGAACCTGACGCAGGATAGATGCTTCGGATGTGTTGCAGAATGCGTCGGGTCGTGAATTTATCCATTGATTGGCTTCATCAGGATCGCGCAGATCGGGGATATCTGTTGGTTCTGCGCTGTCCCTGCGGGCTTCCAGATAGGCGAATTTCCGGGGCTCCCAACAGTATTCGAATTCTTCGAATACTCCGCCGCAGCATTTTGAGAATCTGGCATCGCAAAGCTTGCCGCCTTCTGACGGGTCAGTGAGAATCTGTCCGCGGGTTGCTGCGATAGCTTCTGTCACTTTAGGTGTTGACTGGCGGGTGATGCCTTGATAGCGTTGGCAATGGTCGTCGGCACAGACATCGAAGTTTACGTGATCTTCCCGGTCATACCACCTGATCAGTTCGTCATCAGTGACAGTCATTGCATTGTATGTCTCGCCACTTTGCTTTATGCGGGCAGTCTTGTCAATCTGAGCAAGGAGCCATGAGCGGGAGATTACTGCGTGGGCTTTAAGAAGCTCAAGTGATGCGTGGGCACTCATTTCTGATGATATCACGCTCAGCAGATAGTCCTCTATAGGTAGAACGTTGATTATTGTCAGTCTGTCGCCTTCCACAATCACGCGGCATGCACCAGAGAAACGCTGATTTTCACGGCGTTCCCAATGGAAATTAACGCCGATTACCACGTCAAAGATTTCGAAAGATGCCTTGGCTCGTGTTTGGTCGAGCGGAATGAGGTCAATGGAGTCATAAACTTCTCCTTGCCAGGCGATCCTCCCGTCAGGTGATACGGAAAAAGTCTGCGGTCCGCGAACTATCTTGCCGTCGTGGCCGAGCCGGTAGTCAGCGAGCAGTGATATGTTTATTTCAGTTGCACTGAGGATGCCTACGCTTATATTGGGTTCTTGGGTCATGTCGGTGTTCTGGGTGATGACTGTGTGATATATTTTTATGCGCCGCGCTTACACATTAATATATAAATAAGCGCGGCGTAATGTTTCAGATTACTTTTTCGGCAATGTCATTGATCTCATCGGTTGAGAGGCATAGCTCATCGAAAACCTGCGCTATCTTGTCTGCATCAAGCGCATTGAAATCTTTTTCAAGCGGTGTAATGAAAACACCACCCATGTCGACTGATGCAGGGCTGAGCAGCATGGTGCCTTCGCCTTCCGTACCGTAGAACGACGGGCGGTGGCGTTTGCGCGGAATGATTATCAGGCGTACGCCTGCAGCTGTGGCATAGCACAGGAGGTTCATCATCGGTTCTTTCTCATCTTCCGGTACAGGTATGGCCTTATAAAGACGAGCGAAAAGTCGTTGACCTGCCTGTGGGTCGGCTGCGTCAATGACAAATACCTTTAGAGGAAGCGCGTCACACAGCGCGAGAGTAGCGTCGCCATCTGTAGCGATGGTTTTTAGCTCAGCGGCTTCAATGGCGGGTGCGAGTGTCAGGAAATCGCTGTTGCCTGCCTGGAAATGCATGTGATCAGGAGCTGATGCACCGCATCGAGGCCCGTTGTAGAACACGGTATATTCATCAAGCTCGCCGGCGAGTTGCATCATGTCGGCAATACGGTCTGCAATGAGCTGATCAGTATGAGAGCGGTCTGGTATTGTGAGGTGCCGAGGGAAGATAGGGAAGGGGTTGATAAGGATTGTATAACGGCCACCCCAATCAATTCCTCGTTGCACCTGTGGGCGGTTTTGTTCGCATAGGAAGCATTTGCGCTCCTTTAGTGACTTTGCGTCGACTTTAGCGGATGATGATACTATACGTGCGGGATTGAATTGTACCTTGACAGTCCATCCGGGCAAAGAGACTTCCTTGACCTTTACGCCTTTCAAGGCTTCAAAGTTGCCGGCGGCCTGAGGCCACTCGGCAATCTGAGAAGCTATGAACGCGTCAATTTGTTTAGAATTGACCTTTGGTTCCATTATTCTTTATTCATGGCGCAACGTGCCTGGAGTTCCCAGGTGCGGATGCGGTCTTTGTAGAGATTGTTGTTATTGGTCTTAACGATGTCAAGAGCGTGGTCGGAGTTGTCTTCCCAACGGCGGCAGTAGTAAACCACATCGTAGACGCGGCCAATCTGGTTGTGGCGTGAGAATGCGAGACCGAGAGCATAGTCCTCACCGTATGAGGTGTTGGGTACATGGATTTCACGGAGCATGGGAGTATAGAATGCGCGGGGAGCGCCGAGACCGTTGATACGCAGAGCATTGTTACGGCCGTTTTCAGGGGTCCATTCTTTGTGGTCAATCACGCCCGGCGGAATCATGTTCATGTCGATGTCGGTCAGCATATAGGTGCCTACTACCATGGCGCAATTCTGGTCGTAGAAGGCTTTTACCATTTTAGAGAGTGTGTTCTCGTCGGCATAAACGTCGTCTGAGTCAAGCTGAACAGCAAATTTACCGCATTTGGGGTGCATTACACCTGCATTCCAGCAACCGCCGATTCCAAGGTCATCGCGTTCGGGGATGATGTGTATCACGCGGGGGTCAGAGGTGAATTCCTCGATTGCTTCAGATGTGCCGTCGGTCGAGTGGTTGTCAATTATGATCAGGTTGAATGGGAAGTCAGTCTTCTGTGCGAGCACGCTCTTGATGGCGTCGCGGATTGTGCGCACACGGTTGCGCACGGGAATTATAACGGATGCTTCGTATTCAAAGTCACCACGGTTGAATTCGATTGTGTCGAACTTGGGTGCGAGATAGCCTCCGATAGCTTTGAGGTGATCGGTGCAGGCCTGCTCCATTTCGATCTGCACGCCGCGGTTCTTGGGATCTACGTAGCTGAAGATAGCTTCACCTGATTCTTTCTTTGGTGCGGCTATATCGGTGTAGAGGTATTCGTTGACGTGAACGATGGGGGCTATCCGGCTTATGCGGAGGCGCAGGTCATAGAGACCGGCAGCTTTGTATTCGGCGGTTATTCCGGCGGCAGCTTTCTTGAAGTCGGTTGTGTTGAACCAAAGCATGGAGCCGAAGTTGAAGTCGTCACGGAGTGAACCGAATTGGTAGTCAATCACGGGCGCGTTGGCCTTTACACCATCTGTCACCACATAAGAGTCGGCGTAGAGCATGCCGGCTTTTGAGTCGGCAGCAAGGCGTGCGAGACGTTCCATTGCAAGATAGCCGGGTACGAGGGTGTCGTATTTTGTGTAGAGGATGATATACTGTGAGTCTGCTGCTTCGGCGATTTTCTTCATGGTAGCTGAAGAGTTGAGGGTGTCGACATGGATTATGTCGCAGCCGAGCACTGCTGTAGCCTCAGGATCAGTGGCGAGCAGGTAGATTTTGGTTACGAGTTCGTCTTGCTTGAGTGCTTCGACGGTGGGGCGTACTTGAGCCTCGTCGGCAAAGGGGATAAAGCAGTTGATAGTTGTTTTCATGTTTTGGGTATGAATTATTTAGGGTTGATATTGCTGAAGAAATTTAGAATCTGAGACATGAGAGAGGTACGGGCGTCATCGTCTGTAATGGTCTCGAACGGGAAGCCTATGACGACTGTGCGGTACTTTTCGAATGCATTGGCCGTGGCTGCAATCAGATTGTTTTCGTTATATCGCATTAGAGTGCAGCCTCGTTTAGTATCGGGTGCATAGAACGAGTCGGGAGATTCTACGGCGTAACATTCGGAATTCAGAGCGTTGGAGAATTTGAATTGTCCGCCGGTGAACTCTTTGAAACGGCAGGGGACCTCATATGCGTCGCCTGTTACAGATGCTTGCCCTACACGCCAATGGTATCCGAGGATGTCGGTTGCGAATTTTTGATCGGCCATGGCAGTCTCGGGTGTTGAGTTTGGGTTGTCCCATAGGTCGGTGGCAACGAAAGCTCCGCTTACAAAGAAACTTGTGCCGATGGATACCGCGTTGGCTATTTTATCCTGCAATGCTGAAGGAAATGTTTTAAAGTAAGTTCCGTATGCACCGGTTCCGTGTTTGATTTCTTTCTGTTTGCCAAGGATAAGGTCTACAATGCGGGACTCTGTGGCCGGATCCGAAGCCATGTATGCGCTTACGGATGATGAATAGAAAGAATATCCGGCGTTTACTATAGCTTTGCCGTGTGTGTATACGTAATCGAAAGTATTGCCTGCTATTACTTTTTCTTCATAGTCGGCACGTGAAGCTCCGAATCCGGCTGCGTCGTCATCCATCCATGGAATATCACGCCGGAATTCAAATTGAGAGCCTATGAAGGATATGTCGTAGATGTAGGGGACACCATGATCGCGCGTATCATAGAATCCTGCGATGCCTTCCGATGCCTCGAACCAGTCGGGCCCGCTGACGCGGGTGAATCCGTTTACGACCAGCACCGGTTGTGTGCCGTTGTCAAGGTCACACACAGCAAGTATCTCAGAAGGGAAAGACACGCCGCCGTCATTACCTGCTATGATGCGGTATGAGTGGATGAGATTGTCAGAGATGTGAATGTCGTAATAAGGAGCGTCGACTGAGGCTATTGTTGTAAAACCTGGTTCGTCGGCTATGCGCTGTTGGATTATATAATATGAGGGGTGGGCTGATTCTTCGAGTGAATCAACGGTCTCGGCCCATGATAGCCGATAGGTGCGTTTGGCATTCATGGGAGTAATTGCAAAGTCTTTTACCGGGAGCGGCTGTACGATATACGGGCGACCGTCGCGCGCGGCAATGAATTGTAACATACCTTTGTAAATGGCGCGTGACGCCACAAAACGGAAAGCCGGATCAAGGCCATACTTCATGTCGGCGAAGTTTTGGTGGGATAAGAATTCGAGCAGCATGGCTGGAACCTCCGGTACGCGGGCTTCAAAGTATGATTTGTCCCACATGGCGCGTCGGCTCCAATGAGGTTCGAATTTGGCGCGCACGTCGTTGACGAGATTTGTCATTACAAGGTTTGTCAGATCGCGTGATGCAAGCCGGCTGCTGCCGTTGCCTAATGTGTCTCCGGAAGTGCAATAGATACCGAGAGTCCCGACGATGGAATCATCGCGGAATGTACCGGCATCTGTATGAAAAGCGAAACTTAGGTCAACAGGTATGCCAAGGCCTTCGCGTTGAGGAAGCATTGATGAGCCGCCGGCCAACCAATTTACCCATAGCCCGCGGGAACGGTAGTCGTCGTTGTAGTCGTTGACATAGTCGGATGGCGTGAAAACGCTGTCGGGTGCTCCGGCCCATTGCAGGAAGTAGCGTGCGCCTTCAACAAATTTGGGATAGCCGCTCCCTACATATTGATAGTCGATGGAGTCGAGTGGCTCTTTCACAATGCGTTCCACAACATTCATTCCGCCGCCGATTTTTACCGCGTCGGCTGTGACGACTGAGCCGGTTGTGGAACTTTCATTTGTAAGAGTAACCACCGGAATGCTTTTGCCTGCGTTTAACGGAAAGTGTCCCAGATAAATCCAGGTGCCGGCTCCCATTTGTTGGTTGACCTTGAAATGGCGGTCACCTACCGCGGTGTGGATGGTGTAAGATGCGTCGGTGGCGTTGTTCCTTTCAGGTGAGTAGCTGATGTAGACTGCGTATGTGTCAGTCTTGGGAATGTCTGCGCTCCATATGGCTTGAGACGTCTTTTCGCCCGGAGCCACTGTTTTAACCTTACGTGCGTGCCCATCACTGAATGGATGAGATCCGTTACGTAGCGGCTGTCCGTCCCATGCGAATCCGGAAGCTGAAGCCTGTGTCCATGGCTGTGCGCCATGGCTTTCGCTATATCCAGGTGTAGTTGATGGTGAGTCTCCATCTATGATTATCTCTGTTAGATTTATGTCGCGTTCGCGTGGGCTCATTACATAGGCTCCCGCATTTTCAAGCATTGGCATAAGGAAAGGCATGACATAGCTCTGTGTATACAGGTCTTCTACTGTCTGCATTACACGGGCGCGTTGCCACTCCCATCGGTTAAGTTTAGGTTCGAAGTACCATCCATGGCTTTGCCAAAGCGCTATGTTTGCACCGTCAAGACCCGCGGGGGCCGGAAAGTTTTCAACGGGTGTTATGAAACGGGATGTTTCTGTCGGGCCGATATTGGACTTTCTGGCGAAAAGTACCAGGTCGTCAAGGTCAGTGTTGCCTGATGTAAGCTTTACTGTGTAATTTTTATATTTAGGACCGAAGGCCTTAATGATGTCGGCTTTCAGTGCGGCCATTGTTTCGGACGTCAGTGGCAGGTAGGTTACGTTTTCGTTGCAGTCGATGGTGATTGTCCGTCTGTTAGCGTCAATTGTCACTGTTTTTGCTGACATGGGTCCGTAACCCGTGGAACCCGGTTGGTATGATTGGATGACAGCCGATGCAACCTCGCGCTGCCCGGCTACAGAGTTCTGAACTCCTAATGATGTGATGACCAATGTAATGGCCAGTAATTTGAAATTCATATCAAATTGTAGATTCAAGGTTGCTTAAAAGCTTCCCACAAAGATAGTCAAAATATCCGAAAGAGAGAGTTTAATTAACTTATATTAATAATTAAATACGTAAATTTATAAACCATGTACACGCCCGCAACCGTAAAAATGGCTGCTCCAATAATTCTCGTCAAGGCTGCTTTCGATAACTCCCCGGGATGTCGTGGCGTGAATGATTTGTCCGTCGCCAATATAAAGTGCTACATGGTTTATGCGTGTTCCTCCGGTTTTTGATACGAAAAAAACGAGATCACCGGGACGTAGTTGTGAGCGTTTCACAGGTTTGCACCACTGGTGCTGTTCACGGCTTGAGCGGGGGAGTTTTATTCCTGCTGATTGGTCGAAGATGGCGCAGGTAAATCCCGAGCAATCAGTGCCTTTACGGGAGTTGCCGCCGTAACTGTAAGGTGTGCCTATCCATGAGCGTGCATCTTTGATTAACTGTGCCACACTCCTTGATTGTGGCTGTTTGCTCGGCGGGTTGGGGTTTACCTGCTCGACAGGGACATACCTGTTTCTATAACCCTGTGAACCACGCACAGTCCGCCGTGACGAATGGCATGAACTTAATGCCACTGCCACGGTGAGGAACAATAATGTGAGTCTGAGGGTTTTCATTTCGCAAAGTTAAAGTTTTTTTTCTAAAAATCAAAAAAATACCGGCTGCGGTTGATCTATCTTTTTGCGATAATAGATATTGTGCCGGTTAGATGTGATTGTTGACGATAAATCAGTATTATTTATGTATTGTCTTTAAAGTTAATTTTTTTGCAAATTATAGTTAATTATCCGTTTAATTGTATTAACTTTGCATTGACTATATCATTAAAGTTATGTTGAAGAAATTTTTTATTTCTATGTTGGGCACAATAGCCGGACTGTGGGTTACGGTCCTTATCGGTGCTGTTGTGCTTGTCTCGATACTAAGTTCTATTGTGGCTTCGGATGCCACGACAACAATAATTAAAGATAAATCAATACTTTATCTGAATCTTGACGGTTCCATGCCTGAACGTGTGCAACCGGGTGACATATGGCAGGTGATCCAGGAAGGAGAGTCGGACGCTGCCGCACTTATTGACATAGTAGATGCTATTCATGCAGCTTCGGAAGATAGCCGCATCAAGGGTATATATATAAATGCAGGGAACTGGAGTGCCGGTTATGCCTCTTGTGAGGAAATCGTAGCTGCTCTGCGCGAGTTCCGCAAGTCCGGAAAATGGATATATGCTTACGGCGATAGTTATCTTCAGGGTGCTTATGCCTTGTCTGCGCAAGCTGACAGCGTTTTCCTCAATCCAATGGGTAGCGTAAGTGTGCATGGTGTCGCTTCGCAGACTCCGTTCTTTACTGGTCTGCTTGAGAAGTTGGGAGTTAAAATGCAGATTATTCGCGTAGGTACATATAAAAGCGCTGTCGAGCCCTTTTTTGCCAAGGAAATGAGTGAGGCTTCGCGCCTGCAGACTCAGCAGATGTGTGACTCACTGTGGACTTGGGCATCCGCTGTAATAGCCGGCGGCCGAAATGTCGGTACACAGTCAGTTATGAACTGGGCAGATTCAATGATGACATTTTGGGAGGCATCCCGTGTGGAAGAATCACAGGCTGTGAACTCTTTGCGTTACCGACGTAATGTGGAAGATATGATGCGGGGGAAGCTTGGACTCAAGGCCGATGATGAATTGCCGTTGGTAATACCGTCTGATTTCCTCGCGACACAAAAGTCATTAAGCAAAGACAAAGACCATGTGGCTGTACTCTTTGCTGTGGGCGATATTGTGAATACAGGTGACGGAGGTATCGTGGGTGACAAGATGACACCTGAGATTATAACATTGGCCGACGATGACCATGTCAAAGGCTTGGTGTTGCGTATCAATTCAGGAGGAGGAAGTGCATTTGCATCCGAGCAGATATGGGAAGCCCTTGAATATTTCAAGAGCAAAGGCAAGCCATTTTATGTGTCAATGGGGGATGTTGCGGCATCAGGAGGGTATTATATAGCCTGCGGTGCCGATTCAATATTTGCTGATCGTACGACCATTACAGGTTCAATCGGTGTGTTCGGTATGATTCCTGATCTGTCGGGACTCGTTACAGGTCATCTCGGTGTCACATTCTCAACAGTAGAGTCAAATCCCAATGCGATGCTTGTTTCAGGGGTAGAACCTCTTTCTCCGGCTCAGCGCGATGGCCTTCAGGCCGGAGTTGACCAGATATATGAAACTTTCACAGCCCGTGTGGCACAGGGACGCGGAATGAATCAGGACTCTGTTAAATCCATAGCCGAAGGACGCGTGTGGATAGGAGGCCGGGCACTTGAACTTGGTCTTGTTGACTGTATCGGAGACTTGCGCTCAGCTATAGCAGCCGCTACATCACGTGCCGGGGTAGAAGCTCGTGATATCATTTATTATCCTGAGGTTGATAATAATATATTGGTTGAGGTGTTACGTCAGGCACGAGGTAGTGTTCAGGTTGGAAATATTACCGTTGATGCTGCTACACGTCGTATGATGCAACTTGTTGATTGGCTATCTAACGCTCCGGTGATGCAAGCCCGTATGCAACCTCTTGAATTCAGATAATATCCCATTTACCTGATATGAACTTCCGCACTGTATTCTCGAAACTTGTATTGCTGCCATGCTCAAAAGTTTATGGCGCCGTGACATATGTGCGGAATAAATTGTTCGATTTCCATATACTGCCACAGCATGAGTTTAATGTTCCGATCATAGTGGTCGGAAATCTCGCTGTTGGCGGTACCGGTAAGACCCCTCATACCGAATATATAGTTGAGTCGTTGCGTCTCAACTATCATGTGGCTGTACTGTCTCGCGGATATAAGCGACAGACTCGCGGTTTTGTGCTTGCCACGCCATATTCCAAGCCATCGGATATAGGTGATGAGGCTTATCAGATTTATCATAAATTCAACTGCATGGTGACGGTGGCGGTAGGTGAGGACCGCGTTAAGGCAATAAGGGAACTACTGCGTCTGAATCCGGATATTAACCTGATAGTACTTGACGATGCTTTCCAACATCGATATGTTAAACCTACTCTGGCAATTGTACTTACCGAGCATAATCATCCGCTGTATAATGACAAGATGTTGCCTTACGGTCGCTTGCGTGAGAGTCTTCCTGGAATTAACCGTGCGGAAATGGTTATTGTGACAAAGTGTCCGCAGCAGATGAAGGATCTTGACTACCGTTTGTTTATACGTAACCTCAAGCTGTTCCCCTATCAGCAGCTATTCTTTTCGCGGTATGCATATCAGGCCTTGGTTCCTCTTTTTCCGGATCAGACCACGTCGGTGCCGTGTCTTGATTGGATGACTGCGACTGACTCAATACTTGCGGTGGCCGGTGTAAGCAATCCGCGCCCGTTCGTGCGCTATCTCAAGAGTTTCATGCCCCGCGTAAGGGTGAACATATTCAATGATCACCACAATTATACACGTCGTGATATGGGGCTGCTGCTCGAACGGTTCAATACAATGAAGGGAGTTAACAAAATACTTGTTACCACAGAGAAAGATGCAGTACGCATGGCTGCTAATCCGTATTTTCCTCCTGAGTTGCGCCCGTATGCATTTTATCTGCCGATCAAAGTGGAGTTTTCAACGCATGGTAACACAAGCTTTGAGGAAGCTATACGGCGCCATCTCAAGAGTGCGCTTAAATAAAGGGCTCCGAATTCAATTCTGCAACTTTTGAGCCGCTGAATGTGTTAATTCATTACAAAAATCTAACATATAACCCAATGCTTAATAAAATCAAAGAAACCGCCGCCTTTCTGAAAGGCCGCGTATCAGGCCAGATGCCTACAACTGCCATAATCCTTGGCACAGGTCTGGGCTCCCTTGTCGACTTTATCGACGAAAAGCAATATATTCCGTATTCTGAGATCCCCAACTTTCCGGTTTCAACTGTGGAGGGCCACAGTGGCAACCTTATTTTTGGTACACTTGGCAATCGCCGTGTGATTGCCATGCAAGGTCGTTTCCATTATTATGAGGGCTACGATATGAAACAGGTCACATTCCCTGTGCGTGTATTCAAGGCTCTTGGTGTTGATACTCTGTTTGTGTCAAACGCTGCAGGAGGCATGAACAAGGAATTCCGCGTGGGTGACGTTATGATTATAACCGATCATATCAATCTATTCCCCGAAAATCCTTTGCGCGGCAAGAATTATTCAGAACTTGGTCCCCGTTTCCCGGCAATGACCGAGCCGTATGATCATAAATTGATTGCCGAAGCAGATAAAATCGCGGCCGAGCAGAACATGCGTGTGATGCATGGTGTGTATGTAGGTACAACCGGTCCTACGTTCGAGACACCGGCTGAATATGAATACTTCCGCATTATCGGTGGTGATGCCGTAGGCATGTCTACAGTACCCGAGGTAATTGTAGCCCGTCATGCTGATATGCGTGTGTTTGGTGTGTCAGTTATTACCGACCTCGGTGGCAAGGATATCACCGAAGTTCCCTCGCATGAAGAAGTGCAGCTCGCGGCCGAAAAAGCACAGCCCTACGTTGTAGCACTTATGCGCGAACTTGTTAACCGCTCCTGAGTTACAATTAAAATAGTTTCCCCGCCCGCATCATATAGTGGGCGGGGTTATACAATATAATATGGCAGAAATATCATCATTAGGCGAATTTGGCCTTATCGACCGGCTAACTGAAAATTTAACCCATGTGAATCCATCCACTGTAAAAGGGGTGGGGGACGACGCCGCCGTGCTTCATTATCCTGACAGTGTTGATGAACTTGTCACTACTGATCTCCTGCTCGAAAACGTTCATTTCGATCTTACTTACGTTCCGCTTAAGCACCTTGGTTACAAAAGCGCAGTGGTGAACTTCTCGGATATTTATGCCATGAATGGCACACCACGTCAAATCACAGTGTCACTTGGTATCTCCCGGCGTTTTACACTTGAGCATATAGAGGAACTTTATGCCGGAATCCGGCTTGCCTGCCTGCAATATGGAGTAGACCTTGTGGGAGGTGATACATCAGCCTCGAATCAAGGGCTTGTGATATCTATCACCTGTATAGGAGATGTGGCTAAAGGTGAAGCAGTACTGCGCTCTGGTGCAAAGCCTACCGATCTTATATGTGTAAGCGGCGACCTTGGTGCGGCTTATATGGGTCTGCAGCTTCTTGAAAGGGAAAAAGTGGCGTCGGCCGGTCAAAAGGATTTCGTCCCTGATTTCGCCGGGAAGGAATATCTTGTGGAGCGACAGCTTAAACCTGAGGCGCGTCGTGACATCGTGCAGGCACTTGCCGCGGCCGGAATAAAGCCGACTGCTATGATGGATGTAAGTGACGGCCTTTCCAGTGAATTACTGCACATATGCAAGGCCTCTGATACAGGTTGCCGCGTATATGAAGACCGCATTCCTATCGACTATCAGACGGCACTTATGGCTGAGGAGTTGAATATGAATCTTGTAACAGCAGCACTCAACGGCGGTGAAGATTATGAGTTGCTTTTTACTGTGCCGCTTGCCTGTCATGATCAGGTCAAACAAATGCAGCAGGTGCGTGTCATCGGTTACGTCACTGAGCCTTCAATGGGGTGCGCACTGGTTACACGGGACAATACGGAAATACCGCTAAAGGCTCAGGGATGGAATCCTCTTGCGGGAGAAGATTGACATTTTACGGTCCGTTTGCTTTTTTCATCCCATTTTTGACGTGTACTTCTTAAAAAAATCGTAACTTTGCCCCGGAAAAAACTCGAATAGAACATAAGCTTTATGATAAATCGCATTTTAATCAGAATCAAGGTCGTTCAGATTCTTTACTCTTATCTGCTCTCCCGCAGCGAATTCAAGATTGATGCAGCCCCAGGCGGCACATCCCGTGACAGCCGCTTTGCATATGCGGTATATCTCGATATGCTTATGCTGATACAGGAACTTTCAGGTTGCCGCACTAATAATCCTAACCGGGATTTTGTGGCCATTGATGCTGATAAGGCATTGCGTCTCAACCGAGTAGGGCGAGCCTTGGCTGATAATGTGCAACTTAAGGCCATTACATTCCGTGATGCATCTGATCTTACGCTTCTGAAGGAGGCTGCTTTACCGCTTTACACCAAAATTATAAACTCTTCGGTCTTCAAGGATTACAGCCGCAAGCGCTCGCGTACCCTTGATGATGATGTTCGCATGTGGACAGTGGTGCTTGAATCAATAATATTAAAGGACCCCGATGTAACCGCAGCTCTTCGTCACAATCCTGACTTTTCGCTTACAGGTCTCCATCACGGTGTGATGATGGCTATCGATACACTTCGTTCATATAATGATGCACGAGCAATGTATCTCAAGGCACGCAATGACCTCCAGTCATCTCTTGATCATGCATACAAGTTGTATATGTCTTTATTCGTGCTGATTGTGCAGCTTACTGATGAGCAGATTGATCGTATAGAGGCGGCTAAGGCCAAGTATCTGGCATCGGCTGAGGACCTTAACCCAAATATGCGTCTTGCCGAAAACCGGTTCGCAGAGTATCTTCGACGTAATCAGATAGTTGAGTCATTTGCCGAGGATAACAAATTCTCATGGGTCTCCTCCCCGGGCTTGCTTAAAAATTTGCTTGACTCGGTGCTTGCGTCAGATCTCTATAGAGATTATATAGCAAATCCAAATCCATCGTGGCAAGCTGATTGTGAATTCTGGCGATCTGTATTGCGCAATATAGTTTTACCTTCCGATACTCTTGATGAAGCATTGGAAAGCCTGTCGATTTTCTGGAATGATGACCTTGCTACAGTAGGTACATTCGTCCTTAAGTCAATACGTCGCTTTGCCCAGGCCGGAGAGGAAGGTGCTGCTGATGTCGAGTTTCTACCTCCTTTTAAAGACGATGAAGACGCCGCTTTCGGTACAGCCCTTTTTACTTACGCTGTGGAAAATCGCGAGGATTATCGTGCCATGATAGATAATTTTATCAGTAGCGATTGGGATCCGGACCGTTTGGCCTTTATGGATATCGTTATTATGATTGCAGCTATTGCCGAAATAATGAATTTCCCCGCTATTCCGATACCTGTATCGCTGAACGAGTATATCGAGATTGCCAATAATTATTCAACTCGTCGCTCCGGTTCATTTATAAATGGCATCCTTTATTCGGTGGTAAATAAACTCATTACCGATGGAAAGTTGTCAAAACCATTCAATACCGTAACGTCGGTGAAAGAAAAATAATAATCCCCCAATAATTCCCATAACCGTATGAACATTCAGTTTATCCCTCTTCAGGATGCTGCCCAAGGTGGTGGTATGAGCGGTCTAATTATGATTGCCCTCCTGTTCGTAGTAATGTGGTTCTTCATGATCCGTCCTCAGCAGAAGCGCCAGAAAGAAATCCGTAAGTTCCGCGAGGCTCTCGCAAAAAACGATAAGATAGTTACCGCCGGAGGTATCTACGGCACTATCACAGATGTGAAAGAAAAATACTTTGTGGTTGAAATCACCAAAGGTGTTTCAATTTCAGTAGACAAGGGCTCTGTATATCCTGCCACTGCTGATTCAGCTCAAGATGCGCAACAGGATCTCAAGAAATAATTAACCGTATCCGGATTCACATGGCCGGTTTCAGGTCAACAATATCTAAAGTTATGGCTGCCCTGCGCTCAAGGCGTGGCCATAACTTTTTAGTATTCCTTGCATTTCTCGTTCTATCCACATTGTTGTGGTTTGTGATGGCGCTCAATGACGAGGAACAGTGCGATGTGCGCATGCCGCTTGTCTTGACCAATGTGCCTGATTCCGTAACAATAATATCCACTCCACCTCAGGCAATAGCTGTGGGTTTGCGCACGCGTGGGTCGCAACGTCTGAAACTTGCCTGGAGCGGCGCTCCAAAAATCAATGTTGATTTCAGGATATACAGATCAGGAAATGCATTGCACCTGTCGAATACAGATCTGAAGTCTCTTGCCCGTAATGCTGTAGACGGGGCTTCGATAATTCTTGTATCACCCGATTCTCTCAATCTATTGTTTACAACCGGTAAGGGGACTGAGCTGCCGGTAATTGTCGATTACAGTGTTACAGCTGGTCCGAAATCTTCCCTCTCAGGATACCCCTTGTTATCTGTCGACTCGGTTAAAGTTTATTCACTAGAACCCTTGACGGCCAGGATTGAGGCTGTGGCTACAGAGCCTTTCCGTATGACAGGCCTTAATGAATCCGTTACACGGCGTTTGGCCCTTGTCCCTCCTCCCGGCACACGGGTTGTACCCGATAGCGTTGACGTGACCTTCAATGTTGAGCCACTGATACTGAAATCACGTATGGTAACAGTGGAGACCCAACATGTCCCCGAAGACCGCAGACTTATTACATTCCCGGCAAGAGTAGAAGTGATTTATATGATATCACTCAGTGATTTCAAGAATAATCCGGATCCTCACATGAAAGTCGTGGCTGATTATTCGACCATAGACCATGCAAATCCCACTCGTAATATACGCCTTAAACTCATGGATGTATCTGCAAATTTGCAAAACGTTCATCTTGCGGCTGACAGCGCAGAGTATATAATAGAGCAGCTATGACACCGCTTATCGCAATAACCGGCGGCATTGGAGCAGGAAAGTCGGTTGTTTCCAGAGTACTCATGGCTATGGGCTATCCGGTATATGATTGTGACAGCCGTGCAAAAGCGATTATGGATTCGTCGTCTGATATTCATGCCGCATTGATTTCCAGGATCCATCCCGAAGCTGTCGCACCCGACGGAACAATCAATCGCTCCCTAATTTCTGAAATTGTTTTCAATGATTCCGCTGCCCTTGAGCGCCTCAACACCATAGTGCATACAGCAGTTGTAAATGATGTGCGTGATTGGCAACAAAAACAAAACTCTACTTCGCTTGCTTTCGTGGAAACTGCTATATTATATAAGTGTGAATTATGGAAGCTCGTTTCAGAAGTCTGGGAAGTGCAAGCCCCCATGGAACTTCGGGTAAGGCGTGTTATGAGCCGTAACTCTCTTTCGAGAGAACAAGTATTGAGACGTATAAATTCTCAACCTCCGGCAACTCATCGGGTACAGGTAAGATATATATTAAATGATGACTGTTCTCCGGTTCTCCCACGAATAAATGAACTTTTAAAAATAATTTCCGATTAAATCGGAAATTATTTTTTTGTCCATAAACAGTATCCAGGATCTCAAAATAAAGGGCTAGTTTCCTTTAAAGCGCAAAAGGGGGGGGTAAATGAGCGGGAGGGAAGATTTGTAAAGCTTTGATATACAGGGTATGTTTTAAA
>JAMPHZ010000011.1 GCA_023663145.1 Odoribacter sp.
CCCTGGTCTCCACCGTGAGAGGGTGGCGTGCTAGGCCACTACACTAAATCGCCATGATTTTATGCTGCAAAGTTAGTGACTATCCGGGGTGTGGCCAAATATTTTTTGTTAAAAAATATCAATTAGCTTTTGATAGCGCTATTTCATGCTCTCCGAGCAGTATTTTGCCTTCCTTATATAGGTGCCCGATGGCTTTTTTGAAGTCTTTTTTGCTGCAGTGGAAAGTGGCTCGTATCTCTTCGGGGCTTGATGCGTCTCCTAATGGCAAACTGCCACCGCCTGCCTCAATTGACTTCAGGATTGTGCGGCTCAAGCGCCCTACGCGCTCGGCTGCCGCGGGGCCGACGGCGATGTCTATTTTGCCATCCGGTCTAACTTTTTTTACGTATCCTTCAATTGATGATTCGATCTCGAGCGGGTGAGACAACTCGTTGTCGTATACGATACCGCGGTGAAGATTGTCTACGATTACTCTATATCCCGGCTCTGCGTGCTCCATAACCAAAAGCCGAACCTTTGTCCCCGGTGTGTATTCAGGCATAACGTTGCCCAGGAATTTTTCAATTTTAGCAGAGGCGACAACGCGGTTTGTTGTGTGGTCAAGATAGACGTAAACCGGGTATATCCCGCCCTTGTGCATGCGGTTTTTCTGTTGTGAGAATGGTACGAGCAGATCTTTACCTATTCCCCAGTCGAGGAATGCACCTACACTGTTTACATCATTGACTTGCAGGAATGCAAATTCGCCAACCACAGCGAATGGTCGTTCGGTGGTGGCGATCGGACGGTTTTCCGAATCTGTATATACGAATACTGTTATATCGGAGCCGGTGGTCATGTCTTCGGTCATGAATCGGCCGGGCAGGAGCACTTCGTTGTTCTGCCCGTCGGAGAGGTAGAGTCCATGCTCGTTCTCTCGGGCTATGGTGAGTGTGTTAAATTTTCCTATGTTAATCATGTCGTTTATATTGATTTGCCCCGGAAGGGCATTCAAAGGTACGTAAAAATAAACAATCGAAGACGGTATAATGGCAATTATTTTGCGTAACTTTGCATAAAAATAAGGATTTATGGATTCAGCAGATGTGATTTTCAGGTATTTTCCGGAATTAAGCGCCCGTCAGCGTGAGCAGTTTGAGCTGATGGGCGGGTTATATTCTGAGTGGAATGAAAAGATAAACGTAATTTCCCGACGTGACATAGATAATCTCTATACACGCCATGTGCTTCACTCATTGGCTGTGGCAAAATTCCTTGGAGAAGTGCAGCATGATACCCGATTCATGGACTTGGGTACCGGAGGTGGATTTCCGGCGATCCCTTTGGCGGTAATGTATCCTCAGGCCAGATTTCATCTGATAGACCGCATTGCAAAAAAACTTAGAGTTGCCGAAGACGTGGCCAGGGTTCTTGGACTTGAGAATGTGACCTTACAACATGGCGACAGCGGTGAGTGTCATGACCGTTTTGATTATGTAGTAAGCCGTGCGGTTATGCCTCTTGATAAATTGGTAAAGATTGCGGCCCGCAATGTGTCACGCACGCATCGCGTGGGGAATGTATATGATAATGGAATAGTGTGTCTCAAAGGTGGAGATCTTGAGGCTGAGACGGCTGCTGTACAATTCCCGGTGATGGAATATCAGCTCACTGAAATTTTCAATGATGATTTTTTTGTGACCAAGAAGTTGGTCTATGTGCCGGTCTTATAGGAACGGATTAGAGGCCTTTTCGTCTCCTATTGTTGTCGGTTCACCATGTCCGGAGAGCACGAGGGTGTCATCAGGTAAGGTAAGCAGCTTGTCGGTTACAGCCTTGATTAATGTGGCGTGATCACCTCCCGGGAGGTCGGTGCGACCTATCGAACCCTTGAAAAGAGAGTCACCTGCTATTACAAATTTCCCGGTGGGGCTGTATAGCGCTATGCCGCCCGGAGAGTGTCCGGGTACATGTAAGACGTGCAAGACGTCTTTGCCCAACGGTATTGTATCGCCTTGATTGAGAGGTACATCGATTGTAACAGGCTCTCCGGAGTGTATTGGCAACCCGAAGCGGGCTGCCTGCGAGGTGATATTCTGCCCCAAAGGTGCGTCAGCTATGTGCGCCCTTACCGGCACTCCGTATTTGTTTTTAACGTAGTTGTTCCCAAAACAATGGTCAAGATGCAGATGGGTGTTTATTATTCCTGTAATATTCAGGTTGTTATCTTCTATAAACTTATCGAAGCGTGTGTTTTCTGCCTTTTCAACCATGCCCGGATCCACTACTATTGCATCTGATGATTTCTGGTCGTATATAATGTATGTCGCTTCTCCGAAAGGGTTGAAGATGAATTGTTTTATTGACAGCATGGTTGTTGTGAGTGGGTTATTCGGTTTCGATGCCTAATGGGTCGTATGACTCCCAGTCGGTCCGGCGTACTGAACGTATACGTTTCAGTATATCCTTCATTATGGTCTGCATTCCTATAGAACGCAGATTTATGTCTGTAGCCGGTGGTTCAAGGTTCTTGACAGCCTCTTCAGCACAGTTGGAGGCTTCTTCTATGCGCCCCATGCGCAGCATGGAAATTACCACTAAGATGTATGCTTCAAAAAGATTTTCAGAACGCATTATGGAGCCTTCTTCCGTAGATTGGAATACATTTACGACCATAAGGTACTGTTTGAGTCTGAACAATATCTTCAGCAGCACAAAGTCATTGTTGAGCGCACGGCCGGTGAGCCGTTTGTATACCTGCATTATTACAGATACTGCGTTATAAGCTCCGGCTGTGTATGCATCGTTTGTTAATTCCTCCCATGCCTCATACGAGGTGTATCCGCTGTTGAACAGGCGGGTGAGCATTTCGTCAATATCTTCAAAACCGCTGTTTATCGCAGCCATCACAATAGTCGGGTTATCCGGTATTGATTCCGATGCATGTGTTATTATACGGTGGCATAGATCAGGGTCGCCTGCTGTGGCTTCTATGGCTTTAAGAGCGAGTGCTGGGTCGGTGGAGTCATTTCTGAATGCTTCAAGAATTTCATGGACCATAGAGGCTGGTTTTATTCCGAGGCATTCTATTTTTGTGACTATGGCCCTGGGATTGCGCGGGTCAATGGCAAGTGACAGGTCTATGGCCGATGCTGTATCATCTGTCCTTCCTGCCGCCGCGTATGCGCGGGCAAGCATTTCCCAATATTCAGCGTTGTAGGGCTCGAACTCAGTCAGCTGCTCAAGCATGTCTATTTCAATTGACTGTCTGTTGCTGATTTGCGCGATAACGGCAATCTCGTACAACAGTGTGGCCAAGTAGTCGACTTTGCTCTTTAGTAGCTCTATGTTTTCAAATACCCATTCGGCATGGTTGAGACGATGGGCGAGCTCAATGAATTGTATCACTTCCTCATCGGAGGTCAATGAGTGGTCCCGGATAAATGAATCAAGGGCCTCACGGGCTTGTTCATGTGAGCCTTCGAAGCGTGAGAGTTTCAATATTTCCCATAAAGGCGCTGTAACTGAAGGGTTATCGCTCAGGAAGTCATCAAATGCCGAGTCAGGAAAACTTTGATAGAATATGGCACGGCGTTCAAGTAGCTCGCGGCTGTCTGGATAGAGTCGCGCACCGAGAATCAGGGCTTCCATGCGCAAATAGTCATTGCCTGTATCCCCTGCATTATCGAATATGCAAACAAGCTCGTCTTCCGAGTAATATCTCTCGGAAGACGGGCGTGATAAGTCATCGCGGAACCTGTTTAACAGCTCCTTGTTGGAGTCTTCGGCTGAATTATCCACTTATTGCTTGTTCTGAACCTTTTCCCAGGTGTCGCGTAATCCGATTGTACGGTTGAATACGAGATGGTCGGGAGTGGAGTCATAGTCAGGCGTAAAATATCCGATGCGTTGGAATTGGAATTTCGCACCTTTTGAAGCGTTTTCCGCTACGTATGGTTCTACCTTGATTTTCTTTACAATCAGTGAATCCGGGTTAAGCATGTCGCGGAAGTCACGGTCTGGTTCGGCTGCCGGATTCTCGACGTCGAAAAGTCGGTCATATATTCTGGCCTCGGCATCTATGGCTGTATCGGCCGCAACCCAGTGCAACGTGCCTTTTACCTTGCGGTTGGCTCCGGGAAGCCCGCTCAAAGTGTCGGGATCATATGTGCAGCGTATCTCCGTGATATTGCCTTCAGTGTCCTTGACCACATCCTCGCACTTGATAATATAGGCGCCTTTAAGTCTTACTTCCGCTCCGGGTGCGAGACGGAAGAATTTCTTAGGTGGATTCTCCATGAAATCTTCACGCTCAATGAATATTTCGCGCGAGAATGGCATCTCGTGTACACCGCTGCCTTCTTGCTCGGGATTATTCTCCATCACCACTGTTTCTGTCTTGCCTTCCGGGTAGTTGGTTATTACTACCTTCACAGGATTTATGACGCCCATGACACGTGTTGCGATGCGGTTGAGGTCTTCTCTCACGGCGTGCTCGAGGAGCGATACAGAGTTGAGTGCTTCGTATTTGGTATAACCTATAGTGTCAATGAAGTTGCGCACTGACCGTGGCGTGTAGCCGCGGCGACGCATACCTGAGATAGTGGGCATGCGTGGATCATCCCATCCGGCTACAAGTCCTTCTTTTACGAGTGTCAGAAGTTTACGCTTGCTCATCACTGTATAGGTGAGGTTAAGGCGGTTGAATTCAATCTGGCGGGGACGATAGCTTTCATCGGCAAGTTCGTCGACGAAGTAGTCATACAATGGACGATGAGGTACGAATTCAAGGGTGCATATTGAATGTGTAACACCTTCGAAGTAGTCGCTCTGGCCGTGAGCGAAGTCGTACATGGGATAAACTTTCCATTTTGTACCGGTGCGGTGATGCGGATGCTTGATTATACGGTACATAATGGGGTCGCGGAAGTGCATGTTGCTTGATGACATGTCTATCTTGGCGCGGAGAACCCGTGCACCTTCCTCGAACTCGCCCTGATTCATACGGAGGAATAGGTCAAGATTCTCTTCCGGTGTGCGGTTTCTGTATGGACTTTCAGTGCCAGGAGTGGTAGGGGTGCCTTTCTGTGCCGCAATTTCTTCTGACGATTGGTCGTCTACATAGGCCTTCCCTTCCTTGATCAGTCGACAAGCAAGGTCAAAAAGTTTGGGAAAATAGTCGGAGGCATAATATTCTCTGTTGCCCCAGTCAAATCCAAGCCAGTGAATGTCCTCGCGGATGGAGTCAACATATTCAACGTCTTCTTTTACCGGATTGGTGTCGTCGAAACGCAGGTTGCATGTTCCTCCGAACTTTTCTGCGACACCAAAGTCCATGCATATAGCTTTTGCATGGCCAATGTGTAGATACCCGTTAGGCTCCGGCGGGAAACGAGTGTTAAGCCGGCCGCCGTTTTTGCCGGCTTGTAGGTCATTGTAGACTTCTTGTTCAACAAAGTTGAGCCCGCGGGGCTCCAGGGTGTCGTTTTCTTTTGTTTCGGCCATGATGATATCGGTTAATTTTAAAGCGCAAAGGTAGCAATTTTCCCAAAAAGATGCAAGAAAAAAAGCGGGTCCCGGCTCTTAAAAGCCGGGACCCGGGTTGTAGGTTGAAGAGGCTATCAGTCAGCGTTGAGGTTGACGCGTTTGAAGTTCACTACAGTGAGACCTTTCTGCGATTGCTCAAGATACTTGCCGATTGTCAGCTCTCCATCTTTGATGAATTCCTGTTCCATGAGACAGTTCTCTTTGAAGAACTTGTTGAGACGGCCCTGAGCGATGTTTTTGATCATCTGTTCGGGGAGATTGGCGGCTTTCTCAGCACCGACTTTCTCGGCGATTTCGATAGCCTTGTCAGCTTCCTCGCGTGTGAGCCAGCCTTTGGCAATGTTGGATTCGATATGGTCGGGGGTGTCGACGAGGTTGGGGTTGATGCCTGCCTTTTTCTGGGCAGCTTCAACAGCCTTCTTAACCTGTTCTTGTTTGGTTTTGTCAACAGCTACGTTGTACTCTGATTCCTTTACGGCTTCGGGTACTGATTCTTGATCAACAGCCACGGGATTCATGGATGCGATCTGCATGGCTACATCGCGACCTACCTGGTAGTCAACACCTTCAAGGTTGAAACCTGCAATGGTTGCAAGCTTGTTGCCAAGGTGGTTGTAGGAGGTTGTTGAAGGAGCTTCAAGCCATTCGTAGGCTGAGATCTCAGTCTTTTCACCGGTTTTACCGCTTTCCTCTGTAACGAGATCAGCGACTGTGCGGCCTTCAACTGTGAGAGCCTTGAGTTCATCGAGGCTCTTAACCTTGTTGGCTACCGCGAGGTCGAGGAGTTGCTGGGTGAGTGCCACGAATGTGGCGTTTTTTGCAACAAAGTCAGTCTCGCAGTTGAGAGCGATAATAGCTGCGAAGTTGCCATCGTTTTTCGAGAGCACACAGCCTTCGGCGGCATTGCGGTCTTCGCGTTTGGCGGCTACGGCCTGTCCTTTTTTACGGAGGATTTCAACAGCTTTGTCGATGTCACCGTCGGTTTCGGCAAGAGCCTTTTTGCAGTCCATCAGGCCGGCACTGGTAAGGTGACGCAGCTTGGTGATTTCTGCCATTGTTACTGCCATAGTATAAATGGTGTTAAATGGGTTTTACAAATTATTCAGCTGCGGGAGCTTCTTCAGTGGCGGGAGCTTCGGTTGCCTCGGGGGTTGCGTCGGCCTTGCGTACACGGCGGCGTTCGCGTTTAGGTGCTGCGGGAGCTTCACCTTCACCGGCTGCTGCTGTGTCGATTTTCTCGGCTTTGCGTTCTTCGAGTCCTTCGTTCATGGCGGCTACTATGGTGCCTACGATGAGTTCGATTGATTTCGATGCGTCGTCGTTTGCCGGGATCACGAAGTCGATGTTTGAGGGATCTGAGTTGGTGTCAACCATTGCGAATACGGGGATGCCGAGACGGTTGGCTTCAGCTACAGCGATGTGTTCCTTGAGTACGTCAACAACGAAGAGGGCTGAAGGCAGACGGTTCAGGTCAGCGATTGAGCCGAGGGTCTTCTCAAGCTTGGCACGCTGGCGTGTGATCTGGAGACGTTCGCGCTTTGATAGGTTGTCGAAGGTGCCGTCTTTGGTCATTTTGTCAATGGAGGTCATCTTTTTGACAGCCTTGCGGATAGTGGGGAAGTTGGTGAGCATACCACCGGGCCAGCGCTCGATAACGTAAGGCATGTTTACGCTTTGGGCGAGGTCGGCGATTACTTGTTTGGCCTGTTTTTTTGTAGCAACGAAAAGCACTTTCTTGCCGGCTTTAGCGATGCTTTTGAGGGCTGCGGCGGCTTCGTCAAGCTTGGCAGCTGTTTTATATAAATCAATGATGTGGATACCATTGCGCTCCATGAAGATGTAGGGAGCCATTGCGGGATTCCATTTGCGCTTGAGGTGGCCGAAGTGGCATCCTGCTTCAAGGAGTTGGTCAAATGTGGGTGTTGCCATTTTTGGTGTTGTAAAGTTGGGTTTACGTTCTTGTTTTTTCAACCGCGGGGTAGGGAACGTGTCCATCCGGGCGGTTTAGATACTAAACTCTGTTTCCGGACATCAGGCCCGGTGGGGAGAGAAAAAATTAGCGTTTGCTGAACTGGAAGCGCTTGCGAGCCTTAGGACGACCGGGTTTCTTGCGTTCAACAGCGCGGGGATCGCGAGTCATGAAGCCATGCTTGCGCAGGATAGCCTTGTCGTCGGGGTTGACTTTGACGAGAGCGCGGGCGATAGCGAGGCGAAGAGCTTCGGCCTGACCTTTGTAGCCGCCACCGTCAAGGTTTACTTGGATGTCATATTTTTCAACAACTTCAAGTACCGAGAGGGGCTGTTTTACGATGAATTGGAGAATCGAAGAGGGGAAATACACTTCGAGGGGGCGGTGGTTGATGGTGATTGTGCCGTTACCCTCTTTGAGGATTACACGGGCCACGGCGGCTTTGCGGCGGCCTACTGCATTAACTGTTTCCATATCGTTCGATTATTTCGCGTTTTTGATGACAATGACTTTGGGGTTCTGTGCCTCGTGGGGATGATTGGGGCCATTGTATACGTGCATGTTCTCAATCAGGCGACGGCCAAGACGGTTCTTGGGGAGCATGCCTTTTACAACACGTATGAACAAGGGGTTCATGCCGGGTTTGAGGTGTTTGTTGAACGACTTTTTGATCAGTACCTCGGGTGTGAGTTCACGTTGTCCGCCGGGATAGCCGGTGTAGCGCAGATAGGTACGGTCTGTCATCTTTTTGCCGGTAAGGCGCACCTTGTCGGCGTTGATAATGATTACATTGTCGCCACACTCGGTGTAGGGGGTGTAGCTGGGCTTGTTCTTGCCACGAAGAATCTTAGCCACTTCCGAGCACAGACGGCCGAGCACAAGGTCGGTAGCATCGATTACTACCCATTCATGTTCGACGCTCTGAGCGTTGGGTGATACGGTCTTGTAACTTAAGGTATCCACTTTTAATTAATTGATTAATAATTAAATAATATGGCACACGCTTGTGCGGCGCCAGGCCAGAGGCGCCACTGCGGCATGATGCCGGGGTAATTATTGGACATAATCGGACTGCAAAGGTAGGTATTTAATTTGTTATCTGCAAATTTTTTAAAGATAACACCACGCGGCAGATGCATAAATGATAAATGTAAAATAGACATCACCGCTGTACGTACCTTTCGGTGTTGTACAGCGGTGATGTCTATTTTGCTCAACCTTGATCAGCGGCGTATGCCGCGGCGATTGAGTTGTGCCTGATAGCGCTTTGCATTTTTCTTATGGGTGGTGTAGTCTACTGCGAAGTTATGCCGCCCAGAGAAGTCTTCCTTGGCACACATGTATATATAATTGTGATCGGGTGCGTCGAGTACGGCGTCAATAGTTGACTTGCGGGGAATGCGGATAGGACCGGGCGGAAGCCCTGTGTTACGGTAGGTGTTGTAGGGGGAGTCGGTTCTCAAATGAGCACCTGTGATGCGTCGCAGGGAGAAGTCTCCTACTGCAAATTTCACGGTGGGGTCGGCCTGCAGTTTCATCCCCTTGTCAAGACGGTTCATGTACAGACGCGCTATCATGGGGTGCTCGTCTGATTTGTTGCTTTCTTCCTCGACTATAGAGGCTATGGTGGTTACTTCCACAGGTGATAATCCCAAGCGGGCGGCTTTGGCGAGTCGCTCCTCGTTCCAGAAATTGTCGCGCTCGGCCACAAGTTTTGAAATGACAGTTTCAGGAGAATCGGTCCAATAGAATTCGTAAGTGTCTGGGACAAAAGCTGCTGCAAATTCTTCGGGTTTCCCATATTTTTCGTCGGAAGCGAGCAGTCTTGTGAGAGCCTCCTTGAATTCAGATGGAGATGCTTCTATCTTTGAGCCAAGACGCTTTGTCAAGTCATCGAGAGTACGCATATTGTTAAGGGTGACTCTTACAGGTGTCTGTTGTCCCTTTGATATGTCATTTGCAGTGCGCAGTGCACTTGTCCCCGGCTCAATCAGATATGACCCGTGGGCAATCATGGGATCTCCGGAGGCCAAGGCCCACAGCCGGTATACAAGCGAACCGTAATTGTCGCCAAGGCGGCAGGTCAGTGAGTCTTTTACGTCACTCTTTGATGCACCCTTGGGGATATTGACCCTCACGGCGACCTCTTTGTCGAAGCGGGCCGACATAATGGTCAGTGCTGTTATTCCTACCACGGCTATGATAGCGAAGACTATAGATAGCCATACGGTTTTCTTTTTCATAACTGTATAATTTTTCTGCAAAGATAACAATTTATCGCCAATGAAAGTTGGATATTGTTATCAGACTGATATGTTATCTCAAATTTTTTATGTACTTTTGCATAAAAAAGAAGTAATGCAGGCAAAGGTTGGAGATACAGTGCGCTTCCTGAACAGTGTGGGGGGCGGGAAAGTAACAAGAGTAGAAGGTCAAATAGCATATGTCGACGAAGACGGGTTTGAAACGCCTGTGTTGCTGCGCGAATGCGTGGTTGTGGCCCAGGGTGATTCTTTTTATAAAGTAGAGAAAAAAATGCCCTCTCCGGCGGCGGTTCCTGCTACTGCCACGCCAAAGAAACATGATTCGCCTTCAGTAACTTCTGCATTGCCACCTGTAGTTGAGACGCCTGAGGGTGAGAAACTCAACATAGTGCTTGGTTTTGAGCCGGCAGATTCGCGTCGTCTTAGCGAGACCACGTTCGATGCTTACCTGGTTAACGATTCAAACTACGCTCTTTGGATCATTGTGGCCACACGTGATTCTTCAGAAAAATGGGAAGTGCGTTATCGGGGTCTTGTTGAGGCTCAGATGCAGGAATTTTTATTCGAACTGACTACGACCGATCTTCCCGGTATCAAGAGAATCGCAGTGCAGGCATTGCCGTTTAAAATTTCCGCTCCGTACGTGTTGAAGCAGCCTGTGGCCTATGAACAGCGCCTTGACACAACGAAATTCGCGAGACTGCATTGTTTTGTTGAGAACCCTTACTTTGACTCCAAGGTCCTTGCCCTCGATATTGTAAAAGATGACAGAGTGCAGGGCCGTATAAAAACTGTAGATGCTGATGAACTTGCACGAGGTCTTCGTGAGAAACAGACGATTGATCGCCGTGCGCCCCGAAAGGTGTTTAGGAAAACCGATGTAGACCCCTCACAACCGCTTGAAATAGATCTGCATGCTTCCGAGCTCCTTGATACGACAGCCGGGCTTTCAAAGGCTGACATACTCAACTATCAGGTTGACACATTCCGTCGCGTGATGGATGAGAATCTGCGTTATCCGGGCCGTGAGATAATTTTTATCCACGGTAAGGGAGAAGGTGTCCTGCGTCAGGCTTTGATGAAAGAACTTAATCATCGTTACAAAGGCCATGATGTGAGCGACGCATCATTCAGAGAATATGGATTTGGCGCTACTAAGGTAGTTATACGGCGAGTTAAATGATTGTAGTTTTCTCCGGCACGGGTAATAGCCTGTTTGTGGCCCGCAGGCTCGCCTCGCAGGCTTGCCTTAAAGACCGCCTTGTACAATATCCCGATATTGTACAGCCTGATCCCGGTGAGCCAGTCATATGGGTGTTCCCGGTGTATTCATGGGGCGTGCCTCCGGTGGTTGTGGAGTGGATTGGGAAATGGCAGCCGGTGCTAAATGATTCGGGGCTTCATTATGCTGTTATGACATGCGGTGATGACTGTGGCCTTACGGCTCGTCAATGGCGGCGCATGATTGAGAAGTCAGGTTGTACTGCAAGGGCTGCCTTCTCGGTGCAGATGCCCAATACATATGTACTGATGAAAGGATTTGATACCGATTCCAATGAAGTTGCAGAGTCCAAGATCGCGGCATCTGAGTCCCGGGTGAATTTTATCGCAGGGCAGATAGGCCACGACCTGGCTGAGGGAGATCATACTGTTCATGGCAGTTGGGCGTGGGTGAAATCGGCAATAGTGTATCCATGGTTCAAACGGTTTGCCATGTCACCGGAACCTTTCCGCTATGGAGAAGATTGTGTGGGCTGTTCCATATGTGCCCGTGCGTGCCCTCTTGGTAATATAACGATGTGTGATAGACGCCCGCATTGGGGTGATCATTGCGCTTTATGTCTGCGATGTTTCCATATA
Organism: Odoribacter sp.; assembly: GCA_023663145.1. Classification (GTDB taxonomy): domain Bacteria; phylum Bacteroidota; class Bacteroidia; order Bacteroidales; family Muribaculaceae; genus CAG-873. Next base: position 11,620 of record JAMPHZ010000011.1, read on the forward strand.
TGCCCGCGTAGAGCTGTGGCATATGGTAAGGCTACACGAGGTAAATCCCGTTATACATCGATGCTTTGGCAATTCAATGTAAAGGATTGAGGGGCGGCAAAGAAGCGTGGTCAGAATGCTATGCCGAGTCTTACAACGGCTTTGTGCAGGGATGGAAAAGGTAAACTTCTGGTTTCAGTGATCACGTTGCGTCGCTCCACAAATTCATAGCCTGCAATGAGATAGCTGCGGAATTTGGAACCCGATGCCAGGTTGAATCCTATGCAAAGGTGACCGTATGCGGTAGTCTGTGATATGTTGTCGGGCAGATAGTTGAGCGCCGCACCACCTCGTATGTCAAGAAAAACGAGGTTTGAAACTTTAGGCAACGATGGTTGGAATATAATGAACAACGGGTACGTGCGGCATGAATTGCTTACCATGATGTCTGCTCCTACGCCTGCACCCAAAAACTTTATCCAACCACGGCGCATGCCGAAAGCCGCGTTAAAATCAATAGACGACATGTCGTTGCCGCTCATGTCTATAGCGCTGCCAAATTCCGCACCCCATGTGAACTTTATTTTTTCATTCTCATGAGATACCGTCGGGCTGGCAGCATATGCTCCCATTGCAATCATCAGCATCAAGGCTGAAATCAGTCGGCGCATGGGCGGTGAAGTTTGAGGCATGCCCAATGGTCACGCTCGGTGAAAGAGTCTGCAATAATTCCGGCAGCTTCGGCAGCTTCGGTTACAACAGGTATATCATCAGTGTAAAAACCGCTTAGCAGCATGATGCCGCCATGCTTCAGATGTGAGGCATATGCCGATATGTCGGCGGTAATTACATTGCGGTTGATATTGGCTAAAAAAATATCGGCAGGCTTTACATCGTCAAGTGCCGAGGCATCCCCATTGATCAAGGTGATTTCAGAATGGTTGTTAAGGGCCACATTCTCAATCGCATTCGCGTAAGCAAACGGATCAATCTCAATGCCTGTCACCGGGTGGGCTCCCTTTATGGCTGAGAGAATTGCCAGAATGGCAGATCCTGTACCCATGTCAATGACTGATTTCTGTTCGAGCTCCATATCGAGCAGCTGAGAAAGGATCAGAGATGTCGTGGCGTGGTGTCCGGTGCCGAATGCCATTTTGGGATCAATCACTATATCGTATTCAGCTACAGGGACGTCAGTGTGGAACGAGCTGTGTACCACGCACCTGTTTCCTACTACAATTGGTTTGAAATAATTCTTTTCCCATTCCTCATTCCAATCGCGCCCTTCAACCAAGGATGTTTCAGCTGCAAGAGTGCAGCCGTTAAATGGAAATTCCTCAAGCACTTCCTTGAAGTTATTGCTGTCAAAACTCTCCGCGGGGCAATATGCCGTCAGGCTTCCGTTGGTTGCATCGGGTACAAAACTTTCAAAACCGATGTCGCCAAGAAGACCCGCCAGAAGGTCGGTGGCATCATCTCCGGGGTAGGGCGTTAATTCTATCCGTGCTTCGATATAGTCGTTCATAGCCATTCCAATTTTTCGCAAAGTTAAGCAAAAAAATGTAAAGACAATGGTCAAGTGTTGAAAAACGCCGAAAAACGCCATGGAACTTGGTATTGTGATGCAAAATTAGTAACTTTGCACGCATATCAGACTATAAAGTAATATATGCCCCGGAAAATAATTATCCTCGACTTCGGCTCGCAGACCACCCAGCTTATCGGCCGGCGCGTACGTGAGCTAAACACTTACTGTGAAATAGTGCCCTATAACAAATATCCCGCCGATGACAGCGATGTTATCGGCGTCATTGTATCGGGCAGCCCGTTCTCGGTTTACGATGAAAAGGCTTTCAAGACCATGCTTGAACCTATTGCCAACCGCCATCCCTTATTGGGAATATGTTACGGTGCACAACTGATGGCATATCAGAACGGCGGTGTGGTGGAGAGCGCGCCCTCGCGTGAATATGGGCGTGCTATACTTGAGTTTGTTGACCAGACCGACCCTCTTTTAAAAGACATTTCTGCAGGAGAAACCGTGTGGATGAGCCATGGTGATACAATTACATCGCTACCGCAGGGATTCAGAATAATAGCTTCTACCGATAGCGTAGCCTGTGCGGCTTTCCGTGTGGAGGATCGTCAGATGTGGGGAGTCCAGTTCCATCCTGAGGTTTTCCACTCATCCTGCGGCACAGCATTATTGCGTAATTTTGTCAATAATATCTGTGGCTCGCACGGTGATTGGAGCGCTGAGAACTATATTGAATCAACCGTTGCTGCACTTAAGGAGCAGCTTGGTGATGACAAGGTGGTGCTCGGCCTGAGCGGAGGAGTGGATTCGTCAGTGGCTGCGGTTTTGGTAAATAAGGCCATAGGAGATCGCCTCACGTGTATCTTTGTGGATCATGGGATGTTACGTAAAGATGAGTTCCGCAAGGTGCTTGACGATTACCGATGCCTTGGGCTTAATGTTAAAGGGGTGGATGCCTCGTCTGAGTTTTTCGAACAACTCGCAGGAGTGACTGATCCAGAGCGCAAGCGCAAGATTATAGGTAAAGGATTTATTGATGTTTTTGACAGGGAGGCCCGCAAGATCAATGGGGTAAAATGGCTCGCGCAAGGTACCATTTATCCTGACCGCATAGAGTCTCTGTCAATCACCGGCACTACGATAAAGAGTCACCACAATGTGGGTGGACTCCCCGAGAAAATGAATCTGAAGTTATGTGAACCACTTCAGTGGCTTTTCAAAGATGAGGTGCGTGCTGTTGGGCGAGCCTTGGGAATGCCTGACCATCTTATCAAAAGGCATCCTTTCCCCGGACCCGGTCTTGCGGTAAGAATACTTGGAGATATTACTCCCGAGAAAGTGCGTATTCTTCAAGAGGCCGATGATATTTTTATCAGTGGACTTATTGACAACGGGTTGTATGACGGGGTATGGCAAGCCGGAGTTATACTCCTGCCTGTTCAAAGTGTGGGAGTTATGGGCGATGAACGCACCTATGAGAACGCTGTTGCGTTACGGGCTGTGACATCCACCGATGCCATGACAGCTGATTGGGCCCGTCTCCCATATGATTTCCTCGCCAAGGTATCGAACGATATTATAAACAAGGTGCGGGGAGTCAACCGCGTCACATATGACATCTCATCAAAACCGCCGGCAACTATCGAGTGGGAATGATGAGCCTTAAATTAAATCTTAAGATTATGAAATTCTTTACCTCTCTTCTCATTTTAGCGGCTTTTCAAACAGCATTGAGCGGATGTTCCGGTGATGAACCATCAGGTGGTGAGTCGCCGGCGCCTCCGGCCGCAAGAATATCTTCAATTGATATTTTCAATGATAACACTCTTGATACAGGGCGCAGGGTATACGTATATGACAGCCGTGAACGCCTGAAGAGCGTTACCGAAACATATACAAGCGGAGCCGGCTCGATTTCGTGCAATTATCTTTATCCTGATGATAATCACATCACTATCTCAACTGTAGATGATGCCGGCAACGGGCAAAGGGCAGTTTATGAAGAAACTGCAACGCTGTCGGGCGGCCTTGTCCGTTCGATTTCCGGAGTCATGACAACATATGTGAACGGTGAATTGAAGCGTAAGGTTAATTATATGTTCTCTTACGAATATGATAACCGCGGAAGGCTTACATCCATTGCCCGTTCCCAATGGGACGGAATTCATGATACGCAGGATAACCCATGGCGATGGGTTGACTCTCTTGTATGGGATGGCGATCGGCTTTTGGAGTACACTGATTGTAACGGATCGTCAAGGCCGGTATATACCTACACCTATACTTATCTTGATAAGAAAATAGATTGTCAGGTCGTGGTGCCGTTTACCTACCATGCGCAGTATGATGCATTGTTTCAGGTAGGTTGCTTCGGTGTGCAGCCACCTTATGCGGTTGATAGCCGAGCGCGTCGCGGGATCATAGGAGAGGAAACTGTCAGGCGATATTCATATACTATCGAAGACGGTGTCGCTACAGGTTTTCAGACTACAATCAACTATGGCACACCTTATAAGTATACAATAACTGCCATGGTAAGCTACATTAAGTAAATTTCACATATAAATGATAAAAAAGATAGTCATCTATCTTCAAAAATTGTAAAAAAATACCGAACTTTGCATCTGTATTTTCTGACTCAATTAAAGCAACATAACCCACAGAATAAATGAAAAAGAGTCCTCTGCAGAAAGCCCGCGCGGCTTATCAGCCAAAACTCCCCATCGTGCTCACCGGCGCCGTAAAGGCCGTCGAGGGCAAGCCCACCAACTCGGTGGCTAATCAGGAAGAAATCAAACAACTGTTTCCCAACACCTACGGTCTCCCTGAACTTAGGTTCGAGAAGAACAATACCCCTGCTGCCGGTCGTCCCATAAATGTGGGCGTAATCCTGTCAGGTGGTCAGGCTCCCGGCGGTCACAATGTGATCAGCGGTCTGTTTGACGGTATCAAGAAAATCCACCGCGACAGCCGTCTGTTCGGTTTCCTCATGGGCCCCGGCGGTCTTGTCGACCATAAGTACATAGAGCTTACTTCAGCTATTATTGATGAATACCGCAATACCGGTGGTTTTGACATAATCGGCTCAGGACGTACTAAGCTCGAGACAAAAGAGCAGTTCGATAAAGGTCTCGAAATCATCAAGGAGCTTGACATCAAGGCCATCGTAATCATTGGTGGCGATGATTCAAACACCAACGCCGCTGTGCTCGCTGAGTATTACAAGAGCATCAACGCCGGTGTGCAGGTGATCGGTTGTCCCAAAACTATTGACGGTGACCTCAAGAATGAATGTATCGAAACCTCGTTCGGTTTTGATACCGCAACCAAGGTTTATTCCGAAGTTATCGGTAACATTCAGCGTGACTGCAACTCCGCTAAGAAATACTGGCATTTTATCAAGCTTATGGGTCGTTCAGCAAGCCATATCGCTCTCGAATGCGCTCTCCAGACCCAACCTAACGTGTGCATTATCTCTGAAGAAGTCGAAGCTAAGAATATGACCCTTCAGGATGTGGTTAACTATATCGCCGACATTGTGGCCGCTCGTGCAAAATATGGCAATAACTTCGGCACAGTCCTCATTCCCGAGGGTCTGATTGAGTTTATTCCAGCTATCAAAAAGCTCATTGCCGAACTCAACAATGTGCTCGCTACCGAAGAAGCCGCTGCTGTTGCTGCTGAAAATATCGAAGACTACATCAAGAGCCATATCAGCGCCGAGAATGCAGCCACTCTGGCTTCCCTGCCTGCTAATGTAGCCCGTCAGCTTATGCTTGACCGTGATCCTCACGGAAATGTGCAGGTCTCGCTGATCGAAACAGAAAAACTTCTTAGCGAGATGGTCGCAGCCCGTCTCAAGACAATGGCAACTGAAGGCTCCTACACAGGTAAGTTCTCACCCCTCCATCACTTCTTCGGCTACGAAGGCCGTTGCGCCGATCCCTCCAACTTCGACGCTGACTATTGCTATGCTCTTGGCTTCAATGCCGCATGTCTGATGAATGCCGGAGTCACCGGTTACATGTCATCGATACGTAATCTTACCAAGCCCAGCGTGCAATGGGTTGCCGGCGGTATACCTATCACAATGATGATGAATATTGAGCACCGTAATGGAGCTGACAAACCTGTTATCCAGAAGGCACTTGTGAAACTTGACGGTAAGCCCTTCCTGAAATTTGCATCACAGCGTGATGACTGGGCTACGAACACATGTTATGTTTATCCCGGTCCCATCCAGTATTTCGGCCCCACTGAAGTGTGCGATCAGCCGTCGATGACTCTGCTTTACGAGCACAAATAATAATATTTCCCGAATCTCAGCTTGCAAGGCCTGCCAGGGAGAGCAATAAAGCTCGCGGCAGGCCTTTTTTATGTCCTATAGCAAGCATGATACCGGAATACTAACTGCGATTGAGGATATTTTTTTATAAAATGAATTTTTTTCTTGCAAAACTAATTTTTTAGTTTTAACTTTGCGCCAGCTACTAAAAAATTAGTTATGAAAGCAGGAAGAAAACCACAGGCTCTTACTGAGAAGGAAGCATTTATCATGAAACTGCTATGGCAGCATGGTAAGATGGCAGTAAAGGACATGCTCCCGTTCTATCCGGAGCCTATGCCTCATTATAATACAGTCGCCACTACGGTGCGGATACTTGAAGACAAAGGATATGTTAGTCACGAAGCCGACGGGCAGGGCCATAAATTCTTTGCTACGGCTGATATACGTGATTTCAGGCGACGCTCGCTCTCGGCTGTGATACGTGATTATTTTAATAATTCATATTCCGGGGTGGTTTCAGCCCTCATTGAGGAGGAAAAACTATCGGTCGACGACTTGCGCGATATTATCAGGATGATTGAAGACCGTAATCCGGAAAAATCATGACTCAGCTATTGTCGTTTGCTATATTTGCCTCCTTGGTCACATTTATTATGACCGGGATTTATAAACTCGTGGTAGCGCCCTATGCGAGTCCGACGGTATGCAGAGTCTCATTGTTGGGTATTGTCATTTTACCGTTGGTAGCTTTCCCGGTTGTAATGTGTGAATCACCTGAGCCTGCACGACTTGTCATGACATCCGTACAAGGCTCTGCGGTGATGCTGCCATCTGATATGCCTCCGTCAGTTCCGGAACACATGAGTGCTGCTTTTGACTATAGCAGAATGTATATTCCATATATTGCCGGAGTATGTGCGGTAATGTTTATGTGGATGTTGTCGTTTGTCCGTCTGTCAGTGCTGTTGCGGGGTGGACGTTGCCATAGGCTCGGTAAGGTGCGTATGGTCATAAATTCATCACGGGCAATGGCCCCATTGAGTTGGTGCCGGTATATTTTAATTACGCCTGATGATTTATGTGACTTGCGTCTTATTGTATCTCACGAGTTACAGCATTTGCGGCAAGCTCATTGGGTCGATCTACTTATAGTGCAGTTTATGATTGCGTTGCAGTGGTTTAATCCTGCCATATGGATTTTGCGCTCTGAACTACGTCGCGTGCATGAGTTCCAGGCTGACTCCGGTGTGCTTGCTGCCGGTATTGATGCACGTGATTATCAATTTTTGCTAATGAAGAAGGCTGTTGGCCCGAGATTCCAGTCGCTGGCCAACAGCCTGAACCACAGTAAACTCAAAAAAAGAATTACTATGATGAACAATCAAAAGAAACAAAAGTGGGGTGCCATGGCATCAGTGGCGGCCCTGACTCCTGCTGCGGCATTAGCCTTGGCCGTATGTACGGCGCCTGCGGTGAGGGGGGCTATCAGAAGCGCGTCATTACACCAAGAGACGGATGGCGCAGCTGACAGCAAAGTTACGACAATTTTGCCAATAAAGAGTGACTCAACATTAGTTTTGGTCGAAAATACCGACAGTGAGCCACGTAGTCTGGAATTTTCGACGGTAAACGGTCGTGTGAATTCTGTTAGTGTCAATGGGCAGCCGACATCACTTGACGAGTTTGATGAGAGTGCGGTTTCTGTCACAATTGTTACCCCGGATACCGTAGTGGCGCCCGTCAATAGTCTCAAGAAAATAATATTTCGTCTTGATGGTGTTGAAATCGATGATATAGGAGTGATATCGCCTGATCTAATTGCATCAATGAGTATAAACAGGGATGCGGATCCTCCGGTCGTAGATGTTTACACGCATAAATCGCCACAGTTCAGCTATGAGAGTCTTAACAATTCAGATGGGACAAACATAAGGCTTTCGTTTACCGGAGGTGAAGGACTGAAAATTACAGGAGCCTCGTTCACCACCTGTGGGGAAACATATGATTTCAAAAATGTGAATGTGGACTTTGATAGTGAGTCAACCGGCCGGGTTGATCTGAAGTTTAAGAAAGTCACGAAATTTAAAGACTGCAGCGTAACAATTAATACAAATCGAGGCGCTTTCCGCGTCAAACTGCTGAACTAATCATACTAAGACAATTACGTCAGGCGTCGCTGTGAAGGGACGCCTGACGTGTCTTTGATAATATTATGATTAATCAGAATTGCAGATTTAGAATCTTACCGGTAGAGTTGAAATATGATGCGGCAAGGTGGTATATGTCGGCGGCACCGAACTTATCGAAAAGCTTCTGTAGCTGTGATTCGTCACTCACATTTTCGAAATTTCCGTTTTCATATGCCGATTCTATGGATTCTGCGGTCTGTTCGAATGATTCGGGCGTCATCCATGATGACATCTCGCCATCATTGCGTCGCTCGGCTTTGGAGATGGCGCGGGCGGCCTGTTGGTAATTTGAGACCAAACGGTTGACTATTTTCTTTGTTGACGGGTATTTCATGACAATATTTGTTTTGTAGAAATAACGCCGCCGGAAGCAAAAGGTTGTGTCAGTTGGCGAAGTCTATCGAAAGTCCTATCTGGAATCGCCTTGGGTTAAGGGGATAATCTGGCATTGAGAAATACTCGCGGTTGAACCATCCTTGATTCACGTGGCTCATCATCACATAGAAACGTACCTTGCTCAGTTTCATATTGGCATAGACGTTCATGAACGGATAGTTGCCGATCTTTACATCGCGTTGAGTTGCGAAAGAGGCTGTCGCCGGTTGGTACTTGGGTGCGTAATAGCGTGTGTAATAATCACAGTCTACCCCCAGTTGCACAAACAGTGTGGCAATTCTGAATTTCAGGTATAGGTTGGAATATACGGCAAGCGACGGTAGCGGTATAACAGCATCGTTGCTGGTAGTTTGGTATGTTATGCTGTTGTCCCAATGTAGAATACCTGCATGTATCCCCTGCATTAGGCGTGCGCTGAATATCTGAACGCTGCCACCATGCTGTGCTGCCATGCAGGCTTCGTTGAAGAACAGATGATTCTGCACGTTTGAGACTTCAATCTGTATATGGGTATCGGTGCGGTCAAGATCGACTATCCCACCGAATGTCACGCGCCTTTCCTTGCCGAAGTCATTTTGCCATATGAAGTGATTTGAAACATAGTGGTTCATGAAATATGGTGCGGCTCTGTTGGTGAATGATGCTTGCCCTGTGATGGCAAGTGAATCACCAAAAAGTGGGAAACGCGTATTTACGTGGCCGTTAAGGTCGATGTCACCTGCCACGCGGCCGGCTATTCCGAAACGGGCAGTAGCGGCATATGTAAGTAAAGTCCCGTGTTGTTTGGTGAGCTGTCCACCAGCATAAATATTGTGCTCGGTGGCGTGTGGGGCTATCTGGCCGATCCCATCAGGCCAGGGGGTGAGATCAAGGGCGGTGCGGTCAAGGGTATCGGCAGGTTGATTGTAACGGTTAATGTCATAGGTGATGAATGCTGCCAATCCGAATTTTGCATAACGGTGAAAGCCTTCCAGCAACGATATGCCGAAAGTATTTGAGATACTGAAATACGACGATTTGTCATCGGTCAAGGTCGGATTGAGATAAACATTCTCAAAAAAATTGTTGAACTCACCCGAGGATGCGTCCCGGAACAGATGTTTCGATGAATTATAGTTGAAAGTCCAGATAAATGACGTTACAGGTATATATGTGCGTGATATCACAGAATCCACATATACGGAGTCATATTCCTCATGCCAGTAGCCTACTTTGTATCGATGGTTCATATATGCCTGCTGTCCCGACACTCGCGTGTGGGCATTACTGAGTCGTGTCGGTATAGTTTTCGTGTTCACGCTTGTAACGCCGCCTTGCACAAGTGCGGGGTCGGTGATGTAGAGAGGATCTGTGATGCCGCCGTTTTCTTTGTTAACAAGATTGTAGTGGTAGAAAAAGGCTTGCATCTCATAGCGGTCACCAATATATGAACCTGACACTCCCCAGGCCAGATCTTTAGCCGCCTGATTCGCGTATGAACCCTTTGAATACAGATAATCAAGCAATGCCCCAAATTGAGCGCGGCGGTTTATGTTGCCCGAGAATGTAGCCTGAAGGCGATCCTGAGCATTGTCGCGGCCTCCGCCCGTATTGTAGCTGAGCAGTGTCATCGGTATACGGGTATTATAGAAGCGAGTCTTGTTGTAAGTCGGCAACCAATGTTCGAAAGCATCACGAAAAAAATAGTCGCTCATTTCGGGGCGCTCGCTCCATATCATGTTCATTCCCGGTGCCCCGAGATTACCTGTGGTGGCCCATGCGTCAGAAACTTCAGATGGTACTGAACGACGGGCATAACCATAAGGTATAGTGTCAATTGTAGCCGGTATGCGAAGCCCTAATGGTGGCTCGAGGCGCCATGCGTAGCCGGGTGCCAGCTGTGTCTTGTGGGCGCCGTATACAGTGGCAGCTGCCACTGTCCATATCAAGAGGAGTAATACTTTCTTCATTAGCGGCCACAAAGTTACAAAAAAAATCCTTATTTGTGCAATGTTTCAGTCTCCTCAAGGTGCTCTTCTATCGTATCCTCAATTATGTGTCGCATGTATTTAGGTACAGATGGCTCGGTTGCCAGTGCATTTATCTTGGAAAGTACTTCCGAGGCCATCATATTGGCATTGCCATAATCCAATAGCTGCCCTGTGAGAAAAGCCGCATAATTCTCATGAGCGTCAGATGTGTTGAAATAACGGGCGGCTACACACAGGTGACGAAGGACATCTGTCATAAAAGCTATGTCAGCTTCAGCACCGGCCTTGAATCCCATGAAGGATTTCACGGCGCGTTTTATTATAGTGACGCGAGCTTTGAGGTAACCCCATTTGACACGCATGAGTTCTTTGTTGACCGTTTTCATGTACTTTTCATGGAGCCGTCTTACATCCGGGTTCAGAAAGAATTCAAAATATTCTTTGAATTCGGATGAAGCCTGATAAGCGTCAAGAATCATTTCCTGAAGCTGTTCATGGCTCATAGCTGCAAGTTCTTTGCGTAGCGTGGTTTTTGACATGTCACTGCTTTTCTTTTTTGCAAATATAGACAAAAATAATGAGAAAGGTTACCCTTAATGATGTTTATCATGAATTTTGAACAAGGCTGCCCCAGCGCTTGTTTTATTCAGAAAACAAATGTTATGAAAACCGGTATATATTTTGCTTCAAGTACAGGTACCACCGAGCGTGTGGCGCTTGAATTGGCCAAAACACTTGGCGTAGGTTCTGAGGATATTCACAATGTGGCAAAGACAGCCCCCGATACATTGGGACAGTACGATATGATAATCATGGGTTCCCCTACTTATGGCGCCGGTGAATTACAGGAAGATTATTATGACTTCCTCGAAGGAGCCTCGGCCCTTGATCTCACAGGTAAGAAAGTGGCTGTTTTCGGCGACGGTGACGAGTCTATGAGTGATACGTTCTGTGATGCCGTAGGAATCATATATGATAAAATGAAAGATACGGGCGCTGACATGGTGGGTTCCTATAATACTTATCCATACGAGTTTGATGCGTCAAAGGCTGTGCCTGTCCAAGGCGGTGAGGCTGTGGGGTTGCTTCTTGATGAGGTTAATCATCCTGATGCAAGCGCCGGTCGCATTGCCGGATGGGTAAAAGAAATAACGGCTCAGTGATGCAATAAAAATATGTCCTGAATGTTACGCCCCGTTACCGGTTTATTGGTAGCGGGGCGTGATATTTGTGGCTATACAGTTCGGGTTATTTGCCGAAGTAGCGGTTGTAAAGGCCTTCAAAGCCCTTGCCATGGCGTGCTTCGTCTTTGGCCATCTCATGCACGGTGTCGTGGATGGCATCGAGGTTGAGTTCTTTGGCACGTTTTGCAATACGCATCTTGTCGGCGTTTGCACCGGCCTCAGCCATCATGCGCTTGTAGAGGTTGGTCTTGGTGTCCCATACAACGTCACCAAGCAGTTCGGCGAATTTTGATGCATGTTCTGCTTCTTCCCATGCATAGCGGCGGAAAGCCTCGGCGATTTCAGGATATCCTTCGCGGTCAGCCTGACGTGACATAGCCAGATATTGGCCTACTTCGCTGCATTCGCCGGCAAAGTGAGCGTTGAGGTCGTCAATCATCTGTTGATCGCATCCTTTAGCTACGCCAATTTCATGCTCAGTTACAAACTGCAGAGCTGCTGCCTCGTCAACTTCCTTGAATTTCGAGGCGGGAACACCGCATTGAGGGCATTTTTCGGGGGCCGCGTCACCTTCATGTACGTAGCCGCATACTGTGCATATAAATTTCTTGCTCATAATAAATAGGTTGATTAAATTGTTGTCTGAATTATATCGTCGTAATGACACACAAAATTAGACATTTTTTTGAGATTATAGGCATGTGTTTGTCTAAATTTTATTCCGGTAAATATTTTAATTAAATTTAACGGCGTGCGTTCTTTTTTTATAGTTAACTTTGTGTCATGATGTTCATATATCGTATATATCAGGTGTTTTTTATGATACCGGTGCTTTTAGTGGTGACGGTATTGACAGCTGTGTTGGTAATTCTATTTACGCTTTGCGGGCTTGGCCGTTCGATGGGATATTATCTGCCCATGTGGTGGGCCCGTCTTTTCTGTATCTTGACGTGGGTGCGGGTTACTGTACATGGCAGGAGTAAAATCTCAAAAGGTCAATCATATGTTTTTGTAGCTAATCATCAAGGGGCATATGATATTTTTTCAATATATGGTTATTTGGGACATAATTTCAGGTGGATGATGAAAAAATCGCTTGAGAAAATACCGTTCGTCGGACTTTCGTGCCGATTGTCCGGCCATATTTATGTTGATTCTACTACACCAAAGGCCATAAAGGAAACAATGGAGACAGCCGAGAAACGTCTTGCGGGCGGCATGTCGGTGGTTGTGTTTCCGGAGGGATCCCGTACTCCCGACGGCAAACTTAAACGTTTTAAGCGCGGGGCATATATCTTGGCCACTGAATTTAAGTTGCCGGTAGTACCTGTCACTATTGCCGGTGCTTATGAAGTTATGCCGCGCAGTGCGCGCCTCCCGCGTCCCGGGCATATCACACTGACTATTCATGATCCTATCATGCCGGCTGACGACGGTCATGATCTGCTATCGTTGATAGACAGCACTCGTGAGGCTATAGCAACTGCACTTCCTCAGTGGCAGCGTTGAACAATCAGGTGTCTTTTTTTGTTTTGATTCTAAGATGAAGTGGGGCATGACATTATCTCAAGCCTCTTCTGCTGTTTATTATATTTATTGATTTATAACTGATTATCATGACTATCAACAAAATCGCTATTGTGGCTCTGGTGACTGCCGGTGCTTTGACATCGTGCTCCGGGAATGATTTCTTAGGTCAATGGGCATCAAGCGCTCCTGTAGCCATGCAGGATGCTGTTCCGGCGGCTTCTCGTGCTGTGGCAGAATATACATTCGACTTTTCCCAAGGCGCCGACAGCAAGTCGTCGGGACCTGTGATGATATCCGCGACAATGGATCTTACTCAGCCGGTGCAGGGTGATTCAATGTCTATAGATTCACCTTATGAAGTGAGTGTTGCCGCTACGGCATCGGTTAGCGGCACATGGAATCTGGCCTCTGATGACGATGATGAACTTTTACTGGCATTTGATATGTCTACCGTTAATGTCGTGGTTGATCCTCATGGCGTGACTTTCTCACAGAATGTCCTCACAGGCTTGCAGCAGCCAATGCTTGATTCACTTACTACTGCTACTGCCGAGGCATGGAAAGTTCAGATCACTGCTGCTTTCAAGAATAAACTGTCAGAGTTTACAATGCTTGACGATGTGGAAGTCAGCGATAATAAAAATATTCTTACATTTGAGACCAAACAAGTTGGCCATAAGACCAAATATGCTTTCCGTCGCGAACTCATTGGGGATTGATCATATCTTCTGAAGTTCAATGAATAGCCGGTGAACGGGCAATCCCATTACATTGTAGAAACTGCCCTCGATTCCTTTTATGGCAGCCGCGCCTATCCATTCCTGTATACCATACGCGCCCGCTTTATCGTAGGGCGCGTAATTGTCTACATAATATTCTATGCTCTTACGATCCAATGTGTCGAAATGGACAGAGGTGTGTTGGTCAAACGACCGGGAACTTTCTGCTGTAGTGAGAGTGACACCCGTGATTACTGTGTGGTCGCGTCCGGCCAGGCGCTCGAGCATTGAGATAGCCTCTGCACGGTTGCCCGGTTTGCCTAAGATAATACCGTCAATAATAACAACAGTATCAGCTGTAATCAGCACGTCGTCTTCAGTTTTTATAAAACCTTTATATGCCTCGGCTTTCAGTGCCGACAGATATACGGGCACCTGCTCAGCTGCCATATCAGCCGGATATGTTTCATCAACTTCAATTCCGGAGGCTATCTCGAAGCCATCTGGCGCAATCATTTTCAGCAATTCACGTCGGCGCGGTGATGCTGAGGCGAGAATGAGTTTTTTCATTATCCGAATGCAATTTCTGTTCCGGGCCATATTCCTTTGGCTCGCATAATCTCTTCAAGTAGTTCTCGCCCGACGCCATATCCTCCTGCGGCATCTGTTATATAATCCGCTGCTTCAATGGCATCGCGCGAAGCATCGCTCGGTGCTACGGCAAGTCCCACATATCGCATTGGTTCCACATCAGGTACATCGTCACCTGCATATGCCACTTCATCAGGCTTCAGTCCGTGTATTTCCATCCATTGTTTGAGCACCGTGAGTTTCTCGAGCTTGCCTGAGTAGAAATCAGTAACACCGCACAATGCGAATCGCTCGGCCAAGCCGGGAGCTACCGCTCCCGTTATTATCGCTATATGTATTCCGCGCTTGGTTGCCTGCACCATGGCATAACCATCTTTAAGGTTTGCCATGCGGCGGGGTATGCCGTCATCGCCAAGAGGAATTGTGGTAGGTGATAGTACACCGTCAATATCGAATACCACTCCTTTGATTTTTTCTAATGGATAGCTGAACTTGCTCAATGTATGTAATGGTCTAAAATGGCGTTTGTAATGGTTTCGTAGATTATTCGGTCATTGCCTTCAAGGCTGAGAGCTTGCAGGCGTGTGACCTCGATGTCGCCTCGTCGGGCCGGGCCGGTCAGGGCGTCATGCGGTCCTACGGCAAATGCTTTGTGCAATGTTGCTTCGGCAAGTGGTTTAACCACATCAAGCGGGAATCCTGCTTTCTCGAGTACCCGTTGCGCTACCTCAAGCAGATAAACCGGGAAGTTGCTTGTAAGCACTCCGGCTACGTGCAGCGAGCGTCGCTTTACGGAGTCGGCATGATATATGTGATTGCTTATGGTCCGGGCCAAAATGTCAATCTGCGCGAGCACCTCAGGATTGATAGCTTCAGTGAAGAACGGTACTTCTGATAGTTTTACCGGTACGTCACGTGAAAACGTTTGCAACGGGTATAGAACACCGCCGTTCAGCCCGTTGGATGTGAGGACCTCTAACGGTACACTTCCGGATGTATGCACTACAATGGCGCGACTATGAGGTATCAACGGCGCTACCTCGGCAACAGCCTTGTCGCTTACGGCTATGATAATGAAGTCTACATCAGCATCAGAGTCTTTGACTGTTACAGCCCGGGCACTTGTCTGTGTGGCAAGCATTCGTGCTGATTCCATAGTGCGGGCAGCAACTGTAGCTATTTCTGCGCCTGATGTATGGAATGCTTTGGCAAGATGCGTGGCAACGTTGCCGGCTCCGATTACTGATATTCTCAAGCCTCGGTGTCGGTTAGCTTCCATTTTTCAATATGTACCTTCTCCCACAGTAGCTTGGATGGATCAACGGGGCGTCTTTCTTCGTCGGGATGGCCTACAGTGATAATACATTCTACAAGCATGTTATGGGGAATGTCAAGCAGATCGCGTACTATATCCTCGGCATCTTCGCCGTCGGCAGTGAATCGGCCGCGCACCTGTATCCAACATGCTCCCAGTCCTAATGCCGTAGCCTGCAGCTGCATATATGCAGCTGCGATGCTCATGTCCTCAATGTACATATCGGTGTCTTCCGGAGAGGCAGTCACTACGATAGCCAAAGCGCATGACGATATGGGGCGTGTGCCGTTGGCTTTGCATTCTGCAAGGCGGTCAAGCATGTTTTTGTCGTCAACGAGCACAAACTGCCACGGGCGTTTGCTTTTTGACGATGGCGCAAGAAGAGCAGCTTCAAGAATTGTCTTTACATCTTCTGCACTTATTTCTTCATCGGTATAACGGCGTATCGAGTGACGCCTGATAAGTAGGTCGTGTAGGGATTCCATGTTTGGGGATGGCTATCTGCGGCATACCCATGCATCAGGAAAGCGCTCGGCGATATCACCGGTTTTTGCAGCTTGCACGGCTGCGGCATTGTTGCCCGATGCGGCAAAGACGCGTATACGGCCGCCTTCGTTGAGTACGCCCAAATTAAACGGGCTATTTTTCTTTACAAACTTATCTGCCTCGGATTGCGATGACACTGAGGCTACTACAAGTATATATGGATCAGAGTTGTCAACGCGCATTGGGCGTGCAGCTGTTTGTTTAGTGTTTACATCAGCAGCAGTCACATGGTTTAATGGAGCCTCGGATTCACATGCTTCTTCTACGGGTATAGATGAATCGTCAAAATGCTTTATTACAAGCACTAATGATGATTGAGACTCACCTGGGACAGGGGCGATGGACCGCGAGGTGGTGACCGGGGCAACTGATGCATACTGCTTGCCGGCAGCTTCAGGCAGAGAGTTCTTTATTGCAATCCCTAATGTAAATACAGCGGCAATTGACGCTGCTGCAATACCGGCTCGACGTGCTATGCGGCGTACTGATGACCGGCGCATTTCCTCGCCTTCGATGCGGCGTGCAAGTTGGGAAGCTTTTGCTACAGGAGTTAGCTTGAACTCGGGTAACCACATGGTTGCCGGTGACAGCAAGGCGGTGTTACCCGGCTCATAAGTGATGAATCCTTCGGCGCTTAGTGTGAGTTGGCCTGCAAGTCCTAATTCAAGCGAGCCAGTCTCTGATAGTGTGCGGCGCATTTCTGCGGCGGCAGTAGCTACACGTGTGCTTGCTGTATCTATGGATATGCTGTCGCGGCGTGACAAAGATGAGGCCAATAGTCCGTCGGTGCGGTCAAGAGCCGGGTTGAACGACAGTACACGCTGCGGCGGTAACCAGCATCCTTGGCTGGTGAACGATGCCGACTCACCATGGCAAAGGATAGCTCCAAGGCCCGGAATTATCACACAGTCATGATGTTGCAGCAGGTATTCTATATGTCGTATCAACGTTTTCATGTTGCAAATTTAGCATTTATTTTTTAATGTCCCAACCTTTTTTAGTTCTTTTTATCTACACTTTTAGGACAAAAATTTATAACTTTGTCGTGCTCAAACATCTACCTGCATGAATAAATTATCGGTATTATTTTTATTCTTTATTTACCCCTTGGCGGCAGTAGCGCAGATGCCGGTCGATTCAATTACTGATGAAAACCCCTACTTTTTGTTGATGGGCGAGGCTGACCGGGCGATCGCCGCCGAAGACTGGCCTGAAGCGATTGCCAGACTGAATGATGTATTGATTGTCGGGCCAGATAATCCGTCGAATGCTTTGGTTTATTATAATTTAGGTGCTTGCTATGGATGCGTAGGGAATGATTCTCTTTCTCTTCAAGCTTATGATAATTCCTTGGCAATGGCTCCCAATATGTTGTTGAGTCTTGTGGGCCGCGGACGTCAACGCCTTAAGATGAATCTTGATTTAGATGCGTTTGATGATTTTGATGCAGCGCTGCATGTTGACTCCCTAAGTACTGAGGCGCGTTTTTATCATGGGATGATGGCTCTATATGGTGGAAATCGTGCCGTTGCTGAGGCTGATTTTAAAGTGTTGCTTGATGTAGCGCCGTATACAGCCGATACGGCCATCGCACTCAGCACACTTTATTCGTTGACCGGTCGCGAGCGAGATGCTGTGCCATATCTGAAACAACTTATCGAGGAGGATCCGCAGGCCGAGTATTATGCATCGCTTGCAGGATGCTATCTGGCAATGCAGGATTTTACAGAGGCTTCGGCTATCCTGCATGTCGCTCTTGAAAAATATCCTGCTGACGGTGAATTGTATTATTACCGTGCATGGCTTAACCGTGATACATACCGCCTTGATGACGCCCGCGCCGATGGCCGTCGCGCCATATCGCTGGGGGCTTCTCCTGCGAAAGTAAAGGCTCTGTTCAGTAGGGATAGAAAGTGATATACTTTTACACATATATAATATACCGGGGCACCATGGTGCCCCGGTATATTATATATGTGTAATTAATGCTTATCAGTTGGCTGATTCTTCTACTCCTGCGAGCATGGGATCAATCATGATGCGGCCGCAATATTCGCACACGATAACTTTTTTGTGCATGCGTATCTCCATCTGCTTCTGAGGCGGTATGCGGTTGAAGCAACCGCCGCAGGCGTCGCGCTGCACGTATACGATGCCGAGACCGTTGCGGGCGTTCTTGCGGATGCGCTTGAATGCGGCAAGGGTGCGTTCGTCAATTTTTTCCTCTATTTGTTTTGCTTTGCCGCGCAGAGCTTCTTCCTCCTGACGTGTTTCGCCTACGATTTCGTCAAGCTCGTCGCGCTTTTCACCTAAAATGTGTTCGAGATCTTCCAGACGTCCGCGGGTGGCATCGATGTCCTGCATGCGGTTTTCAATGGCGCGTGAATGGTCATTGATATGCTTTTGGGCAAGTTCGATTTCAAGTGACTGGAATTCTACTTCCTTGTGCAATAGGTCGTATTCGCGGTTATTGCGCACATTATCCATCTGTTGGTTGTAGCGCTCGATGAGTCCCTGGCAATTTAAGATTTTCTCTTTTTCAGCCTTTACGGCGCTTTCAAGTTCGGCGATTTCGCGTGAGTAATTGTCAAGGCGGGTGTGAAGGCCGGCGATCTGGTCTTCGAGATCCTTTACTTCGAGAGGGAGTTCGCCGCGTATTGTTTTGATGCGGTCGATTTCGCTCAGGATGGTCTGGAGCTCATAGAGCGATTTTAGACGGGTTTCAACCGATGTTGTCTGTTCTGTTTTCTTGTCTACAGCCATGGCGGTTATAAGTAGTTTATCGGATTGGTTTCTAACTCTGAATAATAGACTGCAAAGTTAGGAAATTTTTTCGTAATAACGTGATAAAAAATGTCTTTAGCGCATGATTCGCTTTCAAAATGACCAATATCGGTGATTAAAATTGATTTTCCGTGGTCAACGAAATCATGGTAGCGCACGTCGGCGGTGATATAGGCCTGCGCGCCTGCCGCTATTGCGGCGGGTATAAATTCGCCGCCTGACCCGCCGCACAGTGCAACGGTGCTTATCATCTTGTCAGTCGCACGCGAACATCTGAACGGATGGTTGCCGAAAGCATTTTTTACGCGGGTGATAAATTCATCCGTGTTTATCGGCTGCCCTAAATGTGCCACGACTCCCAGGCCGGCGCCATCGTTGGCCGGCGCAAGCGGAGCAATGACAGTCGCACCTATCATGGATGCCATGCGGTGAGAGAGACCTCCGGGTGCGGAGTCAAGAGCAGTATGCGATGAATATACGGCAACTCCTCCGCGCAGCGCTTTGATGACAGCCCGTTCCACATTGGTTTCTCCACTTATGCGTTTTAGTCCTTTGAATAACAACGGGTGATGTGTAATGACCAAATTGCAGCCCCGGGCTATTGCTTCGTCAATAACCTCGGGGGTGGGATCAAGAGCCAGAAGCACTCCTGAGCATGGTATGTCGGGCTCGCCTACCTGCAGGCCGCTGTTATCCCATGATTCCTGGAACGACAACGGCGCAGCGGCGGCAACCGCTTCCATTATCATGGCGCGCGATGGCACCGCGGATATGTCGCGGCCAGTGTTCATTTCTTATCAGCAGGAGCGATTTCGAGTTGGAGTTCGTCGAGTTGCTTGGCATCTACAGGGGCGGGTGCGTCAAGCATTACATCGCGGCCTGAGTTGTTCTTGGGGAATGCGATACAATCACGTATTGAGTCAAGTCCGGCGAACAGCGACACCCAGCGGTCAAGACCATAGGCGAGGCCGCCATGAGGGGGCGCGCCGTATTTGAATGCGTTCATCAGGAAGCCGAATTGCTCTTGTGCACGTTCAGGAGTGAATCCGAGAATCTCAAACATCTTGGCTTGTAACTCGCTGTCGTGGATACGTATTGATCCACCACCGACTTCCACGCCGTTGATCACCATGTCATAGGCATCGGCGCGCACGGCTTCGGGATTTGAGTCGAGCAAGGGAATATCTTCGTCTTTGGGATGGGTGAACGGATGGTGCATAGCCATCAGGCGCTGTTCTTCGTCGCTCCATTCAAACATGGGGAAGTCAACAACCCACAGGCATGCGAACTTGTCTTTATCGCGCAGCCCCAGTTGGCGACCCATCTCAAGTCGTAACTCGCACAGTTGTTTGCGGGCTTTCATTGCATCATCGCCGCAGATGATAAGAATAAGATCACCGGGTTTCGCATCCATGGCGTCGGCCATCTGGCGCAGTACATCCTGGGTGTAGAACTTGTCGACTGATGATTTTACGGTGCCGTCTTCGCCTACACGGGCATATACGAGGCCTTTTGCGCCGATCTGAGGGCGTTTTACGAATTCGGTGAGTTGATCAAGTTGTTTGCGGGTGTATGAAGCGGCGCCCGGTGCGCAGATGCCGCCGATATATTCTGCATTGTCAAATACACTGAATCCGTGACCTTTGAGGACATCCATGAGTTCAACGAATCTCATGCCGAAACGCAGGTCAGGTTTGTCTGATCCGTAATACTTCATGGCATCTGCCCATGGCATGCGTTGGAAAGGCTCTGTGAGTTCCACGCCACGTATCTCTTTGAACAGGTGCTTGGCCATCCCTTCGAATAGATTTATGATGTCATCCTGTTCAACGAAACTCATCTCGCAGTCAATCTGGGTAAATTCGGGTTGACGGTCAGCACGCAGGTCTTCGTCGCGGAAGCATTTTACAATCTGGAAGTAACGATCCATGCCTGATACCATGAGCAGCTGCTTGAGGGTCTGGGGCGACTGAGGCAGGGCATAGAACTGGCCTGGATTCATGCGCGAAGGCACTATGAAGTCGCGAGCTCCCTCAGGTGTAGAGCCTACGAGCATGGGTGTTTCTATCTCGAGGAATCCTTTTGAATCAAGGTAGCGGCGAACTTCCATGGTCATGCGGTGACGCAATTCAAGATTGCGGCGCACGGGATTGCGGCGCAGGTCGAGGTAGCGGTAACGCATGCGCAGATCGTCACCTCCGTCGCTTTCATCTTCTATGGTGAACGGGGGGACTTCGCTCTGATTAAGTACTTTGAGGCCGCTGGCGAGGATTTCGATATCGCCTGTGGGTAGGTTGGGATTCTTGGCTGTGCGTTCAGCAACTTTGCCGGTTACCTGTACCACAAACTCGCGGCCAAGGTGATTGGCAGCTGTATTAAGGGAAGCATCGTCAGAGTCGTTGAATACCACCTGTGTGATGCCGTAGCGGTCACGCAGGTCGAGGAAAGTCATACCTCCCATCTTGCGCACGCGCTGTACCCAGCCGGCGAGGGTTACCTCGCGGCCGGCGTCGCTGAGCCTGAGCTCACCACATGTATTTGTTCTGAACATTGTATATGTTGTGTTAGTTTTTTCATTTAACCTGCAAATTTAGCAAAAATCTGCCATATATTATTCGTGACAGCCGAAAAACTCTTGAAACTTGGCACTTGTTCCGGTCGTTCAGAATTTATTGATTGTCATGCGCAGTGTGGTAAGGCGTTCAAGCAATTCCGGCAGCAGGTCGAGCTGCAACATGTTAGCGCCGTCGCTCAGAGCTTTTGATGGATCGGGATGAGTCTCTATGAACAGGCCGTCGGCACCTGTGGCGATGGCAGCCCTGGCTATAGTCTCAATCATGTCGGGGCGGCCGCCTGTGACTCCGCCGGCAGTATTGGGCTGTTGCAGCGAGTGTGTCACATCCATTATCACAGGGCAGTGGCATTGATGTCGCATGGTAGGTATGCCACGGAAGTCAACAATAAGGTCTCCATATCCGAAGCATGTGCCTCGGTCGGTGACCATCACGTTGTCGTTGCCGCTCTCGCGCACCTTGTCTACGGCGAATCGCATTGATTCGGGTGCCAGGAACTGGCCTTTCTTGATGTTGACGGCTTTGCCGGTGGCTGCTGCGGCTACGAGCAGGTCAGTTTGGCGGCACAAGAAAGCCGGAATCTGCAAAATGTCTGCAAAGTCAGCAGCCATGCGGGCCTCATCAGCGGCGTGTATGTCGGTTACCGTGGGCACTCCCGCGGCCGAGCCTGCTTCTGCAAGGATGCGCAGGGCCTCCAGATCTCCTATTCCGGTGAATGAATCAAGACGTGAGCGGTTGGCTTTACGGTATGATCCTTTAAATACATAGGGTATGTTGAGGTCGCGGCATATTGGAGCTATGGTGCGGGCAATGTCTATGGCCATGTCGCGCCCTTCAATCACACATGGACCTGCGAGGAGGAAGAAGTTGTCGCTTGTTGAGCTTTTAAGATATTCAATTGTGTTCATTATTGGCATATTGGCTTATTATGTGGCATGTGTCGCAGGCCACCAAAGCGGCGGTTTCTGTGCGCAGGCGATTGTCGCCCAAGGTCACGGGGCGCCATCCTGCCTCAAGAGCTCCGGTGATTTCTTCGTGAGAGAAGTCTCCTTCGGGGCCAATGAGAATCGCCGTGTCGATACCGGGTTGATATTCGCGTGCAAGGAGCCGTCGTTCTATTGTTGGGTCACAGTATGCTATGAATCGCCCCGGAGCTGACTCTGAAAGCATGTAATCGTTGAACGGTGTCATGTCTTCAACAACCGGAAGCACTGCTTTAAGCGACTGTTTCATAGCCGAGACGGCGATCTTTCTCAGGCGCTCTACGTTCAGGTTTTTGCGTTCGCTGTGACGGCAGCGCAACGGTACTATGCGGTCAACCCCTATTTCCACGAGTTTTTCCACAAGCCATTCTATACGGTCGGCATTTTTTGTAGGGGCAACTGCTATGGTCACTGATGATTTCCACACGCGCGGCAGTTTCTCGCTGCCGGTGATTTCAACGGTAGCGCAGCGCGCCGAGGCTTCGGCAAGCCGGCAATGATATAGGTTTCCGCGGCCGTCGACAACTTCCACGGCATCGCCGCTGTGCATGCGTAAGACGCGCACGCAGTGTGCGGAATCACTTTCAGGCAGTGATCCGGTGGTGAGTATGTCAGGGGCGTAGAAGCGTATCATATGTCGGTCGTCGGTATTTCTTCGGCTTGATCAATCTGCTTTGCGGTGGCGTTGTGGTCTTTGTCTTTAAAGATAAAGAAGAACAGCACACCTACGATCAGTGCGTAGGCCGCGAAAATATACCATGATGTGCGCCATCCGTCAAGCTGTTGCACAGCGTCGAGTCCCGGCACCATCACTTCTTTGTTTACGACTAATGTGCCGGCCAGGAATGTGCCTACCGAAGCACCGATGCCATTGGTCATGATCATGAACAGGCCTTGAGCCGAGGAACGCAGTTCGGGAGAGGTCTGTTTGTCGACGTAAAGGCCGCCTGATACATTGAAGAAATCGAATGCCACACCGTAAACTATGCATGAAAGCATTAGCATCCACACGCCTGAAGGTGAGGTGTTGCCAAGGCCGAAGAGCCCGAAGCGGGCAACCCAGGCAAACATTGCCATCAGCATCACACCTTTTATTCCGAAACGTTTCAGGCACATCGGTATGAGCAGAATGCACAGAGCCTCGCTGCACTGTGATATTGATATGAGGAAAGTTGGGTTGGAAGCAAAGAAGTCATTGGCGTACTGTTCTACTTTGCTGAAGTGCTCGATGAACATTGTGCCGTAACTGTTGGTGATCTGCAGCGACACTCCTAAAAGCATGCTGAATACAAAGAATATGGCCATTTCCTTGCGTTTGAACAGTTTGAATGCCGAGAGGCCGAGGGCATCTGAGATTGATGCTTTGGCACTGCGGTTTACACCACAGTCAGGCATCGTGAGCGCATAGACAGCCATGGCCAATGACAGGATGCCGCTGGTAAACATCTGGGTGTATGAGCTTTGTATCGCGGTGCCGTCTATTTTGATAAAGTTGACGAATAATTCGGCTACAATGAAACCTACTGTCCCGAAAACTCGTATTGGAGGGAAGTCTTTCACTGTGTCAAGTCCGGCTTTGCTAAGGGCGTTGAATGCTACCGAATTGTTAAGGCCGATAGTTGGCATATAAAATGCTACGGATATTGTGTAAAGGGTAAACAAAGGACCGAACTGTATGTCACTGCCGGCATCCATGGCATACCATCCGGCAGCTATCATGAAAGCTCCGGCGAGCACCTGGCACAGGCTCAGCATTTTCTGCGCCGGAATAAAACGGTCGGCGATCACTCCCACCAGGCCGGGCATGAACAAGGATACGAGTCCCTGGACCGTATAGAACCAGAAGACGTAATCACCAAGGCCTACCGAACCCAAGAAAAGGCCCAGAGAGACAAGATAGGAACCCCACACGGCGAATTCCAGGAAGCTCAGCGCCGACAGGCGCGCTTTAAGACTATTCATAGTATTGTGATTTTAGTATTGTAAACGTTAGATTTATGGTTTGGTTGTCATTTGGCAGTTTTGCGCTTTATGATTTCACTCACACGTGAGGCTTCTTCATATTTTTCTTCTTCGACAAGACGCGCGAGCATCTTCCGGAGTTCCTCTACTGCGAGATTTTCAAGGCGTGGTTCTGCCGGGGAGTCATCATCGGACTGCGGGTGGTCAGGTTTTATGGCTGTGGCGGGGGCTGCTGGGTCATTGTCGATAATGAATCCGGTCTCGTGCAGGATTGCGGAGGTAGTCCATATGGGGGCCTTGCATCTCATGGCTATGGCAATGGCATCGGAGGTGCGGGCATCCAGCACTATCTGGCGTTCGCCGTCGGTGAACGTGAGCTCCGACGAGAATATTCCGTCTTCGAATTTATATATGAACACCTCCTGCAGCCGCACACCGAATGCCTGGGCGAACGATACGAAGAGGTCATGGGTCAGAGGTCTCGGCGGTGTGATGCCTTCCATCTTTATTGCTATGGCCTGAGCCTCGGCTGCTCCGATAACCACCGGTATGCGGTAGGGGCCTTTATCCTGAGCAAGCAGAAGGGCAAACGCGCCGCTCTGTAATTGTGTATAAGAGATGCCCAGGACCTTAAGTTTTACTCTGTCTTCCATTAGAGATTGTGTTATGCTTGTCCGGGAGATGCGGTTATGACGCCGCTGGCCAGGCAGCGGTGTGATGTCTCGTCATAGATGACGGCGAACTGCCCTGGCGCGATCCCTTGCACCTTACGGTCGGTTTCGATTACGTATTCACCCGGTGTTTCACCACGGGTGAGTCTTCCGGGCAGGAATTCGGGCATATGGCGGTTCTTGAATGTTACAGGCACATTGTCGCATGTGCGACCTTCCCATGGGTCAAGGGTTATGAACCGTGTCTCGGCGAGAGGCAGTATATGACCGTATTGGCGTTCTGTGTCGTAGCCGCCTGATACATATATAACATTGTTATCAACGTCTTTGCGCACTACAAACCATGGACCGCCGCTTAGTCCCAACCCTTTGCGCTGGCCTATGGTGTGGAACCAGAAGCCACGGTGTTGTCCTAACACACGGCCAGTCTCGAGTTCCACAATTGGACCGGGCTTTTCGCCGAGGTGGCGGCGCAGGAAGTCGTTGTAATTTATTTTGCCTAAGAAGCATATGCCCTGGCTGTCGCGTCGTTGCGCATTAGGCATGCGTGTCTCGAGTGCTATGCGGCGCACCTCGCTCTTGGGAAGGTCGCCGATAGGGAATATGATATGCTTGAGCTGTGGATATGTGATACGGGCAAGAAAGTCGGTTTGGTCTTTTACAGGGTCAACAGCTGTGGTGAGCCATTTATACCCGTCGCCGTCAATCTCCGTGGAGGCATAGTGGCCACTGGCCGTAATGTCGAAATCCTTACCCCAACGATCTTCAAAGAATCCGAACTTTATCACCAGATTGCACATCATGTCGGGGTTGGGAGTCCGGCCTGCCTTTACTGTTTCAAGGGCATATCTCATCACATGGTCCCAATATTCATCGTGCAGTGGCACGATGTCAAGGGGCAACCCGTAGCGTGAGGCTATCAGCCTGCACATTTCAATGTCTTCCTCATATGAGCAGTCGCCCAAGCCGTCATCACGGCCTATGCGTATGTAGAAGAGGTGCACGTCATGGCCTTGTTCCACCAACCTGTGTACTGCCACAGCCGAGTCAACGCCACCCGAAATCAATGCGGCAACCCTCATCAGATGCCTGTGTTGGTGCGTAATGTGGCTAAAGCTGCAAGCAGTCCCTCGATGTCGAAATCTTTGGCCAATACGCGGTGGCGGCCGTCAAGCAGCAGAAACGACGGGGAAGTGCGCAGTGCAAAGTATTCGTCAGCGTCTTCGCTTACTCCGTTGATCCAATCGGCTGGATACCCGGCCACGGCAACGCGCCATTCGTCATTCATCTCGGCAGGTTCGATCGACATCACGGTGAGCAGCCCGGCCCTCATCAGTGCCGAGGCATTGATGTCAGCCGACAGGCGTATGCGTGCCAAAGCGCAGGCATCGCATTCGTGGTCGTTGAAGAATATGACGATTATCTGGGTTGTGGTTTCGTCGAGTGTGTGTTGTTGGCCGTCGAAAGTCACATATTCCAGATGCTGTACCTTGTCGCCCACGCGTGTGTTATCCATGATGCGCATATGCGATATGAAGCGGGCTTTGTCGGCATTGGATATTTTCTTGTGCTCGGCGGCAGCGCGGGCAAATGGATAATATATCTCTTCGCTGTAGAGGGCGGTGGTGTCGCTATGGGTCCATCCTTCTGCCATGCGGGCGAGCCCTAAGGTGTGTGGCCCTGACTTTTTTACTTTGTCGAGCAACCGGTCGATAGCCGCATGCACGGTGTCGGCTGAAGCGTAAGGCATGAAAGATACCCAGTCGCCGAATGTGTTGTTGAGCGCTTCTGTTTTTGAGAATGCCGACTTGAAGTCGCAGCGATCCCAAAAATGGCTTACCAGATAGTCACAGCGGTCGCCGAGGATGGTCATGTCTTCAGGAGGCACGGGGTAGGGAAAAAGATCGCCATCGGCGGCGCGGCACTGCAGTAGCGCTGCCATTGTCATAAAAAGAGATATAATTATTCGTTTCATAGTCAAAAATGTCAAGTTGTCGGCAAATTTACAAATAATCCGTAAAAAAACAAACGCCGCTGTGTAAAAAAAGCCCCCGGGCCTTTGTGTGGCTCGGGGGCTTGAGACGTGTATGTTGTGTTGTTTTTTTACCAACCGGGGTTCTGTGTCAGTTTCACACCATGCTGGTTGTAGAGATCAATCTGCTCGGTGGGAACCGGATAGAGATACTGACGCTCGTTGAAGATACGGGTTTCGCCGTATGAGCAATCAAGGTAGTTGCGGTCAGCGGCTGATACTTCGCTGGGATATTGGTCGGCGGGAACCATAGACACGTTGGCACCTTGAACGATCTTGGGGTACTTGGTGGTGTCCATGTGGTCGAGCATGCGCCAGCGAACAAGATCCCAGTAACGGATGTCATCATCCATCATGAGCTCACAGCGGCGGCAGCGGCGGATTTCCCAGATAAGGCCTGATACATTGACATCGTTGGCGGGGTCATTGACTGCGTTGAGCACTGCCAAGGTGGGGGCTACGGTGAATCCGGCGCGATCCCACAGGGGCTTCATGTACTTCTGGAGGTCTGTGTCATTGATTGTTCCGAGTTCAGCCTTTGCCTCGAGGATTGCGAGGTAGAGGCGTGCGCCCCAGTAGAGGGGAGCGCAGGTCCAACCGCGGTTGGCGGAGGTCGCGTCGGAGTTGGAGAAAGTGAAGTTGTCATACTTTGATACGGCGTATCCGGTCTTTGACCACATTGGGGCGGTGTTGGGGCCCGAATATGTGAAGCCGGTGAATGCAAGGCCGGGATATGTTGTCATGGCCAGGCGTTGGTCACGCACGTCAAGCAGATTCTGGATTGAGATGGACTTGCCGTCGGCAGCAAGGATACCCTTGTCATCGGTGGGCAGTTTGCCATCAAGACCGAGGAAACTGTCGAAAGCGTCGCGGGTTATGCCTGCGATACCGTCGGAAGCGCAGCTGTAGTCCATGGTGGAGTGCATCAGCACCGATTCCTCATAGGTCTTGCAGAAGATTATCTCGCTGTTGTTAGTGATTCCGTTGTAGCCGCCACCTGCTAAGCGGAGTGATTTGTAGATAGAGGTGTAGTCGTCTACGATCGGATATTTGCTTGCGATAGCTTCGCCTGCATTCACTGCTTCGGTGAAGAATTTGTTGGCACGTTCTGTATTGCTCTGATGATACTTGGCCATTGAACCTTCATAGAGGCAGATCTCTGCTTTCATCGCATATGCAAGATCTTTCGAGAATGTGATCTTGTTAGCGACGGTTGCGATGTTTGAGCAAGCGTAGTTGAGATCTTCCAATACATAATCCATCACCGTGTTGCGGTTGGTACGGGGCATGTACAGAAGCTCATCATCGGCCGGATCAAGGGTTGCCTCGATCAAAGGCACATCACCGAATTTACGCACCAGGTCATGGTATTGACGGGCACGGTAGAGACGTGCGATGCCTATGAAGTTCTCCTTTTCGGCAGCTGTGAGCGAGGATGTCTCTACGTTCTTGATGATGGTGTTCGCGCGACGTATCTCAGTGTATGAGGCTTTCCAGCTGCTCTGGGTAGGGGAGGTGTTCAGGTTGATCCAGTTGGCAAACGATGTGCGGCCGCACTGGTCATCGGTAGTCCACTTGAAGTAGAAGTTACCCGAACCTGTGCCGTTACCGTATCCCAGGAAGTCATTGTAAAAGTAATTGATCTGCGTCTGCACATTGTCAGCGCTGCTCCAATAAGCAGGGTTATTGGTCTGTTGTGAGAGCGGGTAGCGGTTCTCGTCAAGGAAGTGGTCGCAACCTGTCAGTGATGCACCAACGAGAACTACAGCACCCAATATAAGTGATTTTTTCATTGTTTTCTAAGATTTAATGTTAGAAAGTAACCTGGACACCGAATGAGAACACTCGTTGGATAGGCACGGTGCGTCCGTAGGTGCCCGATCCGCCGTTGGCGCCTTGTGAGGTGGCGTTGGCTGATGAGTTCTGTTCGGGGTCGAGCTGATACTTGCCGGCACCGTTGTGGAGGAAGCATACATTGTCGGCCGAGAAGTAGACGCGGGCACGCTGGATGAGTGCTTTCTTGGTAATATTGGCAGGTATGGTGTATCCGAAGGTGATGTTTTTCAGGCGGAGGTATGCCAATGAGGTGAGATAGCGGCTCTGGGGATAGAAGTTATATTGACCGGTACCGATGTTGGCTATGCGGCCTGTGCCGTCTGATGCAGAGTAAAGACGCGGATAGGTGTTGTCTTCGCTGATATTGGCAGATACGATCTCGCCGCGTTCACGACCGTCGGCGAAAACGACTTCGTTGTAGCTGAGCTGGTTGGTGAATGTGCCGTAAGCGCTCTGTACCATAGGTATGATAGTGGAGCCGGTAGCCCACATGTCACGCTTGCCTACGCCTTGGAAGAAGAGGTCAAGGTCGAAGCCTTTCCATGCGCCACCGAGGTGGAATGCATATTCATAGCGGGGGAGGGCGTTGCCGATAACCTTGAGGTCACCATGGTTGCGCAGGGTTCCTGCCGCTACCGATGTGTGGTTGGGGTCGGCTAGTGCCTCTGCATAGCCGGCATCACCGGGTACATAGGTCCGGCCTCCGAGCTCGATCATGTCGGGGTTACCGTTGTTGATAACGCCGTCACCGTTAAGGTCAGCGAACTTGACGTCGCCGGGGCCGTAGTGGAATGTGCCTGTCTCAAGTGCTGACTGGTCGGCCACACCTTCAACGGGAACATAACGGTCTTTGACTGGGTCGTAGGTGAAATCATCCATGGTGAAGTAGCGGTCGGTCTCGAAGCCCCATATGTCACCGTAATAAGTGTCCGGGGTGAAATAAGCATTGGTGCCGGTGCCGCTGTATGCCTGGTTATATGTGTATATAAGACCGGTCTGATTGTTCCATTTTGTGATTTTCGAACGGGCATCGCCGATATTGAAATTGGCATAGACATCCCAGTCGCCGAATGAATGGTTCCAGCTCAGTGAAAGTTCCCAACCACGGGTGCGCAGGGTACCGTTGTTGCTCTTGGGCGAATCGGCGCCTAATGTCAGGGGGATTTGCTGCCCAAGACCAATCATGTCTTGTGTCTCGCGGTTGAACCAGTCGAAGCCGATGTTGAAGCTGTTGTTGAAGAAACCGAGATCAAGACCTACGTCGGTTGTGACGATGCGTTCCCATGTAAGGCTGTTTGATACAAGGGTAGGCATGTTGGCGGCGCTGACCTTCTGGTTGCCGTTCAGCCAATATACAGAGGAGGAAGCAACCTGTGAGATGGTCGAGAGGAAGAGGAACGGGGTGACATTCTCGTTACCTACGTGGCCGTAGCTTGCACGGATCTTACCGTTGCTCCACCAGTTCTTGATGGGCTCGAAATATTTTTCTTCAGAGAAGCGGTAACCTGCCGAAACAGAGGGGAAGAATGCCCACTGGTCATGTGCGGGGAAGTTTGTCGAGCCGTCGTAGCGGCCGTTTACTTCCAACAGGTAGATCCCGTTGTAATCGTAGTTGATACGGCCGAAGAAACCTGTCGTGGCGCGTGTCCAACGTTCACCCGAGGTTGAATAAGTTGTGCCGTTGGTAAGTTGTATGTTGGGCAGTGTGTAGTCAAGAAGGCCGTTGCGCTGCATGTAGCCCTTACGGAATTCCTCGCGTTCGCCGGTCCAGCCGAGCATCACCTTGAGGTTGTGAGCTTTGTTGAAAGTCTTGCTGTAGGTGCCGAAGATGTTGGCGGTCCACAGGTTGTCGCGTGAGTAGCTTTCAGCTGCATATGTGCCTGTCTGGGTGTATGTGGTCCAGGTGGCGGGTGTGGCAGTACCGGTTACCCACTGTGAGTACATGGTGAATGGCAGACGTGCGTCATCGCTTGTCATGTCGCGCAACTGATAGGTGAAATCAGCCTGCAACTGGAGGCCGGGGATAATGTCGGCGATCATGTATGCCTGCAGACGGGTTTGGGCTGTTGTGGTCTTGCCCATGTAGCCGTTCTGGCGATAGGTGATTTCATTGCGGAAGCCCATCTTTTCGCCGTTCTCGTCTACGATGTAGCCGTAGTTCTCAAACTGGGCGGGGAAACGCCATACGTATTGGTATGCATTACGGGACGAGAGGTGAGGCGATGTATACTCGCGCTGTGAGAAGTTGAAGCGTGCACCGGCTTTCAGGAATTTGAATACCTGAGTCTCGATTGAGGCGTTGGCCATGTAGCGTTTCATCTGGTCGGGATTGTAGCGCCAGAGGCCTTCGCGGCTGTCGTAGCCGAATGATACACGGTAGTTGGTCTTACCGGCGCGACCTTCAAGGCTTACGTTGTGCTTCTGTGAGAAGGCGTTGGTAAACAATGTCTTTGCCACGTCCCAGTCGGCATATGACAGCCATCTGTTGGATCTGTATGCGGCGCTGTAGTCCCATCCGGGAAGGCCTGCGGGCATTGTGCGGTTATCGGGATCGGGGCAGTAGTAGTCACCTACGTTTTCCCAACTCTGGAACGGGTGGAGCTCAACTAATGAAGTGTAGCGCTTGCCGCCGTGTTGAGCCTGCCAGGCTTCGGCGAACGGAAGCAACTCTGAGTAGTACATACCGAAGATTTCTTCGTCGCTGCCGCGGTGGGTGTCGGCCATGGCTAACCGCAGGTTGTCAACGGTTGTGTTGTATTCGGGAAGCACTGTTGCAGAACCCCAACCGAAGTTGGCGTTGTATTTCACTGACACGCGTTCTTCAGAGTCGGCAGTCTTGGTCTGTACAAGTATAACACCGAAAGCGGCGCGGGAACCGTAGATGGCCGATGAGGCAGCATCCTTGAGAACCGAGATGGATTCGATGTCATCGGGGTTGATGAATGAAAGATCATCGACCACAACACCGTCAACCACGATGAGAGGTGATGAGTTGTGACCGTTTGACAGAGTGCCTGTACCACGGATATTGATCGTCGGGCTTTCCGAGATGTCACCGCTGGCTGATGTGATTGTAAGACCGGGAACGGCGCCCTGCAGAGCTTTTGCCACATCGGTGGCAGGACGTGAATCCATGGCGCGGGCTACGTCAACTGTAGCCACGGCACCGGTGAGGTTAGCTCGCTTCTGTGAACCGTAACCGATGGCTACGAGTTCGTTGAGCATCTCGGTTGTTGGTTGCAGATAAACGGTCATGCCCTGGCTGGCGGTCACTACCTGGGTCTTATAGCCTACATAGCTGATAGATAGTTTTGTGCCGGGCTTGACACGGAGTGTGAAGTTACCTTCGAAGTTGGTGGCGGCGGCGTTTGTAGAGACACCTTTTTCAACAACTGAAGCGCCTATGACAGGCTCGTTGTTTTCATCAAGGACGGTACCGGTGATGGTAACGACCGATTGACCCTGCGACTGTGGCTCGGGGGCGGCGTAGGCGGCAAAATTGCCGGTCAGCGGCATCCCGCATGCCAAGAGCAACGTCACGAACAGATGTTTTCTCATAAATTTTAGTAAAGTAGGGTTTAATATTGTCACCGGCTGTAACTTGTACCAGGGGTAGGCGCTTGTGTGGCAGGTGAAGTGTTTGTTTTGGTTTTTGAAGTTTCAGGGTAGAGGTGTTTTATTGGTCGAACTTTATGCTAAATACTTGATTTGTTAATGTTTTTGTTAGGTTAGTTAATTATTTTTAGCTAAAAGAGCATTAAATCGACTCTTTTGCGGCGCTAAATTATATAAAGTTTTTTAAATCGATTTAAATTTAACTGATTTTAACACTATGTTTTACAGCATATTTTTAATTTTTATACAAAAACGGCACTGACTCAGTCACGGAATTCAGCTGAAAAATTGCAACGGGGTATATGTCAGTTTTGCCGAATATTTTGCAGGCTGTGATTTTTTATTGTAAATTTGCACATTAATATATCAGTCAGTGTCACCGCCTGCATTGACATCGGTCATGAGTCACCATAAAGTGTCTCAAGGCGGTCTATGACTGGATGCTTTATTTAATGATTACAGCTTGATAATATGAAGTACACTTTGCCGGTGATAATGCTTATGGCAGCTGCATTACCTGCTGCGGCACAGATGCAGAGAGGTGAGAAGTCGCTGGGCCCCAAACTCGGTTATATATCCCACAATCAGTCGGCTGTGGCCGGTCTGACATTCCGTTATGCACTGTCGTCGCGTGTGAGGCTCGCACCTGAGATTGGTTGCGCTTTCCGCCACCGCAACGAGGATGCCCTGTTGGTGGATGTGAATGTGCATGTTCCATTTGCATTAGGTTCAGAGCGCGTAGGATTATATCCGCTTGCCGGCCTTTCATTCAATTCATGGTCAACCCATGGAGTGCGTCGTGATGATGAAGTCGATGTCACCACCCACACCAACCGCTTCGGTCTCAATCTCGGCGCCGGTTTTGACCTGCGCTGTTCATCGACTCTCATGATTGGGTTCGAGGCCAAATATAATCTTGTGAAATCATATTCGTCGGCTGTTATTACAGCCTCAATTAGTTATATATTCTGATGGCTGAAAACCATATAACGATTCTTGGTATAGAATCGTCTTGCGACGACACGTCGGCCGCTGTTATACGCGACGGACTGTTACTCAGTAATGTGATCGCTTCACAGAGCGTACATGAAGAATACGGCGGTGTGGTGCCTGAGCTTGCCTCGCGCGCTCATCAGCAGAACATCGTTCCTGTTGTTGATGCGGCACTTCGCCGGGCCGGTGTAGAGGCCGGCGACTTGAGCGCGATAGCTTTCACCCGCGGCCCCGGTTTGTTGGGTTCGTTGCTTGTCGGAACGAGTTTTGCCAAGGGAATGTCATTAGGGCTGAGGGTCCCTCTTGTGGATGTGAACCATCTGCACGGACATGTGTTGAGCCATTTTGTAAAAAAAGATCCTTCTGATCGAGTGCCGCGTTTTCCGTTTCTATGCATGCTGATATCGGGAGGGAACAGTCAATTGGTAATGGTACGTAATTACAACGATATGGAGATCATAGGCCGTACTATTGACGATGCAGCCGGAGAGGCATTCGACAAATGTGCGAAAGTCATGGGGCTTCCCTATCCGGGAGGTCCGCATATTGACCGTTTGGCAGCTCAAGGTAATCCCAAGGCTTTTCATTTCAGCAAGCCTCATATTCCCGGATTTGATTACAGTTTCAGTGGACTCAAGACCTCATTCTTATACACCTTGCGTGATGCATTGAAACAGGATGAGAAGTTTATAGAGAAAAATCTGGCAGACCTTGCGGCTTCATTGCAGAATACCATAATTGAGATTCTGATTGATAAACTTGACAAAGCTGTGACAGCAACCGGTGTGGCTACAGTGGCTATCGGTGGCGGAGTGTCGGCAAATTCAGGCGTACGTGCAGCCGTGGCTGATTTCTGCCGCCGCCGTGGGATCGAAGCTTTCATCCCTGAGCGTGCTTTTACTACAGATAATGCCGCCATGGTGGCGATCGCTGGTTATTTCAAATATCTTGACAGAGATTTCTGCAGCTATGATGAGGTCCCTTATGCGCGCGTTCATATATAATATATAAGTGTGTTGACATTATGAAGGTATCTATAGTAATCATTGGCGATGAGATACTGATAGGTCAGGTAACCGATACCAATTCAGGTGCTGTGGCGAGGACATTGGGCCCCGCAGGTTGGGAAATAGAGTCGGTCATCACAGTTGGCGATGACCGGGCTTCAATTGAGGGCGCTGTGACACAGACTATGGCTGCGGCAGATCTTGTGATAACCACCGGCGGACTCGGTCCTACCAAAGATGATATAACAAAGAAGGTACTTACCGATTACTTTGGCGGCGCGTTGCAGCCCGATCCTTCTGTGATCGAAAATATTCGCCGGGTATTCGCTTTGCGTGGCTTGGAGATGAACCCGCTTACTGAGGCTCAGGCGCTTGTGCCTACATCATGCACCGTTATCCAAAATCTTTACGGCACGGCTCCGGTCATGTGGTTTGAGAAAAATGGCAAGGTGCTTGTGGCGATGCCGGGTGTACCTTTCGAGACAGAGGGTATGTTACCCGAAGTGGCACGCCGCGTAGCTGCCCGTTTTACCCCCGGCGAAGAGCGCCTGCATTCATCAGTTATGGTAACCGGAATCACGGAGAGTGCTTTGGCGGCCAAGCTTGAGGAATTTGAAAATACAATTGGTGAGGGGCTTCATCTCGCATATTTGCCGCAACCGGGTTTGATACGGTTGCGTCTTGACGGTTGCGGGACAGGCGGCAGTGACATAGCCGCCCGTCACTCGCAGGCTCATGACATGTTGCTTGAGAGTTTAGGGCCCCTGGCTGTATTTGACGGCGATGCCACGGCGGCCGAGATTGTGCTTGAAGCTCTTCGGCGCCGTAGATACACGCTCGCGACTGCTGAGAGTTGCACAGGTGGCAATATAGCCCATTGCATCACCTCGGTTGCGGGTAGCAGCGATGTTTTCCTTGGTTCGGTGGTTAGCTATAGTAATGATGTGAAGCATAAATTGCTTGGAGTGAGTATGGTCGATCTTGAAACCCACGGAGCTGTCAGCCGCCCGGTGGTGGAGCAGATGGCCATTGGTGCGCGCGTAGCAACAGGCGCATCCTGTGCCGTGGCCACATCGGGTATCGCAGGCCCGTCAGGCGGTTCACCTGACAAGCCTGTAGGCACAGTATGGATTGCCTGGGCTACTCCGGCAGGAGTCAGTTCACGGGAATTTCATTTTCCCGGTAACCGCGATCGCGTGATTGACCGTGCATCTACCGAGGCTCTCCTCGGCATCTTAAAAAACATCTGATTATGAACAAAATTATAGACAAAGAACACTTTTCCGAGCGCGTGGTGCGTCTTGAAGTGGAAGCTCCGTTGATAGCAAAATCACGCCGCCCCGGACATTTCGTCATTGTAATTCCCGACGAGAAAGGTGAGCGTATACCTCTCACTATCGCAGACTCAGATCTCTCGCGAGGTACCATTACACTTGTGGTGCAGGCCGTGGGAGAGTCTACATCCAGGATATGTTCCCTTGAACCAGGTGATTATCTCCACGATGTGGTCGGACCGTTAGGTCAGGCGACCCGGATATCACGGGTCGGTACCGTTGTGTGCTGTGGAGGCGGTGTGGGCGTGGCACCCCTTTTGCCGATTATCAAAGCCATGAAACAAGCCGGGAACCGCGTCATAAGTGTACTTGCTGCCCGCACTAAGGACCTGATTATCCTTGAGAAGCAGGTGGCGGAGTACAGTGACGAGGTGATTATAATGACCGATGACGGCTCATACGGGCAGAAGGGATTGGTGACAGCTGGCGTAGAACAGGTGATTCTGCGTGAAAAGGTAGATGAGGTCGTGACAATAGGCCCTGCGGTAATGATGAAATTTGTGGCGGCGCTGACTGCCCGGTACAATATTCCTACAATGTGCTCGCTTAACACAATAATGGTCGATGGTACCGGAATGTGTGGTGCGTGTAGGGTGACCGTGGGTGGAAAGGTACGTTTTGTATGTGTTGACGGACCTGAATTTGATGCTCATCAGGTTGACTTTGATGAGATGATGATGCGCTTGCGCGCCTATAATTGATTAAAAAGATAACTATGAGCGATATAACATCACGTGATGATGCGTGGCGCGTGGCTTTGCGCGACGCAATGCCTGCCAAGGAGCGCACAGCGATTCCGCGCGCCTCAATGCCGATGCTTGATCCGGCTTTCCGCATTCATTCAAATGAAGAGGTCAATCAGGGCCTGAGTGCTGACCAGGCACGTGTAGAGGCCACGCGTTGCCTTGACTGTCCTGATCCACAGTGTGTGACAGGATGTCCTGTAAATATCGATATACCGGGATTCATCAAGAACATACAGCGCGGCAACGACTTCGAGGCAGCGGCGGTGTTGCGCGCCACAAGTGCCCTCCCGGCTGTGTGTGGCCGCGTGTGCCCTCAGGAAAAGCAATGTGAGAGCAAGTGTGTGTATAACAAGATGAAGAAGCAACCGGTGGCTATAGGGTGGCTTGAACGTTATGCAGCCGATACGGCAGCCGTCGCCCACGATACACCGCAGCTTCCGGAACTTGCGCCCAACGGATTGAAGATAGCTGTTGTGGGTTCCGGTCCGGCAGGACTTTCATTTGCCGGCGATATGGCACGCAGGGGCTACGAAATCACAGTTTTCGAGGCTCTGCATCAGATAGGTGGTGTGCTTAAATATGGCATACCTGAATTTCGTCTTCCAAACACAGTGGTGGATAATGAACTGCAGGCTCTAACGAAGCTTGGTGTGCACTTTGTCCCGGATACAGTGATCGGTAAGACCCTTGGTTATGATGACTTGCTCGGTATGGGGTTTGACGGAATATTTGTTGCCTCGGGAGCCGGTCTTCCCCGTTTTATGGGTATTCCAGGTGAGAATCTTATAAATATCCTTTCATCTAACGAATATCTCACGCGCATCAATCTCATGCACGGTGGTACCCCTGGTTACGCAACCCCCGTGCCGCGGGGCAAAAGGGTTGCTGTTATAGGTGGCGGCAATACCGCAATGGATTCAGTGCGCACTGCTCTGCGCATGGGCGCCGAGAAAGCATTTCTGGTATACCGCCGCAGTGAGGATGAAATGCCTGCCCGTCGTGAAGAGGTAATACATGCCAAGGAGGAAGGGGTGGAGTTCATGACGCTCGCCAACCCTATTGAATATCTTGGAGACGAGCGCGGACATGTTACAGCTATGAAGATCCAACGCATGCAACTGGGAGAACCTGATGAGTCGGGGCGGCGTTCGCCTGTGCCTGTTCCGGGCGCTATTGATGAAGTTCCGGTAGATGTTGTGATCGTAAGCGTAGGCGTGTCTCCAAATCCGTTGATTCCCGATTCCATCGAAAATCTTGAGGTTACGCGTCGCGGTACGATCTCCGTGGACGATAACATGCAGTCTTCCCTTCCGCTGATCTTTGCCGGTGGTGACATAGTGCGTGGCGGTGCGACAGTGATTCTTGCCATGGGAGACGGTCGCCATGCGGCAGCCTCGATGCATCGTTACCTGTCGGAACGATGACTGCGGAAACACAGCGCTTCACATGGATTGATGTATTGAAAGGGTTGGCCATCATTTTAGTAGTGATCGGGCATTCGGACTATTAGTCGGTGAACCATATTATATACTGCTTCCATATGTCGCTGTTTTTCCTGCTGTCATGATTATTGTTTTCACCAAAGCCGCCAGAACATTATCTGAAACGGCCCCGTTCGGCCGGTTGATATTTTTGGCGAGAAATGAAAAAAGCCGGCGGTTAGGCCGGCTTTTTCGTGCGCATGAAGGGACTCGAACCCTTACGTCCGAAGACATTAGATCCTAAGTCTAACGCGGCTACCAATTACGCCACACGCGCTTAAGATAGTGCAAAGTTAAGAATTTTCTATCAATACTGCAACCCTCAGGTTGTTATTTTTTTAGTTATAGTTCTTGCGGGCGGCATCTATGCGCAGCAATATGAAAAGCAGCATCGTGAAGCCCCATAATGACGACCCTCCATAACTGAAGAATGGTAAAGGGATGCCTATTACAGGACATAATCCTATTACCATGCCTATGTTGATGCAGAAATGGAATATGAAATATGACGCCACACAATAAGCGTATACTCGCCCGAATGGCCGAGGCTGTCGTTCTGCGATGGCTATTATCTTGAGAACGAGAGCAAGGTATAGTATTACTACGGCTATTGATCCGATGAATCCCTCTTCCTCGCCTATAGTGCAGAAAATAAAGTCAGTGTGCTGTTCGGGTACATATTTCAGCTTAGTCTGGGTGCCGTTAAGGAATCCCTTGCCTGAAAAGCCGCCGGATCCGATGGCTATCTTGGCCTGATTCACATTGTATCCCGCACCACGGAGGTCTTCTTCTATGCCGAGTACAACGCGTATGCGCTGTTGCTGATGCGGTTGGAGCAGGCTGTTGAATGCAAAGTTTACCGAGAACATGAAAGCTATGGCACAAAGAGCCGTCGCGGCCGGTATGAACAGTTTTGGCCGGTGACGGGCAATGGCCTCGAATGCCAGATAGCCTGCACCTATCACAAGTGTGGATATTATTATGATATGTCCCGGAAGATCAATACCGCATGGACCGTCAAGGAACCATTCGAGCGCGAGAGTGCCGCCAAACCATATCACCAGATTACGGGGAAGTTCAAGGCGTCTGTCATATATGAATGACATGCCTGTGATGATTATCATTATGATCAACAATATTGCCAGTTCACCGGTAGGGATTCCAAGAAAACCGATGTCAGTGAATTTGACTGCGAGCACGAATATCACTACAGATATAAGAGCTGCAAAAAGCACGAGCCCGCTCATGCCCTCTCGGTAAAGCACGAAAAACAAGGCTATATAAGCCAACGCAGATCCGGTTTCGTTCTGGGCCAATATCAGGCCTATGGGCACCACGATTATCAATATGGCCTTTACGTAGTTGGTCAACTTTGCATTGAGTGAGAAGTTGTAGCCACTGAACAGCTTGGCTAATGCGAGCGCTGTGGCTACTTTGGCGAATTCAGCCGGCTGCAGATTCATAGGCCCCAAGGATATCCATGAACGCGAGCCTTTTATGTCATGGGCGATAAATGGTGTTACCAATAGTAATATCAGCATTGCCAGATATATAGGGTAGGCATATGTTTCGAACATGCGGGAGTCGGTGAGCAGTATCACGAATCCTAAGAACAATCCAAGGCCTATCCATCTCACCTGTTTGCCGGAAAATTCGTCAAAAGAAAACATCGATGCGTTATCGAAGTCATAAGATGCCGCATATACGCACACCACGCCAGCTGCTACCATCATGAGGTATATGATGATGGTGGTCCAGTCAAGGTGCTTGAACACCGACTGGCTTTTATCATTTTGCTTTTGTGGCATAAATCACGCGTGTGTTTAACATTTGATCTTCCATATACTTTCGCGACGGGGCGATAGTATCGGTCAGGTATTTTTCCATTACAAGCGACCCTATAGGTACACCGAACACAGCTCCGAATCCGCCGTTCTCAACATATACAGCCACTGCAATCTTAGGGTCATCATAAGGTGCGAAACCCATGAATGCCGAGTGGTCTTTGCCATGAGGATTTTGAGCAGTACCCGTTTTGCCGGCTACATCAATCCCGGGGATGGCTGCGCGGCGACACGTACCGCCCGTGACAGC
The DNA here is from genome assembly GCA_023663145.1 of Odoribacter sp. GTDB lineage: Bacteria > Bacteroidota > Bacteroidia > Bacteroidales > Muribaculaceae > CAG-873. Next base: position 51,975 of record JAMPHZ010000011.1, read on the forward strand.
CATGCGCATGCCCTCTGCCACATCACTGTACCACTTGAGATCTATGGTTGGGCGGCGCTGTTGCAGCATGTCCTGCGGCATCGCGGTGTCTTGTATGGCTTTTACAATGTGAGGGGTGATGAACCACCCGCGGTTGGCTATCGTTGAAGCCAGGTTGGCGATCTGTAGCGGGGTGGCAAGAATCTCACCCTGACCTATGGCCACTGATATTACAGTGTTTGCGCTCCAATGTCCTTCGCCGTAGAATTTTGAATAGAACTTTGAGTTTGGTAGGAAGCCCCGGCTCTCGTGGGGTAGGTCTACACCTAAGCGGTAACCGTAACCCATTGATACGAGGTGATTCTTCCATACCTCAAAGGCGGCTGCCGATGAGCCGTATTTCGAACGCTTGTCAATCATGTTCTTGAATCCCCAGCAGAAGTATGCGTTGCACGATGTCTGCAAAGCCGGCTTGAGTGGCAGAGGTGATCCATGTCCGTGACAACCGACCCTGAGTCCGCCGTTGATGTAGCCGTGGTAGCAAGGATAGGTCGTTTGCGTAGTTATGATACCTTCCTGTAACAATATCAGAGCCTGGGTGGGTTTGAATGTTGAGCCTGGAGGATAGGCGCCACCGAGGGCGCGGTCGAAAAGAGGTTTGGCCGGATCAGCCATCAATGTGCGGTAGCCTTCGCCGCGCTGTCGTCCGACGAGCATGCGTGGGTCATAAGAGGGTGACGACACCAGACACAATATTTCTCCGGTTTTTGGCTCGATAGCAACAACGGCCCCGCGTTTACCTACCATAAGCGACTCGGCGTATTGCTGCAGGCGTATGTCTATACTGAGTGTGAGGTCGCGCCCTGATATAGCTTCTATATCCTTGGCTCCTCCCTCGTAGCGTCCCTGGATACGGCCTAATGCGTCGCGCATCAGCACCTCCACACCTTTTACTCCGCGCAGATACGGCTCATAACTTAATTCCACGCCCAGGTCACCTGTATAGTCGCCGGGAGAATAATAAGGATCGTTATCGATGTCGTTCTGGGATACTTCGCGCAGGTTCCCTAATACATTGGCTGCGGTTGCGTAATTATATTGGCGCAGTATTCTTTTTTGGATGAAAAAGCCCGGGAATCGGTAAAGCTTTTCCTGCAGACGCCCGTAATCCTGGCTTGATAGCTGTGTTATTAGGCGTTGCGGAGTATAGGATGAGTATCCCGGATTTTGCCGTGGGTCTCTCATGTCGGCAAAGCGTTGGCGCAGTTGCTCGGGAGTGATGTTGATGGTGCGGCAAAAGTCGAGTGTATCGAATGGTTGTACATCGCGTGGTATGAGCATCACGTCATAGGCAGGCTGGTTGTACACGACGAGTTCGCCGTTGCGGTCATATATGAGCCCGCGCGAAGGGAATACCGTTTTTTCGAGGAATGCGTTTGAATCGGCGCTCTTTTTATATCGCTCGTCATTGAGCTGAAGATCAAAGAGACGTATCCCGAAAATAATCGCTATAACAACGAGAAAACCTCCGATTACGTATTTCCGTTTTTCGAGTTTATAGTCTTTTCTCACGATGAGGAACAGATATGCAGGCCAACGCGTAAATCAGGATGAAAGAGTAGATAGCTGATGCAAGTACACGCAACACCAATAGCTTGAAGTTGAAATGTCCCAACGACTCTATCGCAAAAACCATGATACAGTACAGCAGTGTCATGGTAGCGGCATATTTCAGGAACGCGGGCACACCCATGTTGCGTAGGGCGGGACGTTGTTCAGCCAAGTCATTGTCAGCCGGTACATAGAGGTGAAATACAGGTCGTCGCATGAACGCGAGACATGTTGAGGCAAGGGCATTCACTCCGGGCGTGTCACTCAGTATGTCTACTGTCAGCCCGGTGATGAAACCTATGGTCATCGCCAGATTGGCGCTGTAGGTGACAGGAAGAGTGATTATTATGAAGATGAATACCATCGGCACGGCCACGTTGAATAGTATCAGATGGTTGAAAACCAACGCCTGAGCCGGCACTAACAGCAGCGCTAAAAGCAATATGTTGAGTGAGGTCTTATTCATCGGTCAGCCGGGTTGGTGTTTGATATGTTGTTGTCAAGCGGATTGTTTTCAACATCCATGATTTCCTGACGCATGTTGTTGACTACGACCTGAACATTGCTCAGTCGTGAGAAATCGGCAAAGAGTTTCACCTGCAGTGTGAAGAAATTCTCTTTGTGATTGTCTGCGTCATCAATGATAATTCCGACAGGGATACCTGCGGGAAATACTGCTGAGTAACCTGATGTGACCACAGTATCACCTGTGTTGAACACTGTGTGTCTTGGCAATTCTTCCAAAAGAGCCACCGCCGGGTCATCACCGTTCCATACAAGGGAGCCGAAATGCTCGCTGTTTTTTATCTTGCACGACAGTCGGAAGTTGGGGTTGAGTAATGATATCACACGTGAGTAATGTTCGCCGGCGACACTTACCGTACCAACCACACCGGAGTGGTCTATCACACCAAATTCGGCCCTTACGCCATCGGCTGTGCCTTTGTTTATGGTGATGTAATTATATGGATGATGGGTGCTGTTGTTTATAACGTTAGCCACAATGAAATCGAAATGCTGTACGCCATCGGGTGTGGGCATGGTGTCGGTGAAGCCTTTAAGCTGCAGTGATTCCATTTGCTCGCGAAGGTTTACAACTTCGGCTTCAAGCTGTGCATTGCGGCGGTTGAGGTCATCATTCGTCTCGCGCAGGTTGAAGTATGAGGTAACGCTGTTTCCGGCGTCATATATGGTGCCCGACACGGCGGAAGCTGATGTAAGCCACAAGTGCCGCCGGAAAGGATCACTGCCCGACAGCAACACGCAGCTTAGCACCACATATATTATAAATACCACCCATTTAGAGTAGCGGCGCAGGAATTCGACGAGGTCTTTCATCGGCCGTGTTGCCCAACAGTGTTATCGTATCAGGAACGAGAATTTGTCGATGTTCTTGAGTGCTACACCTGTGCCTTTTGCCACCGAGAGCAGCGGGTCTTCAGCGATATGGAACTGAATGCCGATCTTATCTGTAAAGCGCTTGTCGAGGCCACGGAGGAGTGCACCGCCACCGGCAAGGTATATGCCGTTGCGCACCAGGTCGGCGTATAGTTCTGGGGGCGTCTGTTCGAGGGCACTGAGCACAGCAGCTTCGATTTTAGAGATGGTCTTTTCGATGCAGTGGCTTATTTCCTGATAACTTACAGGCACTTCCATAGGCAGGGCGGTCATCATGTTTGGACCGTGTACAATGAAGTCGTCGGGTGGAGTCTCAAGTTCGGTAAGGGCTGAGCCAACATGTATTTTGATTTGCTCGGCGGTGCGTGTGCCAACTTTAACGTTATGAGCCCGACGCATGTGGTTCTGAATATCCTCGGTGAGGTCATTCCCCGCAACCTGAATACTCTTGTTGGAGACTATACCGCCCAACGAAATAACGGCGATCTCTGTGGTGCCGCCACCTATGTCAACTATCATGTTGCCCTCAGGTGCCTCAACGTCAAGTCCTATACCGAGAGCGGCAGCCATAGGTTCATATATCATGTACACATCGCGGCCACCGGCATGCTCCGATGAGTCGCGCACGGCACGTATCTCAACTTCTGTTGATCCCGAGGGGATACCTACAACCATCCGCAGCGAGGGCGAGAACCAGTTGGAGCGGCTTGATGCTTTTTTTACAAGGCCGCGGATCATGAGTTCGGCGGCATTGAAATCAGCGATCACACCTTGGCGTAGAGGGCGCACTGTGCGGATACCCTGAGGATTCTTACCTTCCATCAGGTGTGCTTCTGTACCAACGGCTATGAGCTTATCAGTACGTGTGTCAAGAGCCACGATTGAAGGCTCGTTGATAACGATCTTATCGTTATGGATGATTATCGTGTTGGCTGTGCCAAGGTCAATGGCGATTTCCTTGGTGAGTGAGAACAGTCCCATTTATTATCTTTATGTTTTTTATTATTGAAATCAGTGGCGGAAGTGGCGGAAGCCTGTCATGACCATTGTCATGCCATTGTTGCGGCAATATTCAACCGAATCGGTGTCGCGGATTGAACCGCCGGGTTGGATTACAGACTCAATGCCGGCGTTGCGGGCAATTTCCACGCAATCGGCGAAGGGGAAGAATGCATCAGAAGCCATTGTCGCGCCTTCAAGAGGGAGGTTGAAGCTATTGGCCTTCTCGATTGCATGGCGCAGGGCGTCGACGCGCGAGGTCTGGCCTACACCTGAGCCGAGTAACATTCCGTTGCGGGCGAGGACTATGGCGTTACTCTTTGAGTGTTTCACTATCTTGTTGGCGAATAGCATGTCAGCTGCTTTGTCGGCAGTGAGTTCTCCGGCCACTACCTTGAGGTCGTCAGCAGTCTCGGACTTGGAATCGCGCTGCTGAATCAGCACTCCGTTGAGAATAGAGCGCATGGTAGTGTTTGATGGGGTGGTAGCGTTGCGACGCAGGATAATACGGTTTTTCTTTTGGGTTAGTATCGCCATGGCATCTTCAGAATATTCCGGAGCAATAACCACCTCAAAGAATATTTTGTTCATTTCTGCAGCGACAAATGCGTCTACAGGTTTATTGATCACTATCACGCCGCCGAATGCTGACACTGGATCGCCTGCAAGGGCATCAGTCCAGGCATCAAGGGCAGTGCCTCGTGTGGCAACTCCGCAAGCGTTGTTGTGCTTTAGAATGGCACATGTGGCTTCCGGACCGTCAAACTCGTCAATCAAAGCCACTGCCGAGTCAATGTCAAGCAGGTTGTTGTAGCTGATTTCCTTACCGTGAAGTTGAGTGAACATGGTATCAAAATTACCGTAGAAACGACCCTGCTGATGGGGGTTTTCACCGTAGCGCAGGTTCTTGGCGCCATTTATGTTAACACGCAAAGCATCGCTCTGAGGTTCGGGCGAAACAGTAGTCATGAAGTTGAAGATGGCTGAGTCATAGCCGGATGAAACTGCAAATGCCTCGCGGGCAAGCAAAGCCCGCTCTTCAAGAGTGGTTTCGGCGGTACCATGGCCGTCAAGCATACCCATAATCAAAGGGTACTGTTTCTTGGAAGCCACTATCGCTACATCGTTATAGTTTTTTGCAGCGGCCCTGATGAGTGATATGCCGCCTATGTCTATTTTCTCAATGATGTCAGCGAGGGGCGCTCCTGAGGCAACGGTGGCCTCAAAGGGGTACAGATCTACAATTACAAGGTCAATGCCGGGTATCTCCATCTGCAGCATGGTGTCTGCATCCGATTTAAGATCACGGCGGCCGAGGATGCCACCGAAAACCTTGGGATGAAGTGTCTTTACACGACCACCCAGAATTGACGGATATCCGGTGAGGTCTTCAACAGCCTCGCATGGATAACCGAGCGACTCTATGAATGAGCGGGTGCCACCGGTTGAAAGAAATGAGACACCTGAAGCATTGAGCGCTTCCAGAATTCTTTCCAACCCGTCTTTGTGGAATACTGAGATTAATGCCTTGCTGATTTTTTTTGTCTGCGCCATGAGGATTTATTTGTTAATAGTTGGGCATGCAAAGGTACAAAAAAATTGCGGCATAATGTTGCACAACATAATATAAAAAGCAAAAAAATGGGAAACATTAATGTAATTTATATTCAACGGGGGTAAAAGAGGTTTGGAACGTGCTTATCAGTGAACTTTAGCATATGCATCGCGTTATTTAATAAGTATATCACATCATGTGACATGCCTGTAAACGTAAAAATCTGTTCACGAATAATAATGATACGATCCGTTGCTGTTATGGCTATAGCTGCCGCCGCGTTTTTGATGCCGTCGGTGTCTCTCTGTGAGACACCATTATCCTATGCTGAACGTAGTTCGGTGAGTGTTGGCGCATCCTTTGATGTAAATATTCCATCAGGAAGCCATGGAATGTGGAATCCGGGATCGGGAGTGACCATCAGTGCCGATTATGTATACCGTTTGACCCCGCGATGGTTTCTTACGGCAGGACTTGGCGGCTTCTATCGTACGTTCGGCACGGAATATATGATTCAGGATAACTCGATTTTTGAGGGGACAGTCAAAAATATAGGTTTACGGGTGCCCTTGATGGCAGGATTTACAGCTCCTGTGAGTGACGGGGTGGAAATGTCAGTGGCAACAGGTCCCCAGCTTGAGATAAATCTATATGCCCGGGAATCAGCGATGCCTGATTTTGTTTCTTCGACAATGCAACCTGTCGGTGCCTCGACGGTCAATATGTTCAAACGTGGTTTTAAAAGAGTCAACGCCTTGTGGGGTATTGCGTTAGGTTTTACTTTCGCTGAACATTATTATGTGGGGCTTGCCGGTAATGTAGCTTTCACCCCTTTGGCTTCGTACGGCAATCGCGACAATAAGATCAAGATTAGGGGAAATTCAGTAGCTGTAAAGCTCTGTTACTCATTCTGACATATCTGACAGTTTTCTTATACAAGACGAGACCCGCACCGGTAATGACGGTACGGGTCTCGTCTTGTGGGTTAGTGAGTTATTTTGAATCAATCTCGCGCAGTAGCTCTTTTACAGCAGTTTCAAGTTGGGAATCTACACCTGCAACTACGTCGGCTGGATTGTTCACGACCTTGATATCAGGCTCGAGTTGCTGATTCTCAAGGAATGATCCGTCGGGTAGGCGATAACCGATCACTGGAATGCCAAAAATCAGCGATGGATCTTGCATGCGCACCCAGTTTACTGAAGTCATGGTGCCTGGAACCGGCATACCTACCGTTTTGCCCAGACCCTGATGGCTGTATACCCATGGAGTCCCATGGGCGTTGGAGTAGCAAGCCTCGGCCATCACCATGATGGAAGGCTTGTTCCAACGGCGTGAAGGCATATCACAACTTTCGGTGCCACGTATTTCCTGAGTAAAGTATTTCTGCCCGGAGAACAATACCTCTATGTCCTCGTGCAGACGGCCTCCTCCATTCCATCGCACGTCGATCACGATACCCTCGCGGTCATTGTATTTACCTAAGATATCACTGTAAATGCGGCGGAATGACTCGTCGTCCATGGATTCTATGTGAACGTAACCGAGACGACCACCCGAAAGCGAGTCAACTGCGGCAGCGCGGCCTTTTACCCAACGGTCATATAGCAATTGTGATTGGCGGCCGGTGGATATCGGCTTCACAACTTCTTCCCAACGTTCACCTGTGGCCGGGTCAAGCAGACCCACAAGGGTGCGTTTGCCGGCAAGGTCAGTAAGCAATGTGGCTATGTCGTTTTGCAAAGTAATCTTTTGGCCGTTGACATATTCAACGATTATGCCCGGTGCAACTTTTGATGATGCAGTCGCAAACGGGCCCCGTTCAAGCACTTCGTTTACACGAAGGCCTTCGCCGGCATAGTTGAGATCATATAAAAGTCCCAAGGTGGAAGTGCGGTCGGCTCCAGGGCCTCCGACATGGCTGTAACGCCCTCCGGTGTGGCTTACATTCAGTTCTCCCAGAATCTCAGACAGCATCTCGGCAAAGTCATAGTTGTTGTTGATGTGAGGGAGGAAGCGGCGATAGTGGGCAGTCATGGCAGGCCAGTCTATGCCGTGCATGTCTGCTACATAGAAACGAGCGGCTTCCTCACGTGCCATATTGTCGAACATATATTCGCGCTCGGCGGCGTGGTCTACAGTGATCGTTCCTGAGTAGCTGATAGGGGTGAGTTTGCCGTCCTTGAACTTACGCATGGATGATCCTAACAGGAACATATTCTTGCCATCGGGTGTGATGTCGAAATAGCCGGCCGATGATACATTTGACAGCATCTTGTGTTCATCGTCACGCGGGGAGTATTTCCATAGCTGAGCACCATCGTTGCCGCTTACAAGATAATATAATGTGTCACCGTCTTTGGTGAATATGAAGTCAATGAGGTCGCTTGACATCGGTGTCACACGCACGACACGGTCGGTTATGCCGTTCAGCTGCACATCAATGGATTTGTCTTTATCTTTATCTGTGTCTTTGTCCTTGTTGTCTTTTTCTTTAGCTTTGAGGGCATCTTTGTACAGATCATAATCTTCCTCGCTCATTGTGTATTCATCATAGGCCTGTTGGTTGAGGAATACGAGCATCACATCGTTCATAGACCCCCATGAGGCATGGTTGCGCATACCGTAGCGCTCTGACACGAATGCTATGGCATTTCCATCCATCACAAACTTGGGCTCTGCGTCGAAGTAGCCGCTGTTGGTGAGATTGGTCATTGAGCCTTCTTCCACGTTGATGAGCGCCACGTCAGTGTATGGATCGTGTTTGCGGGCCACAATCTCAAGAGCTATCCACTTGCTGTCAGGGCTCCATGTGTAGTTGAAGCGGCCGTCGTTGTGTAGATAAGTCGAGCCATCAGTGAGCTTTTTGATTTTGCCTGTCTTGAGGTCAAGCACGGCCAACACATGTCTGTCAAGAATGAATGCCAGTTTATTGCCGTCTGGTGACACCTGTGGTAAGGTACGTTCGTGTTTGTCGGCCTTGAATACGGGCTCCTCGCGCACCAGAGTGGCGTGGGCGAAGTCTGGTTCATCGTCGGGTCGGTTCATGACCGCTTTGTAGATATTATAACGTCCGTCACGCTCGGTAGTATAATATAGGGTCTTGCCGTCAGGGCTCCAGCACACATCGCTCTCTGCTTCAGGTGTGGAGGTTATGGCCCGGGTAGTGGAGTAATCTGTTGCAGTTACAAAAACATCACCTCTGTAGATGAACGCTATTGTCTTGCCGTCGGGTGAGGCTGTGGCCTGGCGTGCGCCGCTGCGTACTGCCATTTTTTCAATGTCAGGAGTGTCATCTATGTTGATGTCGATGACAACTTTTGCAGGCGATGCGCCGGGAGCCATTGTGTATATTTCTCCGTCATAGGTGAATGTCAGCAATCCTGAATTGTCGCGCGAAAGAAACCGTACGGGATGAGTCTTGAATGAAGTTACGGCTGTGGCGGCATCGGTATTGCCTGCTTTGGCTTTGTATACGTTTACAGTGGATCCATTGCGTTCGCTCAGGAAGTAGAGCTCATCGTTGCCTGCGGCTACCGGGTTGGTGTCCTCTCCTCCTCTGTCAGTAAGATTGGTGTGTGTGCCGGTCGCAGGATCGTAGAGCCATATGTCGCGTGTGACTGATGAAGTGTGGTGCTTGCGCCATTCGTCCTCAAAACCTTTGACATCTTGATAAAGGAATTTATCACTGCCCGGCAGGAAGCTTACGTAGCGTGCCGGGGTACCGAGCACCTGCCTGGGAGCTTCTTTGCCATTGGTATCCACACTGTAAAGCTCTGTCAGCCGCCCGGAGGGGAATGCCACACTCGTAGTCGGATCCTGAATGGCAGCTGAATAAAGCACGGCGCTACCGTCGGGGCTGAATGCTTCGGGTATTTCTGATGCCGAATTGTATGTCAATCTGCGGGGTGTGCCGCCATTGGCATCGATGATGAATATGTCAAAGTTGCCATATCTGTCGCCGGCAAAGGCTATGGAGCGTGAATCAGGGCTCCACACAGGGTTGGCTTCGTAATCGGGGGTGGCGGTGAGGCGGGTGGCACTACCGCCACTGGTGGGAACCGTATAAATGTCACCCTTATAGGTAAATGCGATTTTATTGCCGTCGGGCGATATTTTAACGTCGCGCAGCCACAGTGGAGTGATGGCAGCTGCCTGAAGCGTTGCTCCTGCCAGTATGGAGGCAATGAGGACCGTTTTTTTCATGCTGTTCTGATTAATGTTGATATAGGTATCGCTTGATTGAGCGCTTGGGTGTTTTTTCAAATTCTTCCTGAAACAGTTTGATGCCGGAGATCTGGCTGTATGCGGGTAACTCGCTGTTGAGTTGTCTTACGGCCTGATCAATGAGAGGTTCGAGGGTAGTTGGACTAAGACCGTCTTTCTGTGCTGATTCAAAATCGGGATGTATCAGAGCTACGAGCTTGCCACCGCGATCAACAACCAGGCTCTCGCTTACATAAGGCAGATTGTTGATGCGATGTTCTATTTCCTCTGGGTATATATTCTGGCCGCTTGGTCCGAGAATCATGCTTTTGTCGCGGCCGCGTATGAAAAGGTATCCCTCGGAATCCATCTGGCATATATCGCCTGTATTCATCCATCCGTCTTTGAATGTTGTGGATGTAGCCTCGTCGTTCTTATAGTACCCTTTCATGACGTTGTCACCCTTGACCCAAAGCGTTCCGGGTACATTAGCCGGGTCGGGCGAGTCTATTTTGGCTTTCATGCGATCGACAATTCTGCCGCACGACTGTGGTTTTTGCTTATCCCATGGGGCGTAAGATATGAGAGGTGCGCATTCTGTCATGCCATAACCTACGGTAAACGGAAATTTTATCCTGCGCAGGAATGTCTCCACGTCGGTGTTCAGTCCGGCGCCACCTATGATGAGCTGGTGGAGGTTGCCGCCGAAAGTGTCGGTAAGTTTATCTTTTATTTTCCCTAGAAGTTTGTCATCGATAAAAGGAACTTTGAGCAGGACCTTCATTAATGGTTTGTCAAGCAAAGGGAACACTCGTGTCTTGATTATTTTCTCTATGATGAGAGGTACGGTGATGATGAGCTTGGGTTTTACTGTGGCAAAAGCGTCCATTATGATGCGCGGCGATGGGGTGCGTGTCAGGAAATATACATGACAGCCGTGGCACAGCATGTGAAGCATCTCAATGGTGAGGCCGAACATATGGGCCAGCGGAAGCATGCATATCGCTCCGTCACCGGGCTTGCAATAGGGTATGTTGTCAAGACAGAACCTTATGTTGGACCATATGTTATGATATGAGAGCACTACACCTTTGGAGAATCCGGTCGACCCTGATGTGTAGTTGATAATTGCCATATCATTGTCATCTGCCGGATGGTGGTAAGTTACATCATCTCGGGTGAATCTCTCGGGATATTTCTCGCCGAACAACAGGTTAAGACGCGAGCGCGCTTCTGTGAGTTTTTTTGAGCGTGACATGAGCAGCGAGTAGTCAGCAATATTCACTGCGCCTTTTATGTGGGGAAGAGAATCAGGATCAAGATTCTCCCATATCGCGGCGTCCACAAACATTAATTTAGAGTCGCTGTGGGTTACCAGATGGTGGACATTATCGGGCTTGAACTCGTGCAATATAGGCACTGCCACGGCTCCGTATGTGAAAACTGCGAGGAATCCAATACTCCAATGGGCGCAGTTACGCCCGCACAGGGCTATCTTATCGCCGGGTTGTACTCCTGATTTCTCAAAAAGGAGGTGGAGCTTTGCAATCTTGCGGGCTACGTCGCGGTATTGGAAGCTGGCACCGTGAAGATCGCTTAGGGCCTGATATTCCCAATTTTGACGTATTGATTCCTCTATTATTGTGATTATTGATTCTTTCATTATTGTTTTTTTGCTATACGGAAAATAGTGCCCTCGATTAGAGATACGTATACGTCGCCGGTAGTGGGGTCAATGTCAATACCGTTGATTTCGCTGACACCTAAAGGAAGGCTCCATAATACTTTCTGTTCAGCCGGATCAATAGCTGTGACTATGCCGCGGCGTGAACCGGCGTATACCACTCCCTGAGTCTCGGCTACTATGCACGGGGCGTGTTCGTAACCGAGCCCCATGTCCACTGTCCATAATTCCTTGAAGTCCGGAACAGTTGCATCTATGGCCACCAACTCTCCATCCATAGTTTTGGCATAAATGCGGCTGAAGTCTTCACTGTGGCCGAGTGATTCGCGGTAGCGGTGACTGTTGTCGCGCCAAAGTTGCTTGCCGGTAGCGCGGTCTATAGCTGTCATGTAGCGGTCAGGTGCCACTATATAAACTCGTTCGCCGGAAATAACCGGAACAACGTTGCCTGGGCCGAGCATATTGGCTTTTTTACCGTTGTTCCATACCCAACGCAGTTTACCGCTGCGGAGGTCAAGGCATCGTAGATTGGTATCCCAGGCACCGAAAATAAGATCATCGCCATCAATCGCAGGTGCTGCCTGGCAATAGTTGAACAGCGAGTCATATTCCCACTTGATCTTGCCGGTAGCGGCATTGCGCATCTCTATGCGTTTATAGCCACCTTGAACCCATCCGGCAGGGGTGATGGCGCCGTCGGCTACGTAGGGTCCCGCTTTAGAGGGGTAATCCTTATAAGGCTTACCCGTGGCTGCATTTACCAAGGTGAGTCCTGTGGCTGTGGGTATGGCCACGCGGCCTTTGTCAAGAATGACCGGGCGCGAGAATAGTGAAGCTCCGGTCGGTATACTCCACTGCAGGGTGTGGTTGCGTTTGTCAACAGCCTTGGCGTGTCCCAGTGAATTGCCGAAATATACGTTGTCTGAATCTATTGCCAGGCGTGTGAATACAGAGGCACTGTCAGCCCATACCTGTTCTACTTCATATCCCGTGGGTACTTCCCATGCAGTGGCTGCTGATTCGACCGGCTTGTGGGTGGTGTTTACAGCATATGCATATTTGGCTTGCGGTGCACTGCCCACGTTTTTGTTATATACGTGCACCCATTCAGGTGATACGTCAACTATAGAATATCCGTATGTGCCGTCACGCATGTCGAGCGCGCGGAGCATTACTGAGGGTATATCACCTCCGTCGTAGCGGTTCCACCGGTGATAATGTCCGTTGAAATGGCCTACTACGGGATAGGCTGACAGGAGATTGATGTATTCGATATAGTTGTCAAGGTCATCCTGCAGCGGATAGTGATTGAGTGAGAGTACACGCTTGCCATCGGTCACACGTTCGTCAAGAGTGGAGCGCAGCCAATGAAGGTCTTCCTGCTTTATGTGGCCGTCTCCCATTTTCATGTATGGTCCGCAACTTATTCCAACCACCACAAGCGAGTCAACCTCAAAAACGAAGCGGTCATTGCCCCAAAGATCGAAGAAAGTCTTTGTGGCACTTTGGCTCCAGGTGAGTTCATGATTGCCCGGTATCACATAAAGCGGATGAGTTATATTGTCGAGAATGCTCTTTACATTGGCGAGTTCTACGTCTGATCCCTCGTTAGTGAGATCGCCGAGCAGCATTACCGCGTCATAGTCGCCATTGTTTATTTCTTCAACAGCAGCTGTCAGCCATGGTTCTGATGCGTTGCCGGGTGTGATATGTATATCGCTCAGTATGGCGAAACGTTGGGCTGAGCCGGTCAGATATGTCGCTGTGACAGCAGTCGCAAGTATAATTCTCTTTAATGTGTTCATGGTTAAAACAATAATTCAAAAAATAGTCATTATTCTGCAAAGTTAATGATTTTTATGGAACTATTGAGCTTTGTATTACTGAAAATACCTGGCCTGCGCGCGTTTTTTTAAGTTTTTCAGCGCTTTGTTTTGCCGATTGGATTTATTGTTGTAAATTTGCAGGCCATTACGATAGACGGGTCTTACCAACCCATACGTAAACCAACGACAATTAAGATTATAACGTTATAACAATGAAAAAAGACATCCATCCCTCCAACTATCGCGAAGTTGTGTTCAAAGATATGTCTAATGAGCAGATTTTTATCACCCGCTCGACAGTGAACACCCGTGAAACTATCGAAGTAGACGGTAAGGAATACCCCCTTATGAAACTTGAAATCACCAGCGCATCTCACCCTTTCTTTACTGGCAAGCAGAAACTTGTCGATACTGCAGGTCGCGTTGACAAGTTCATGAGCCGTTATGGCAATCGTGGCAAAAAATAATCTTCGCGATTATTTAAGAACCTAAAAAATAATGGCAGCCCTCCGGAAGGCTGCCATTATTTTTTAGGTTTGTTCTTAGAATCAGTCGATCTGGATTACCAGATAGTTGGACAGGCTCCAGAATGCTGTCGGGTCAAGGATGCGCAGCACTTTCTGTCCGTTTTCATCAACTATGCGGTATGAGTCGGCAGGCTGGTTTGTAAGTACCTTGGCTTTGGTGGAGTGGAGCGCTATGGATGTGAGGGTACGTTTGTCGGCAGTTACAAAGAAATTTTGGTCAAAGTCACCCTTAAGTAGTTTTGATTTGCGCAGGAACGGAGTTTCGAGAATCTTGTGAGCTTTGAGTTCTCCCTTGCTTGCGGCTACATAGAAGCATGTGTTGAGTTCGTTGGCAACGTCAGTAGCTTCTTGCTGTGCTATGTTGCGTTCGTCGGTCACGGTGTTGACGGTGGTGTTGAGCGAATCCACAGCCGTGTTAAGGGTGGTTATCTGAGTGTGTGCTTCTGCAAGATTGGCACGTAATGTCTCGATTTCGGCTGCCTGCGAGTCAATTTGAGAACGCAGGGTCTGGATGGTGGCCTGAAGCTTGTCAGTGTTTAGTTTTGACTTCTGCAGGCGTGTTTCAAGATCGGCGAGTTGCTCGCGGCGCTGTTGCAGTGTGGCCTGGATGGCTGCTATGTCGGCTTCGATCTGTGCCCGCTGTGAGGCGCTTTCTCCATCGATACCGTCTGATACGGTGAGTATATTTTCAAGTCGCTTGATCTGATCCATGCCACTTGATATATCATTGACAAGGCTAAGCAGTTGGTCGCGGTCTGACACGGCAGTTGCAAGCTCTTGTCTCGATGCCTCTTGCAACGCTTGTCGTTGAGCGGCTTCTTGTTCTTCTTTGGCTTTATTGTCGCATGAGGCAAGCAGCGATGCGACGGCCAGTAACATGACGAGTTTTTTCATATCATTAGAGTTTTTGTTAGTTATTCTTCCGGGCGATATTTGTTCTTGTGAACCTTGATTTCCGGGTCTGTTTTACCTTGTACAATTATAACAATCTCTCCGCGCGGATTGTTCGCAGTAAAGTAGGCCGTGAGGTCGCCGAGAGTGCCGCGCACAGTTGATTCGTGAAGCTTTGATATTTCGCGCGAGACCGATGCCGGACGGTCATTTCCACAAGCTTCGGCGAGTTGCTGCAGGGTTTTTACAAGGCGTAGCGGAGATTCATATATTATAAATGTACGCGCGTCTGTTGCCAGTGCTTCAATACGTGATGATCGACCTTTCTTTGGCGGCAGGAAACCCTCAAAAACGAAACGGTCGCAGGGCAGCCCCGATGATACCAAAGCAGGCACGAATGCTGTGGCTCCTGGCAGGGTCACCACATCAATACCCATTCGCCGGCACTCGCGAGATAGCATGAATCCCGGATCAGATATGCCGGGCGTGCCGGCATCCGAAATGAGAGCCACATTTTCTCCGGCTGCCATACGTGCCGCAAGTCCCTCGCATGTCGCATGCTCGTTGTATTTGTGATGGCTCTGCATCGGAGTGTCAATACCAAGGTGCTTCATCAGTATGGCACTGGTACGGGTATCCTCGGCCAGGATAAGATCGGCTGTGCGCAGTATCTCGGCTCCGCGGGGCGTCATGTCAGAAAGATTGCCTACCGGAGTTGGCACTATGTATAGTTTCCCGGCCATCGCTTATCTTTTGGCCGTGAAATACGAGGAGACCATGACCCAGAATTCTTTTACCGTAGGGTTTTCGCGATCCCAGGCCAGATCATCGAAAAGATATTCAGCAGCCTCTTCCTTGGAATGCATGGCCGAGATCAGGTCAATGGTATCATTGAATTCTTCGTCGGACCCACCGAAAAGCTCACGTTTGAACAGAAATTTATCGTTGATGGTAAGACTGCGCCTCATGTCTCCGATTTGGTGAGGTCCGCTGATAGCCGTATTTACTGCCTGGATGTCACTTTCAACAATTGGAGCGGATGGAACATTGGCAGCTGAAGGTTCGCACAAGGGCGCTTCTTCGGCTCCGGTGGCTTCATCCTCTTTCACTTCGGTAGATGTCTCGGTCTCTTCTGTGTCGAGTCCGGTGAATAGTTCTGACAGCGCCGCGAACTTTTCTTGTGCCACTGTCACTGCATGATCGCTCGGGCGGTCCTTAAGCACCCGCAGAGCGCCCTCAAGCTCTATGTTGAGCCTTATTAGTTTGTCAATATCAGTCATAATCACTTGAATGTATTAAGAAGGAATTTCTCGACTTTACCTTTGAGCTCTGAGCGCGAGCAAAAGAAACCGTTTACCATCACTACAACTACATGTGTCGGTTTTCCTTCGGTTGAGAGACGGTAGCCGGCATAGCACTGCACTGAGCTTATGCTGCCGGTTTTCATGGCAAGGCGTCCCTTGAGAGATGTTTTGGCTCCGAAACCTTTCATGGTACCGTCGATACCGGCTATGGGAAAGCAGTCAATATATATATCGGCTACCGGGGTAGAGGTCATGTGCTCAAGCATTTGTCCTAAGAAGCGGGGCGAAAAGCGGTTGGCGCGGGTTAGACCGCTCCCGTCATTGACTATGGTCTGAGCTACCGGAAGTCCGATGCCTTTCCATAGGTCGCGCTCGGCCTTTAGACAATCATCGCGGTCGCCATCTGCATCAAGGGCGCGT
The DNA here is from genome assembly GCA_023663145.1 of Odoribacter sp. Classification (GTDB taxonomy): domain Bacteria; phylum Bacteroidota; class Bacteroidia; order Bacteroidales; family Muribaculaceae; genus CAG-873. Next base: position 68,375 of record JAMPHZ010000011.1, read on the forward strand.
AAGATCCCTTCGGCAAAGAGATTGTCACTGCGTTTCATCAGATTACGGCATATGTACCGTGCTTCTGGAGAATATTGCGTGTATACTGTTGTTGACAAGGCAGGAGTGCCGTTGCTCACCCGTTTCGATCCCACTTTCACACCGGCTCCGCGTAAGCGCTCGGCAAGGAGTACTACATAGGTGGCTGCCGGGTTTGGATTGGTGGTGTTGATACTCCAATCTTTTTTGGAACGGTTGGCCTTGGGTACCCACACGGTGAGATTGACGGAGTTGATGCCTCTCAGTTGGTCAACACGTGTGCCGTCGGTGTTGATGACTTTGATTTGAAGGTCGCTGGCCGGAGTTGTGGTTCCCTTGTTGGGATACGCACGCACGTAGTTACCGCGGTAGTTGAAACCGAAAAGCCCGGCACCATATGGCCATGCTATGTCCTCGCATTCCCATGTAGGTAGCGCTCCAGCATCTTTGAATGATTCCACGATTGTCACGGCCCCGGTGATTTCGGTTATACCCATTCGTTTCACTGCCGCCACAATCGAGTCACTCACATTTTTAGTGCTTTTGAATTCGCTGCTGCCGAATGTGGGATCTCCTCCGGCCTGTATCACCAGATCACCTTCCCATCGGCTTTTGGTTGTGGCGCTCCGTTGTCCGCTGAGTCCTACAATGGTCTTGAATCTGTACTCTGGTCCGATTGTCAGCAGTGCTGAGGCTGTGGTGTAGGCTTTCGTTACCGAAGCCGGAGTCATAGCCAGTGACGCGTTGTGGTCTACAATTACTTTCCCGGTTCTGAGGTCTTTTATGTAGATGCCCACAGTAGTGGCGGCGCCATTCTCAATGCCGAGGATGTTTTCTTGGGCAGATGCCAACGACAAGGCAGCTATAACGAGGGTTACAGAGGTCAGAATCCGTCTTATGTTAATGTATTTCATTGTATAATCAGTCTTTTTAAGGGCTATCGCAAGCGCCTGTGACTGCAAAATTAACAATTTACGAACGTTTTTTGACTATAATAATGAAAAAAAAAGTAACTTTGCATCATAAATCAAGCCGATGGCAAGCAAAACCCGCGAGATGTTAATTGAAGTTGCGCGCCAGCTGTTCCTGCACAAAGGAGTGGCCAAGACTACTATGAACGATATTGCAAATGCCTCGGCCCGTGGGCGCCGTACGATCTATACATATTTCCGTAATAAGAAGGAAATATATAATGCGGTGCTCGAAAGCGAGAGTGAGAATATGGTGCAGTCACTCCGCAGGATTATAGCTCGTAAGGTGCCGGTTGACGAGCGCTTGCGCGATTTCATATATTTCAGACTTGAACATAACAATGTGCAGGTTTCATCCTTGCTTATCACATGGCTTAAATTTGACTCCAGGCGTGTAGAGCGCATTAACCGTATGGTGCATGAAAAGGAGAGCGATATGTTGGCACGATTGCTTGACGAAGGTTGCCGCGACGGCGTGTTCTCTCCCGATCGGTGCCGGTTGTTGTCACAGTTTCTTGATGAATCTCTTAACAGGCTGAATATTCCGGTGCCAACCCCTGAGACTCTTGAGAGACGCAAACTTTTATTCAGCAGTTTCGTTGAGTTTATAATATCTGACATAAAGGCCCGTTGACCTCGGGCACGGTTTTTGCTCTGCATTTTTCACGATGAAATCACAACAGATAAAGAAATTCAGGAGCGACGTTGCCCGCAGTATTAATGAAGGCCGTCTCCACGATGCGTTTGCTGCGATGCGTTCGTTCAGCGAGGGCGTCATGTCATGGGAAATAACAACAGAGATTGATTCTCTTGAGCAGAACTACCGCGCAATGCTTTCGTTCATGGTAGACGGTGCAGAAGATCCCGGACGCGAGGCCATGTTGGCTTCAATTGCTGCCGATGCCCGCGCTTTGGCTGACACCCTTTCGCGCCGTGCTCTTATACCGGAAGAGAATACACTTTATTTCAGTACCGCACGTTCGCTCGCTACCCGGCAAGGCGAGTCTGTTACACGCATCATAGATGACTTGCGCTGTGAGTATGCTCGGCTGAGGCAGGATATTGTGTCAATCGCACAGCCCTCACGCACCGTCAAGGCTGAGAACCTTGTCAATGATCTGTTCAATAGGCTTTGGTCAACACACCCCCTCTCTGTTGCAGATCTGGAAGCCGCATATACTTTTATTACTGACCCTGATGAGCCATTTCCTCCGCGGGCTGTAGCTGTATCCGCCATAACTGCCGGAGCGCTTGAGTTTTATGATGCTGCCCGGGTTGAGATGTTGTTGCGTGTATACATGGCTCCGGTAGAGGAGGTTGTCTCTCTCCGTGCATTGCTCGGATTTTTTCTTGTTACTTTCAGATATCGCCGCCGACCCATGCCGGCCCGGGTGATGGCAGCCCTTGCAGCGGCAAAGGATTTTCCCATGTGGAATTCAGACCTTAAGGCAGCGGCGATAGAGTTTATGCGTTCGCGGGATACAGAACGGATTACACGCCGCCTGAATGATGATATCTTGCCTTCACTATCCAAGATCGCCCCTGAGATACGTGATAAGTTCACCGATGTCAATCCTGTCGCAGGTTTTGATCCCGATGGAGCCAATCCCGATTGGGAAGAACTTATAAACCGCGACGGTCTCGGTGACAAGTTGCGTGAGATGTCGGAAATACAGGCCGATGGTGGTGATGTATACATGTCATCGTTCAGCTCGCTTAAACACTTTCCGTTTTTCCGGGACATCGCTAATTGGTTTCTGCCCTTCAGCGACGATCATTCGGCTGTAGCTGCTCTTGACAGCCCGGGCGTTGCAGACACAGTCGCTTCAATGCCGTTTTTATGTGACAATGATAAATTTTCGGTAATGCTTGCCATCGGAACGGCACCGTCACATGTGCGCGACGGTGCGGCGGCAGCCATGAATGCCCAGGCAGGTCAGATGCGTGAGATGCTCTCTGAAATCGAGAAGTTTACTGATGCTTCACGGCGTAAATCGTTGATAAGTAATTATGTGCGTGATCTATATCGCTTCTATAATCTTTTCCGGCGCAAGGGCGAGTTCTTTAACCCATTCAACCATAACATTGACCTGATGGCAATAGATGCCATCAGTGATGGTTTCAATGACCTTGAGACTCTCAAGGTCATTGCCGAGTTTAATCTTAAGCATCAGTTCTGGACTGAGGCCCTCGCGCTGTTGACCCGTATTGACCGAATCGCTGAGCCTGATGCCGCCAGGGCTCAGAAGATAGGATTCTGCCATGAGAAACTTGGCGATTACAATCGCGCGATATCGCACTACGATGAGGCAAGACTGTTGGGTGGCAGTGGTAAGTGGCTGCTCACACGCATAGCGCATGTATTTACGGCATTGGGCCAACACACACGCGCTATAGAGGCGTTGAAGGAATTGGAGCAGATGGAGCCTGACAGCCCTGATGTTGCCTACGCGTTGGCATTGGCTTATATCGAGGGTCGCCATCCCGATGATGCGGTGCCTTTGCTTCACAAGGTGTTGTATCTTACGCCCGATAGCCTCAAAGGGCGACGGGCATTTGCCTGGGCAATGTTCCTGTGTGGCCTCTTTGACCGGGCCAAAGAGGCTTACGGCGAATTACTTGCTCTTTCGCCCACGCCAGATGACTATTTTAATGCCGGTCATACAGCACGTGCCACCGGTGACATACGCGAGGCAGTCAATTATTATACATTGGCAATGATTTCGGCAGGCAAGACAGTCGCCGACCTTGAAAGTGACCTCGAGGCTGATACCCCATGGCTCGCGCATGCCGGTGTGGACACTTCGTTAAACCGTTTGATAATAGAATCCATCCTGTATAACTCTAACAAAAATTGATATAGTAATGGTAATCCAACGTATCCAATCTCTTATGCTTCTCGTGGCTGTCATACTGATAGCCGTGTTCTGTCTAACCCCGTATGCCACTGTCGCTGCCGGTGAAATGACATCGCTTTTTGTTAAAGACGCCCCTGTGCTGCTCGTGCTTAATATCACTGTAGCGGTATTGCTTGTTATCACAATCTTCATGTACAAGAATCTCAAAATGCAGATGCGTATGACGATCCTGTCAATGATCTTGATATGCGTGTCGATAGTGACATCACTTTTCTACATCAACAGGGCTTATGAAAATGCAACTCCAATACTTCTTGGCGGTGTAGGCTTGCTTGTTATCTCGCTAATCTTCGGGTTGCTCGCTTACCGTGGCATGCGCCATGACCACAATCTGCTCCGAAGCGCCGACCGCCTCCGTTGAGCTTCACTAAGGCATCTCCGGCCGATTTGCAGATTCTACCTGCAAGTGCAAAATTAGGCAATAAATTTGAAGAACTCGGCGA
>JAMPHZ010000012.1 GCA_023663145.1 Odoribacter sp.
TACACACACTTTTCCCAACATTTCCCAACAATAATTTTCGGACTGAACAAAATCACAGTTTCAGCGTTTGCCGACTTTTCCAACGCCACCGACATCAGACACCCTCAAACGCAAAAATCCCGACCCTCCGCGCCAAGCGCAGTGAGCCGGGATATGATATTCGATATGTAGACAGGATCACTCTATCATTCTATCGATATAGTGATTGGTCTAAACAATATTAGCCTTAACATTATTTTAGCAAATCTTCTATATCAATCTCTTCGATTTCATTCGAGGGTTCATAAAACCGCTTAAATAGCATTATATGGAGTCTTTTAAACTGCTTAAGAAATTCCGAAATTGGCATTTGGGGCAACCCTACTTTTATAAGACGATTTTCATTGTTTACGTCTTCACATAAAAGTGAGACGGATACGAAATTATCATAACCACAATAAAGAGATACTCCTTGAGGAACATATTGTGATGTATCTAATCCGAACTGTGTTGCAAAATCATTCAATGTTGCAAAATCTCTAAAGTCAGCAGCGGAAGTTCCTTTAAAGTCATTGTACTGCACGGAAGCGGTTGAAGTTACCATATTTTATTAAGAAAAGTTAAAGGATTCAGTTTCGGTTCATTCAGTAGGGTTGAGGTCGGTTCAGTATCATTCAGACGCGGGTACAATAGTGACTTTTGTAGTGACTTTGCAAAATAGTGACTGAATGAAAAATCGCCAAGCATCTGTGATTTAGACACTTGGCGATTTTAGAGGTGGTGCCACCAGGAATCGAACCGGGGACACAAGGATTTTCAGTCCTTTGCTCTACCAACTGAGCTATGGCACCATCGTTGTTTTGCGATGCAAAGTTAGGCAGTTTTTTTGAATTGAGCAAATTTTCTCAGTACTTTTTTGTTCTGCCTCGCTATTTTTATTATTCAAACAGCTCCATCTGGTTTGATGGAGCTGTTGTTATAGAGTTTAGAACGGCAGGTCTTCGCTGTTATCAGGTTCCACGACAGGTGGAATTGGTGATGCTACGGGGCGAGCCGATGGTGCAGGTGCTATAGGAGCAGGCCCAGAGGCTGCTACAGCCTCGCCAAGTTTCTCGGATTTCCAACCACGGATACTTGTAAACCAGCGTCCTTGATATTCGCGGCTTTCGATATCGAAACTCAATCGTATCTCATCACCTACACTTATGGGGAATTGATCAGCTTTGTCTCCAAAGAAGTCAAACGCTATCTTGCGGGGAAAGCTGTCTTTGGTTTCAAGTACATATTCGTGGGTCTTCCATGGGTTACCGGCACGTGAAGTACCGGTGCGGAGGCCAAGGTCGGCAATAATTTTTCCTTCTACTTCCATTTATGATAGGGGTTATAATTTGTTTTCGTATAGGCAAAGGTAAGAATTTTTTTTGGTGGAAGGCTTATATATGCGTTATTTTTTGCTTGTTGTGTCAATAATTAGTTGCACAGGTGTGGGGGATTGTGTAACTTTGCAGTGCAAAACGGGGTCCGGTAGCTCAGCTGGATAGAGCATCTGCCTTCTAAGCAGACGGTCACGCGTTCGAATCGCGTCCGGATCACAAAAGGAGTCATAACCGACTCCTTTTTTTCGTATATATTTAATTGATTTCAGATAGTTAAGACACACTCAATGGTAAGACGTGCTGCTGTTGCGTTTGGATGTATGGGGACGTTAGAGCTGCGTTTGGTACCAAGTGTCCCACTTTCTCTAATCGACTGACATCAAACTCTAACTTCTTAAAATCATTAGGTAGAGCAGCGGCCACGTTGATCTCGCCGTATGACGAAGCGACGGCTCTATCCTCGAGCTCCGCAACGTCATATCACTGCGATATTCCTTTCTCGGAGGCTGGCAAAACGTCAAGATCCTTACCTCCAGCGAGTGCCGCCGACTGCTGTATCTTCCGCATAATCGGCGGTCTCGATGTTTTCTTTGACTTTGCATATTCCGCCGAAAATGCATAAATTTGCACCATAAAAAATTTGACTATGCGTATTTATAAAGCATTTCTTGCGTCATTCTTGATTTCCTTCTGCCTACCCATAACTCTTGTGACGTTAATGGATGGCGAAAGAGATTATATGCGTGATACTTACGGAGGTATTTCATTCTCCACCTAATTTTATTTTAGGATTAGTGTTCTTTTTTATTTCTTTCCCTCTATTTTACTGGGCAATTAAAGTTTCAGACAAGAAACAAGATGAAAAAGAAATGCGAGAAAAAGAGCAACAAGAGACAAATCAATTGATTAGAGAAATGTTGGAACAGAAGAGAGCTGAACAAAGTTCCGGCTCTAATAATAACCAATAATGATTTGCGTCTTTTCGCGCACATAATATAGTCTATAACTTTGAACCACCAACCTCAAGGTTATGGACTTTTCTTTTCATCCAGACGACTTAAATTTCAACTCCGTAGAGCAACTGACGAGCCTTTAAGCCCGTGCAGCATTCACCGTCAATTCACAATCGATATTCCGCGAGGACTCCGGCACAGTGCCGACACTCATAGATGATAAACTCTCATATATCCCGTAGGGCGTCGATAATCAAATGTCTTTCGATATTCCCTACCTCATATAGAAAGACGTAACCATCGCCATCGGCCAATGCTTCAACGCCGAGGATGTGACATGACACATGTTTGCGTTACGAGACCTCTCACTAATCACTAAACAAGAAATCGAAGAATTCTATTTATACAACGACCTCGCCGCAGGTGAGAAAGAGAAAAATCGGAGTATTACGACCGCAATTATATGTGGGATGGCACGACGGTTCCAATCACTTTGTCGGCAATTACCTCCCTTATCCGAATGTCGAGGATATAGTCATTGCCGACGATTGGAGCAACTTTGCATACGTCAACTTCTCCCTGCGTATCAACAATTGCTGAGATTACCAACAAAATGGCCTCCTTTCTATTGTGCAGCTCTATATGCAGGATCAAATATAGTGTTCAGCACATGAGCAAGACGTAATCCTCCACGCAGCAACTGCTGCTCTATAACCGGAGTCCAACGGGCAATATCGTTGTACATAACTTTTGCTCCTGGCCTGAAATATACGTAACATTGCTGCGCTATGTCGTAGGTCTGTGCCGCCCAATCGTCGGGAGTACCGGCTATGATCTGTGCTTCGGCAGCCGGTGTAGCCCGATCAATCTGTTGCTGCCATTCAGTATAACTCCATTTATGTCCGCTTTCAACAAGAGATGAATCCCAGATTGAATGAAGATTGGTGTTCCGGTCAAAGAATTTCATCTTTATGGTGTTCCCTCCTCGGTCAGCAGCGTTGCCAAGGTGCATCGGCTGATGAAGATCTCCTATCACATGCGTCAGGATCTTAATAGCGAGAGCAGCATCTGCGGGTGTGGCATCCGGATTTTTAAGCGTCTCTATCTGTCCATATATAGCGGTGACTGCGTCGCCTTTGGGATCCGCTTCAACATCCATGTTCTTATAGTGCCATGTTTTAGTATATGCATAATCCATTGAATAAGATGCGTTATCAAGCCAATTGGCCCAATACACAAGTGATTTCCCGTCGAGTATAGAGTCAACGGCTGCCCGCGTCGCATCTGTGAGATGACACTCTGCTATATATGCGGTAACGTCGTGGCCTTTCTGGCTCCATGCCCCGGCGGTTATGGATACCACGGCAAAAAAGAGTGTGAATATATATTTTTTCATTTTTTATTATTGTGTATATGGGAAAATAATGTAATAGGCAAAGATACGCACATTTTTGCGGTTTCATGTTAAAAAATCGTTTATTTTTCAACTTTTACGGCAACTTATTTATTCATTAAATTAGAAATCTCAATTATTTTAGCATGAAGAAGATTGTTTTACTACGCCATGGCGAGAGTGAGTGGAATCGCGAGAATCGTTTTACAGGTTGGACTGATGTAGATCTCACGGCCGACGGCATTAAGGAGGCCGCACGTGCCGGCGATGAGCTGCGTGAACAGGGGTATACTTTCGACCGGGCTTTCACCTCTTACCTCAAGCGTGCCGTAAAGACTCTTGATGTGGTACTTGACCGTATGAATCTCGATTGGATAGCTGTTGACAAAAGCTGGCGGCTTAATGAAAAGCATTATGGGGTTCTCCAGGGACTGAATAAGGCTGAGACAGCAAAGAAGTTCGGAGAAGAACAGGTACATGAATGGCGCCGCAGCTATGACATCGCACCTGGCGCGCTTGCACCTGACGATCCACGGAGTCCGCTACTTGACAAAAGATATGCCGATGTACCTCGCGATTTATTGCCATTGACTGAGTCATTGGCCGACGCGGTAGCCCGCGTCATGCCATATTGGGAGTGTGAAGTTCTACCGGCACTGACAAATTGTGATTCCATCATAGTGGTGGCACATGGCAACAGCCTTAGAGCTATAGTAAAGAATATCAAAGGAATATCTGATGATGACATTTCGTCGCTTAATATTCCTACAGCCGAGCCATGGGTCTTCGAGTTTGATGACAACCTGACTTATGTACGGGACTATTTTGCAGGAAATGCCGACGATATAAGACGCAAAATGGCAAAGGTGGCTGCTCAGGGATCGGCAAAGTAGAACCGTGTATCTCATGAATCGATAATAAAACGGTCCTCGCAAGTTGACTACTTGCGAGGACCGTTTTATTACTCAGACGAATCAGCGCACTACTATCTTTGCCGTCGAGCGCTGTGTCGGTGTAGTTGCCACGAGGATGTAGACACCGGTGTTGGGCACCTCTACTGATGATGCCTCCTTAACACAGGTCACGAGGCGACCGGTTGCGTCATAAAGCTCGAGGGATGATGCTATGAACGGCAACACCACATGGCCGCCTATGATTGCAGGATTCAGAGATGATGGAGCTGCTGTGATGTTTTGGACTCCATCGAAATCCTTATAGATAACATTTAACGATGGCATGTCAATATGGAAATCGCCCTGCACACTGCCGAATTCAAGAACAATAGACTGAAATGTGAGAGGATAGATGCCGGGGTCATTTACATCGGCAAAATCACTCATATAAAATGTAAGCACCCCGCCGTCAGCCTCACTCAATTGTTTCTTTACCGACATCTGGCGTGAACCTGTCGGAGTAAGATTAATGGTTATGGCATTAAGTGGAGCCTCACCAGGCTCAACTGCCACCTCGATGGCATCAGGTATGCTATGCAGAGCTATTGCACGCTTGAGTGTGATTTTTCGTGACGCGCCGGTTTTAAGCGTGAAGTCAAGTGAGACAGATTTTTCAGGCGAGATTGCGAATCCATTGATTACTGAGCCGGTCGCTGTATTTTTCCAAGCTGAGGCATCTTCATCGGGCAGAAGTGAGATCGCGGCCGCAACAGGAGACTGCACTGTCACATCGATCTTGAACTCATTGTCACCGCGGCGGCCGGTTATGACCGCCATGCCGTCTGATACGCCTTTGATAATGCCGGCCTGATCAACCGTGGCAATATTGTCATCACTTGATTCCCATGCGAAAGCCCGCGCGTCAACAGGCATTGATGCGCCATTTACGGTAGCCGTCAACAAGATAGGGGTTGGATGAATATTGTCTACAATAAGCGATGAATATTTCAACGATGCCGGGAAAGAATCGTCAACAGTAACTGCGATAGAAGCTGTCATATCACCACATGTAGCCTTGAGGGCATGCATACCGCGCCCGGTACATAACAGGGTCGTGCCATCTACAGTCCCGAGATCATCACCGGCAGTGAGTGTAAAATCAGCGATATTGGTATCGACGAGTTGGCCATACCGGTTATATCCGTAGATAACAGGAGTATATGAGCCATAAAGCGGCAGAGTGATCGCATGGTCAGCAAAGCGTATGGATGCAACCTGATTGTCAGCCGGAGCCTTGAGAGCGAAATATAAACCGTTGCCTATCGCACGTTCAGAACCGTCGCGTGGAGAGTTATAGATACCGAAATTCTTACTCCACACTGCTGTAGAGCCCCCACCGTCAAGGTCAAGGCCGTCATAACAACCAAGAGCCTTAAGCAACGCAGCAGATTCATAATATGTAAGGCCTGAACCATCAACGGCCACAAATACCATCATATCACGGTCTTCACTGAAGCCGACCACCGAACGCTGATATTTGGATCCAGGGGTGTTTATCCAACGTATAGCCTCCCTCGTTATGTTGCCTTTGTTGAGGATTCGCACGTCTCCGCCGAGAATATTGACAATATCAGGCTTGATACCGTCATGGGCTGGTAGCGACACCACAATCTTGAGTTTAACCACATCACCCTTCTTAAGGCCGTCAATGTATTCATTACAATAACCGGGGCCACAAGATATCACTATACCATCTGCAGGTATTGACGTATTACCACCCGGTGTCCAATCGGTATCCACTATGAACTTCACAGATTTGTTTATGCTCCATGAAGCACCGTCAGCCATGCGTAACACCATTTCGCGGCCTGTGGCATCGGTTGCAGTAGAGGCGCCCATATATGAATTATAGACCACCATCTCACCGGAACGGCGAGGATAATTGACGGCGGTTGCATCAACCACCGTAGATCCATCGTTGTTCAACAGTCTATATTTAAAATCAGTGGCATCTATGTACCACGAATCAGATGTAGTGATAAGAGCATTCTCGCGGCTCACTATATCTATCATGTCAGGGGCAGCGATTTTACCATCTATCGCACATGCCATATTCGGATAACCCAAAATAGACGTACCGAACTCATGTTGGTTGGCAAAACTTGATGTAATGAAGAAATCACCGTTTATACCGGTAAGATACCGGTATTCGCCCGACGCGTCGTGGCGTGCAGCCATTGATGAAAGTGACTCGGCTGTGCGGCATTGGTCCTTACCTATAATCACACGTGGTTCAACAAGCCCGGCGGTTGCGCCTTCGCTGCGACGCAGGGTAGATGTGTATACTTTTATGTTGCGGCCGGGAGCCGAAAGAGTGAGATGACTCTGTGTAACACCGGGGCCTACCACATGACAATATACGGTATCAATGTTAAATGTGGTACCGTCAAGATCGGCCTCGAAAGCTGAGGCTGACAACACAGCAGCCATGGTTGCGAATGATGTAAGTAATAGTTGTTTCATGATGATAAGGAGATTTAAGGTCGAAATTTTTTATTTTAAGGTTTACAGGCCTTGTTTTAAATCCATCGACCTGTAAACCATATTATAGCTTATGAAAAAATATCAGCGCTTCTTATTGCGGGCAGCCTGCTGCTGACGCTGTATTGCCTGCTGTTGCCGCTGCGCTTCTTCAAGGCGGGCCATGAATCCTGACTTCTTGCGAGGTTTCTTGGCATTGGCCAGAAGTTCGGCACGGACTTTCTGTTCGTCAATGCAATGACGGAATGCCCATGTCTGCACAATCGTAATAAGCAAAGAGAGGAAGTAGTAATAACTCAGACCCGAGGCATAGTCATTGAATATAAACAGGAACATCACCGGCATAAGATAGCTCATCCACTTCATGCCGGGCATGGCATCACCACCGGGTTGGTTCTGCATATTTATGCGCATATACAGGATATTAACCACAGTCATAAGCAGACAGAAGAGACTCACCCCATTGCCGTAGAAAGGTATTGAAAATGGCAGTGTGATAATAAAATCAGGAGCAGACAGATCCTTTGCCCACAGGAATGATTCACCACGCAGCTCTATTGCTGAAGGGAAGAACGAGAACATGGCAATCAGCACCGGCATTTGGAAAAGCATGGGCAGACATCCGGAGAAAGGACTTGCACCTGTCCGTGAATAAAGAGCCATTGTTTCCTGTTGACGCTTCATGGCATTTTCCTGCCCAGGATACTTCTCGTTGATTTCCTTGATTTCAGGCTGCAAAAGACGCATACGTGCCTGAGACTTATAACTCTTGAATGTGAACGGGAATATAATAAGTTTGATGAAAATTGTAAGCAGCAATATTATAAGACCATAATTCGAAATAAACGAACTGAGGAATGTAAATACCGGAATCACAATCCATGTGTTGATATAGCGGAATAAGCCCCAACCCAACGGTATGAGACGCGTGAGTTCAAGGTTTTCCTGATCTGCCGCCAATGTATCATCAAGACTTGAGAGCAGAGGATAATCATTTGGGCCGAAGTAAAAGTCAAAGACACCAGCCACTCCGTCATTTATATTATACGGTAACGAAGCGTTCATCTTCATATCCTTGAGATATTTGTCATTTTTAATGACAACACTCTGCAAATCGGCCGAATTAAAATATGTGCGTGGAATAATGACCGATGAGAAGAACTGGTTCTTGAATGCTACCCATTTAACACGGCCGTTGAGTTGCTCGTAATCGTCTTTATTTGCATTCATATCATCGGGGCCCTCGCCTACATATTTATAATAAATAGCCGAATTACGTTCCTCGAAAGTGCGGCCTTTCTCATTACGGGCCATTGTCTGGTGCCACTCGAGATCAATTGAAGAAGTGGATGCAGGCAGTAATGTACCGGCATTCTTCTGCACCAACTCCATAGATACGATGTATGAGTCTTTTGGAAGCACATAACGGAGAGACCAGGATGCATTATCTCCCAGATCAAGATTCATCACTACTGACGAATCGCTTTCAACCACAGGCACAAAATTAAATTCACGTGTGTCATAACGCTGATCAGTGGTTGTGAGGGTGAATCCATAACCGTCTGTTTTGCCTTGGAACAGTTCTATAGGCGTGGGGGCACCGCCCAATTCGGTGGTATAATCTTTAAGCACCACGGAGGCAATCATACCTCCGCGTGATGATATTCCCACCTTAATTTTATCGTTTTCAAGAGTTGTCATGGTATTTTCACCGCCCAGATGACGGGCAATACCTTTATACTTCTGTGCCTTTGCTGTAAAATCGGCCAACAGTCTGACTGCTTCGGCATGGTCAGGCGCAAGCCCGGCAACCGGCTTCGAACAAAGAGCGGAGATGGCGATATCTGAGCCGTTTACAGTAACATAGCCCGTAAGAGCCGCTGAGTCAAGTTTCAGATTAAGTGGGCCTTCATTTACATTGTAAGAGCCATCGGATGCGTGAGTTCCGGTGGTTTTCACAGCCAAGGCAAGCGCCTGCGACGCCGTGGCATCAAGTGAATCGGCGACCGGTGCCTGAGTTGACGCAGTAGATTCAGGAGTGGCCTGTGCTGTCGGTTTGTTCTGTTGTTGAGCGGGATTGTTGCAATACATGAAGCCAAAAAATATGGCTCCCATGAGTAACAATCCCCATAAGGTATTTTTATCCATTGCAGATGTAGGGATGGAGCGCCATAGCGCCCGCAGGGTTAATTATTTCGTTTCTTCTTTGCGTAAGTGGCTGTAGTCTATAGCGGCTTTTATGAACGAGATAAAAAGCGGATTGGGATGAAGCACTGTCGATGAATACTCGGGATGATACTGAGTACCTACAAACCATCTCTTGCCGGGAATTTCCACGACTTCAACCAGATGTGTCTTAAGATTCTCGCCTACACAAGCCATGCCGGCGTTCTCAAAAGACTCACGGTAATCATTATTGAACTCAAAACGATGACGGTGACGTTCACTCACGTGCCGCGTGCCATATGCCTCGGCAGCCTTACTTCCCGATGCAAGCTCACATTCATATGCTCCGAGGCGCATCGTACCACCCATATTGGAGATACTCTTCTGCTCCTCCATAAGATCTATGACATTGTCGGAGGTCGAGGGATTCATCTCTGTGGAATTTGCCTCATGCAATCCAAGCACATTACGAGCAAATTCGATAACCATGCACTGCATGCCCAAACATATACCGAACGTGGGGATATCATGCTCGCGGCAATAGCGCAAAGCCACAAACTTACCCTCAATACCTCGCTGACCAAATCCGGGTGCGATAATCACGCCGTCAAGACCTGAGAGTTTTTCAGCCGCATCAGATTCGGTAAGTTTTTCAGAATGTATGTAGATAAGCTTCAGCTTATGATCAGCATATGTAGCAGCCTGAAACAATGACTCATTAATTGATTTATATGCATCCTGCAGTTCAACATATTTTCCCACAAGACCGATCGTGACTGTTTCAGTAGCTTTATCCATCTTGTCAAGGAAACTCATCCAAGGCTCCATGTGCGGTTCTGAGTCAAGAGACGTATGAGTCTTACGCAGCACAATCTCATCAAGATGCTGCTCGTGCATCTTCAGAGGCACACGATAAATAGTATCGACATCTATTGATTGCACCACAGCATCAGGAGCCACATTGCAGAAAAGAGCTATCTTGCGACGCATCTCTGATGAAATATGCCGTTCAGTACGTAAGACAAGCACATCAGGCTGGATGCCGAGTTCCTGCAATTTTTTAACTGAGTGCTGTGTCGGTTTTGTCTTCAGTTCCTTGGCTGCCGCGATGTACGGGACATAAGTAAGGTGTATACACAGGCTGTTATCACCGAGTTCCCATCTCAACTGGCGCACAGCCTCAAGAAACGGCAATGACTCTATATCGCCGACCACTCCACCGATTTCAGTAATAATAAAATCGAAGTTACCGGTGTTACCCAAGGCCTTCACCGCGCGCTTTATTTCATCGGTTATATGAGGTACGATCTGAACCGTCTTGCCAAGATAGTCGCCACGGCGTTCCTTGTCAATAACGCTTTGATAAATTCGACCGGTAGTGACATTGTTGGCACGGGTTGTCTGAATGTCAGTGAAACGTTCGTAATGGCCCAAATCGAGGTCTGCTTCATGTCCATCCACAGTCACATAGCACTCACCATGTTCATAAGGATTGAGTGTTCCGGGATCTATATTGATGTAAGGGTCGAATTTCTGGATAGTCACGCGGAAGCCGCGAGCCTTCAGCAGGCATGCGAGTGATGACGATATGATTCCCTTTCCAAGTGACGATACCACGCCGCCGGTGACGAAGATATATTTCGTTTCCACAATCTCAATTATTTAAACTTCACCGACTTGGAGTCACGGTTTACACATGAAATCACTTCCCGCACCGGCGCAAGTTGATTATACTATATAATGTCAGGCAAAGTTACTCAAAAATTTCAACATAAGCAAATTCAATATTTTCAATGATTAACACAATAAGTTGTCATTTCACGCGTTAAGTAATTGAATGTAAATCCTCATTGCCTATGAAAGAAAACTCTACACCAATCGCCGACAAATCAGGCACAATGCGTGAGGGTGGTCGAACCCTCTCGCCCCGAAAATCTACAATAGCCTTCCTGAGGCAGTTTGCCCGGGCTTACAATCCCGGCCCCAACTCTTCGCTGCCCGGCTATGTTCTCAATTAATGTAAATGCACCTGATGTAAAGCCGCATTTATCATGAAAAAAGCTCCCGTTTCGGGAGCTTTTTTCATGATATTATCTTTAAGTGACTGGGTGCTGTCACACATTGAACCGGAAATGCATTATATCGCCGTCCTGCACAACATATTCCTTACCCTCGACAGCGAGTTTTCCTGCATCGCGTACTCCGCTTTCACCTCCAAGGGTCACATAATCATCATATTTGATTACCTCAGCACGTATAAATCCCTTTTCAAAGTCAGTATGAATTATGCCGGCACAACGTGGAGCTTTCGATCCGCGGATAAATGTCCACGCACGCACTTCATCGGAGCCGGCAGTGAAATACGTCTGCAAATCAAGCAGCGAGTATGCCGCACGAATCAGACGTGACACGCCTGACTCCTCAAGACCGATCTCAGCCAGAAATTCCTGACGCTCTTCCCAGGTATCAAGTTCAGCAATCTCACTTTCTGTCTGAGCGGCAACAATCATCAGGGATGAGTCCTCATCCTTGATAGCTTCGCGCACGGCATCCACATACTTGTTTCCGTTTACAGCTGATGCATCGTCAACATTGCACACATATAACACAGGCTTCGCTGTAAGGAGAAACAGTTCACGGAAAAATTTCTGTTCATCCACCGTGTCAAGTTGCACTGAACGCGCAGGTTTACCCGCATCAAGGGCTTCTTTTATTTTCACAAGCACTTCATACTGTAGCTTGGCAGCCTTGTCACCGCCGGTCTGAGCCTGCTTATAGGTCTTGGCAATACGCGATTCCACAGTCTCAAGATCCTTTAGCGTAAGTTCATAATCAATGATTTCCTTATCGCGCACAGGATCAACCGATCCGTCAACATGAGTGATGTTATCATCGTCGAAGCAACGCAACACGTGCAATATGGCATCCGTCTCGCGTATATTGGCAAGGAATTTATTACCCAGGCCTTCACCTTTTGACGCTCCCTTCACAAGCCCGGCGATATCTACTATTTCCACTGTTGCCGGAACCACCGACTTAGGGTTACACATTTCCACAAGCTTGTTAAGCCGGTCGTCGGGCACGGTGATTACGCCGACATTAGGTTCTATGGTACAGAAAGGGAAATTGGCCGACTGGGCTTTTGCGTTGCTCAGACAGTTGAAGAGTGTTGACTTACCCACATTAGGCAGTCCGACTATGCCGCATTGTAATGCCATTGTTATCTTTTTTTATTATTTGAGAGTGCAAAGTTACAAAAATTAGCCCTAAGACAAAAATTAAACTTTTACGATATGCTCATCAGAAATGGTTATAGTCGTATACCATTGGCAAGAATATAAGCAGAAAGCATTGATCCGGGAATAAACCTCCGTAAAGTATCGACAACGGTATTGAGCATACGCTGGCGGATATAATCCTCGCGTATATACATAGAGATGCGGCGCATTGATAGATAGTCGCCGTCAATGGGGCGGACGTTACGTCTCTGATTTTCTGACAACATTGGTATGTGCATTTCGGGAATAATAGTATAACCGCCATTGGCGTCTACTATCCTTATCAGTGTATCTATATTGCCGGCTTCGTATACATGACGCTTCCCAGAACGACCCTTACAGAAACTGAATGCACTCTCCCGCAGGCATTGAACTTCCTTCATTATCCATAAATGCTCATTCTCAAGTTGATCAGGACGAAACACCGCGAGCTTGCGGCTGCAACTTTCCGAAAGATATACATAAAAACGTTCCGTGTAAAGAGGGATTTCGAATATGCTGCTGCCGGCATGCCCCGTAGTGGCAATAGCGACATCAATAGATGATGTCTCCAACGATTTGATCATGGTCTCGGGACGCATCTCCTCAATAGAAAGTTTGACCTGAGGATAGTCGGCATGATATATCCTTATGAAATCAGGTAATATGTATGGGGCTATACTGGGACCGATCCCAAGACGGAAATCACCGGAAACGGTTCCTTTTTCCTCCTCCAACATCTCGCGGATGCGGTCAGATTCCTTCAGCACACGATTTGCCTGCAGCATAATTTTTTCACCGACATTTGTTGTCACAACCTTGCGGCTGCTACGGTCAAACAGCTTCACTTCAAGCTCCTCCTCCAACTTGCCGATCATCGCACTCAGTGTGGGCTGTGTGACACCAAGGGCTTCAGCTGCCAAAGCAAAACTTCGGTAACTGTCGACAGCCACTATATATTTAAGTTGTTGTAATGTCATGCATAGATAATTTCTATGCAAAGATAATAAAAAGCATTTGATTATCTATCAATATATACCTACCTTTGCAAAAAAGGATCTATTTTATGAAATATCTGATAATTGGAGGTGTGGCCGGTGGCGCCACCGCAGCAGCCCGGATAAGAAGACTATCGGAAGATGCTGAAATCATACTTTTTGAAAAGGGAGAATACATCTCATACGCCAACTGCGGATTACCATACTATATTGGTGGAGTGATCTCCGACCGCGGTAAACTTTTGGTGCAGACACCGGAAACATTTGGCAAACGGTTCAATATTGATGTTCGCATAAATTCAGAAGTCACATCAATTGATAGAGCGGACAAGACCATATCCGTCAAAAAATCTGACGGTTCCACATATACCGAAAACTATGACCGACTTTTACTTTCACCTGGGGCATCACCGGTAAAGCCTCCACTACCGGGTATTGATACGGATGGCATATACACACTGCGCAATGTAGAGGATACCGACATTATAAAAGCCCGCGTTGCCTCAGGCAAGGTTAAGAAAGCTGTAATAGTGGGCGGAGGCTTTATCGGATTGGAGATGGCGGAGAATCTCAATCATGCAGGAGCTGAAGTTGCTGTGGTTGAAATGGCACCGCAAGTGATGGCACCGATAGACTTTTCCATGGCTCAGATAGTACACGCCCACCTGCTCCAGAATCATGTGAAACTTTACCTAAACACAGCGGTAGCTTCATTTTCAAAACGTGACGACGAGATTGAGATCAGCTTTTCCGATGGCCGGAAGATCTTAGCCGACATGGTGATACTGTCAATTGGCGTAAAAGCGAACACAACATTGGCCGTGGCAGCCGGAATTGACATAGGACCTATGGGTGGCATAAAAGTAAATGAGTATCTGAGAACATCCGATCCCGACATATATGCCGTAGGCGATGCTATAGAGTTTATGCATCCTGTAACCGGTAAACCATGGCTGAATTATCTCGCCGGGCCGGCTAACCGCCAGGCAAGAATTGTGGCAGACAACATGGTGCTTGGCGACACTATAAAGTATGAAGGAGCGATAGGAACTTCTATTGCCAAAGTGTTTGACATGACTGTTGCCGCGACAGGCATGCCCGCAAAACGGCTTAAACGTGACGGCATAGATTACCTCTCGGCCACCGTGCATCAGTCATCGCACGCTGGATATTATCCCGACGCGCTGCCAATGACCATAAAAGTCATATTCTCACCCACTGACGGGAAGGTGCTCGGCGCACAGATTGTAGGATACGATGGTGTGGACAAGCGTATCGACACTTTGGCCCAGATAATAAAGTCCGGTGGTACTGTCGAGAATCTTACACGCATTGAACAAGCCTATGCTCCGCCATTTTCATCAGCTAAAGATCCGGTGGCGATCGCCGGATATGTAGCCGGCAATATACTCAGCGGCAAGATGACACCTGTGTATTGGCGGGAGTTGGCGGAAAACAATGCCAAGGAATATACCCTTATCGACGTACGTACTGCGATGGAATTCGCCACTGGAGCTCTTCCCGGAGCAATCAATATCCCACTTGACGATATGCGTCAACGGCTGAAGGAGATCCCGACAGATCGTCCCGTAGTGCTGTACTGTGGAGTGGGACTACGCGGATACCTTGCATCAAATATCCTGCGGTTAAATGGATTTAAGGAAGTACGAAACCTTATAGGCGGTATAAAGACCTTCCGCACAGCCACGGCCACTATAAAAGAACCGGCTATTTCTGACAACCGTACCAAATATACCGCAATGCAGACAAATCACATGCCCACCAAGAATGTCAGGATTGACGCCTGCGGCCTATCATGCCCCGGTCCTATAATGAAACTCAAAGAAGCCATGGATAATATGTCAGACGGAGAGCGTCTTGAGATAACGGCCACCGACCCGGGATTCGCACGCGATGCAGAAGCATGGTGCAATTCAACCGGAAACCGCTTTGTCTCATCAGAGACTCACGCAGGCAGACACCTTATAACCGTTGAACGGGGCTCATTGACAGATCCCGGCAAAAACAGACTTGACGACACAGGACGTGGCAAGACTTTCGTTCTATTCAGCGACGATCTCGATAAAGCGTTGGCAACCTTTGTCCTTGCAAACGGAGCCGCAGCCACCGGTGAGAAGGTTACCATTTTCTTCACATTCTGGGGGCTCAACACCATCAAGAAATCAATCAAGCCCAAGACGAAAAAAGATATATTCGGCAGAATGTTTTCAATGATGCTTCCTTCCGACTCAAAATCACTCAAACTTTCAAAGATGAACATGTTGGGGGCCGGGAGCCGCATGATGAGATATGTCATGAAACACAAAAACATCGACTCGCTCGAGCAGTTACGCGAGTCAGCCCTCAAGAATGGAGTTGAATTCATTGCTTGCCAGATGTCAATGGACGTTATGGGAATACAGCGCGAAGAACTGCTCGATGGTATTACAATCGGAGGTGTGGCCACCTACATGAACCGTACTGACCACGCCAATCTCAACCTCTTCATATAAACAGTCTTTACCCCATGTACAAGGCGGTGCACTGAGTTCAGTGCACCGCCTTGTACATGGGGTAACATCACGAACTTTTACAAGCCGCATGAGGTTATATTATGTAGCTACAGAAAAAATTGACATCACCGGCCTGCTATTTCCGAACGCCCCTGATCCAACTATTTCTCAATAGCCTACTTATAAAAACCTCACCTATGCAACGAATTGCGTCATTTCTGCTACTTGCGGCTATTGCAACTTCCGTAGTATCTTCAGCCTCAGGCTCTGATTATCTTGAGCGGCCCCTGCCTGCATCATGGGGAGACAATACCGCTCCAATGTCACAACTCCCTGCCGATGACCGGTGGTGGGAGGGGTTCAAAGATCCTCTTCTCGACTCTCTCATATCCGAAGCCGAACAAGCCAATTTCGACCTTGCCATAGCGGCCAGGCGCATGGATGCGGCCAGGCGACAGATTGACATGACACGGTCAGCCTACTATCCACAACTCGGACTAAGTGCATCATACGAACACTCAAGAACCGCAGGCAACACTGTCAACGACTACTCACTGGGTGCATCACTCTCTTGGGAAATTGACATATTCGGAAAGATCACCGCCAAAACCAGACAGGCCGGCGCCGCTTACAAAGCCAGCCGTGCCGAGTGGGTCGGAGCAATGGTCAGCCTTGCCGGAGAAGTTGCATCAACCTACGTAAACCTACGTGTGGCACAGGCCGAACTTGAAGTGGCTCGAGCACACATCAGCAGACAGGACACCATTTCAGGCATAGCGCGTGCACGGTATGAGTGTGGGTTGGCTGCTAAAATTGATCTTGACCAAGCCCTGTCTGTGCTTTATTCCACCCGTGCCGGCGTTCCGGCTCTTGAAACGCAAGTCACATCATATATCAACGCCTTGAGCCTGCTTCTTGGTGTATATCCGGCCGAAATTGACCACAGGCTACGCACGGCAAGCGACCTCCCCGATTGGAGACGGCTCGTCACCACCGGCGTTCCCGCCGAGCTTCTACGACGACGCCCTGATATTATTGAGGCCGAACACACCCTGGAGGCAGCCGCCGCAGCATTAGGTATCGCAAAAAAAGACTTCCTGCCTTCACTCTCACTCAACGGCAATGTAGGTGTGTCGGCGCCGCGGCCGGGCGACATGTTCACGCGAAATGGCCTCTCATACTCGATAGCCCCCACCCTTTCATGGACTATATTTGACGGTTTCAGCCGCAGAGCTGCAGTTGCTGCCGCCCGCGACGAACTTGAAGCGGATGTCGCATCCTATAATTTCACCGTGATGAACGCTTTCAACGAGGTAACCTGCGCTCTTGACGCATATACAAATGCAATAAAGCAGATTTCCTATTACGAACAATGCGTCGAGGTATCCGGGGAATTCCTTGACCTGTCCCTTGACCTATACACCCAAGGATTGGCTGAATTCACCCGTGTGGCAAACGCTCAGGTAGATCTTCTTAATTACTCGAACGACCTTATCGTGGCTCGTGGCACAGCACTAACTTCACTTATCACACTATACAAAGCCCTCGGTGGCGGATTTGAATCCGAATATTAGACATCGCTTAAAACCACACATATAATGAAAACAATGAATAACTCCATAATTGCATTAGTTGCCGGAGCACTCGTAGCCATGTATTCGTGTCACAAGTCAGACAAAACAGCATCGCCCGAACAACC
Source organism: Odoribacter sp. (assembly GCA_023663145.1). Classification (GTDB taxonomy): domain Bacteria; phylum Bacteroidota; class Bacteroidia; order Bacteroidales; family Muribaculaceae; genus CAG-873. Next base: position 17,769 of record JAMPHZ010000012.1, read on the forward strand.
TCCGGTAATTGATGTCGCCGTCGCCGTCACTGATTCAGTAACTTTATTCAAGACATATCCCGGCACATTATATGCCAATGATGCGGCAGATGTAGTGTGCCGCGTCAACGGCACACTTGCCTCACAGAACTACACCTCCGGGACAATAGTAAAGAAAGGGCAGGTTCTGTTCACTATTGACGGCTCATCCTATCGCAACAACCTCGCCGAGGCACAGGCGCAACTATCCACCGCCAGAAGCAACAACCAATATGCCGAGACGCACTACACAGCGGTTGAAGCCGCATTCAAGCGCAACGCCGTATCTCAGATGGAACTTGCGCAAGCGCTATCAAACCGTGACCAAAGCCGTGCATCGGTAAAGAGCGCCGAGGCAGCTCTCGCCGAAGCGACTACTGATCTTGGCTATTGCACGATATCGGCACCGTTCGACGGGCGTATATCGTCATGCCCTTATTCTGTAGGCGCATATATAGCCGGCGAAGGGAATCCAGTGAAAATGGCTCAGATATATGCCGATGCTACTGTTGACGCATATTTCCACATCGAAGACGCTTCTTTTCTGCGCATGTTCTCCGACCACAACAACAGGCATCTTATCAACTACGACTCGGTCCCCATATCATTCAGTGAGAAACTACCGCATTCCTATATTGGCTCACTATATTATATAGCGCCCAATGTAGATCCATCGACCGGCGCATTGCTTGTTCGTTGCGCCATAAAGAACCCCTACGGAGAACTGCGTCAGGGCATGTACGCCACAATAGACCTTCCTTATAAAGTTGAACCGGAGGCTGTGCTTGTGAGAGATGCGTCTATAGGGACTGACCAACTGGGTAAATATGTCTACGTAGTCAACGATTCCGACAAAGTTGTCTACACCCCCATCAGTACAGGGGCTCTCGTCAACGATACCATGCGGGTAATAACCAAAGGGCTGTCAGCCGGACAGCGTTACGTAACCCAGGCAATGCTCAAGGTGCGCGACGGCATGACCGTCAGACCACGTTTAACCAATAAACAGAATTAAGCCATGTTTTCAAGATTTTTCATCGAAAGGCCTATATTCGCCATAGTCATTGCGGTGGCTATGGTCTTGGCCGGAGCACTAACTTTCAGCTCGCTCCCCGTGGCTCAATACCCCGACATCACTCCACCGACCGTAATGGTGAATGCCTCTTATCCGGGTGCTGACGCCAAGACTGTTGCAGAGACAGTGGGAGTACCTATCGAACAACAAGTCAACGGTGTGGAAGGTATGCTTTACATGAGCAGTACTTCCGGATCTGACGGGTCATATTCACTTACAATTACCTTCGAGGATGGAGTAGACCTTGACAATGCCACAGTAAAGGTTCAAAACCGTATATCAGAAGCGGAAGCCACGTTACCGGCTCCGGTTAAACAGAATGGCGTTTCAGTTGCATCGCAATCTTCCAACAATATACTGTTCATATCCATAGACAGTGACGATCCCGGGCGCTACAATGCGTTATACCTCACCAACTATGCCAATCTAAATATAACCGACGAACTATCACGCATCGATGGAGTAGGCAGCGTATCGGCTTTCGGCGGCGGAGATTACTCAATGCGTATATGGCTTGACCCCGACATCATGAGCGAACGCGGCATCACACCGGCCGATGTGGAAGCCGCAATAGAATCACAGAACATGGAAGTCTCGGCAGGCTCCGTCGGGTCAAGACCCTCTCCGGCAACCGAGCAGTTCTCTTACACGGTGACCACCGACGGGCGTCTCTCCACTCCAGAGGAATTCGGGAACATAGTGCTTCGCTCAGGATCCGACGGCAACATATTGCGCCTGCGTGACATAGCCACTGTGGAACTCGGCTCCAACTCCTACAACCAGATCGCGCGCGTAAATGGCCGCGAAACTGCCATGATGGGCATCTCGCAGCTGCCGGGGGCAAATGCACTCGATGTAGCCAAGCGCTGCGAAGAGCGGCTTGAGGAGCTTAAGACATATTTCCCGCCCGGCGTAAGCTATCACATCATGCTTGACACTACAGAGTTTGTTGACGCATCGATTGAAGAATTGCTTGTCACGTTCCTGGAGACATCTCTTCTTGTGATGATCGTGATTCTTCTTTTCCTGCAAAGTTGGAGAGCCGTTATCATACCTATGCTTACAATACCTGTATCTTTGATTGCAACACTGGCAGTCATGAAATTCATGGGATTCACTCTCAACACCCTCACATTATTCGGCCTTGTGCTTGCGATAGCCATTGTGGTGGATGATGCCATTGTAGTTGTGGAGGACTGTGCCCGTCTATTACAGGAAGGAAAACTGAACCCGCGCCAAGCCGCAGAAAAAGCAATGATCGAACTTCAGGGGCCTGTTATAGGAGAAGTATTGGTATTGCTGTCGGTATTCATCCCAACAGCTATGGTCAGTGGCATCACTGGGCAGCTTTACAAGCAATTTGCACTCACTATAGCTGTTTCAACCGCCTTCTCAGGATTCAACGCACTCACTTTCACACCTGCAATGTGTGCTTTGTTTCTCAAAAAGAAAGAGCCTTCAAGATTCTTCCTTTACCGTTGGTGGAACAAAGGCTTCGGGGCCACACTGAATATGTACATCCGCATCGTAGGGTCCTTCCTGAAACGCCCATGGGTGGCGATTGCCTCTTACTTTATAATCACGGCTATAGCTTTCTGGGGATTCATAAAATGGCCTACATCTTACATCCCGCAGGAAGACATGGGATACTTCATGTCTTCGATACAACTCCCAACCGGTGCATCTCTTGACCGCACAGATGCTGTAATAAATGATTACGCCACTCGTGTCAAGAACATCAAGGGGGTGAAAGATGTAATGGCTATCAGCGGTTTCTCGGCCATGGGCGGAGGTGCCTCAAGCAACATGGGATCGTTGTTTGTAATTCTTGAGCCATGGAAGCAGAGGCGCACAAAAGAGTTATCGGTTGACGGGATTATCGCGCAGGCCAATGCCATAGCCGATTCCATGCAGGAGCCAATAATTTTCTCACTAAACCCACCTGCCATCCCGGGGCTCGGCATGACTTCGGGACTTGAGATGCAATTGCTTGACATCAACAATCTTGGAGCCGATCAGATGGCAAAAGCCATTGACCGCATACGCACAGCTGCTGCCGCCGACAACCGCATCGCCTCCGTGACATCACTCTATCAAGGCACCGTTCCTCAATATTCAGTAAAAATAAACCGAGACCGAGTAAAACAGCAGAATCTGACAATGGATGATGTCTACTCCACACTCTCGGCATTCATGGGAGGTGCCTATGTAAACGACTTCGTTGAATTCGGGCGCGTATATCAGGTGAACATAGCAGCCGATGCCCGCGCCCGCGCCCGCGTCACCGATATACCGCGCCTCAACGTGCGTAATTCCGAAGGGGAGATGGTGGCATTCTCTTCGTTCGCAACCGTTGAGCAAGAGATGGGAGAGCCTACCGTAAGCCGATACAACATGTACAATACTGCTTCAATAACCGCGACACCGGCCAAAGACGTGTCATCGGCCGACGGTATCCGAGCCATGGAGGAAATCGTAAACACTGCCTTGAGCGGCAACTACTCTTATGCCTGGACCGGAGAAGCTTATCAGGAAACACAAGCCGGCACAACCATAACGTTCGTGCTTATTCTTGCAGTGATTGTCACCCTGCTCGTACTTGCCGCACAATATGAAAGCCTCACAGACCCTCTTGCCGTAATCATTGCCATGCCTACAGCTATTCTCGGCACAGTCATCGGATGCATGTTCATGAATCAATCTATCAGTATATATACCCAGATAGGCATAATATTGCTTCTTGGCCTATCAGCCAAGAATGCTATCCTTATTGTTGAATATGCAATTGACTACCGAAAAGCCGGCCAAGACATACGTCAGGCTGCACTTGACGCAGGCCGGGTGCGCTTCCGCCCTATTATGATGACCGCCCTCGCATTTGTATTCGGAGTAATGCCTATGCTATTTGCTACAGGAGCCGGAGCTGCATCGCGGATTGCGCTGGGTGCGGCTGTAGTTTTCGGCATGGCTGTCAATGCGGTCATAGGCACATTGTTTGTTCCAAACTTTTGGGAACTTTGCCAAAAATTCGGCGAAAAATATATAACGGGCTTCTTCCACCGCAACAAAGGCCTATCAGCCTCGCAGGAAAATACTTCCGAGCCATAAAATTGGGTAATCCCCCATGATGGTTCCTGGCCACCACTCAACATGGAATGGCCGGGAACCTTTATATTGCACAGTTTATCCATATTCATATAGCTCAACAATACACACAGAAGACTTATTTGCGGACAAGAGTATCGGCAGTTTTGCTGTTTCGGGTTTTTTCGCTAACTTTGCAGCGCTTTTTGTTGAATCTCTCATAACAATTCATAAATGAAACCAACGTTATTTGTGTTAGCAGCCGGCATGGGTAGCCGATATGGAGGCCTCAAGCAACTCGACGGCCTCGGCCCCCACGGCGAGACTATCATGGACTATTCCATTTTCGATGCTCTTAAAGCCGGCTTCGGGAAAGTCGTTTTTGTAATTCGTAAAGATTTCGAAAAAGACTTCCGGGAGAAGGTACTCTCCAAGTACGAGGGTCATATTCCAGTTGAGGTTGTATTCCAATCCATTGACAAGTTACCTGAAGGCTTCAGCGCACCCGAGGGCCGTACAAAGCCATGGGGTACCAACCATGCCGTACTAATGGGTGCAGATGTCATCAAGGAACCGTTTGCGGTAATCAACGCCGACGACTATTACGGGACAGATGCGTTCAAAGTCATTGCTGCCGAGCTCTCACGCCCCCGCACTACGAAGGGCGACTACTGTATGGTAGGATTCCGGGTCGGCAATACCATGACTGAGAACGGGTCAGTATCACGCGGTGTGTGTACAGCCCGCGACGGGAAATTGGAGTCCATTGTCGAGCGCACCGCAATTTCTTTTGATGACAATCACCGCATCACATTCAAAGACGAGAACGGAGACACTCAATATCTGGAAGCCGAAACCCCCGTATCAATGAATTTCTGGGGATTCACGCCCGATTATTTTGATTTCTCAATGCGCGAATTCCTCAAATTTCTCAATGCCCACGGCACCGAGGAAAAATCGGAATACTACATACCTACTGCTGTCAACGACCTTATACATAGCGGCGAGGCCACTGTGAAACTGCTTGACACCACTTCGCGGTGGTTTGGAGTGACGTATGCCGATGACCGCGCATCAGTAGTCAAACAGTTTGCCGCGCTGCATGATGCAGGCGTTTATCCTGACAAACTATTCTAAACCATCAACTGAATACCCTATAATGGCATCCGCCGCCTCCCACGTTATCAAGGGAAGCGGCGGATGTCGCTTTTATTGTGTATCGGGTGTGATTATTTCTTGAACATATCGCGCAGCCTGTCACTTATGGTGGGAGAAATAGGCTTGAGATGCACCGAAACTGTAGTGTTGTTGCGGTTTAGAAAAATAATCGAAGAGTGCAACACTATTGCAGTCCATTCTTCAAACGGAACGAATGCATGCACATGGGTGAGCGGTATTGAATGAAATATCGATTTGGCATCAATACTGCCTACAGTCAACATATTTGTATCAATATCGATATTTATATTGTGGATCTCGCCTACCGTCTCGAAAAGCAGTGCTATGTCAAGGTCATCGAAACTCTTGGCACGGCGCGGATATTTCTTATAAAGTGTCTTGATAACTTCTTTAGTGATCATCTTGATTTTTTAGGATGGGCATTAATCGGTATAGCACGGCCGGCATTCAGCGGAGGGCATAGCATAATGAATGAATTCGGTTGATTATCTCATTGCCGCGGTCTACATCCTTGAATGGATTACAACCTTGACATGATTATAACAACTGTCGGCCGCCGATAGTTCTTTGAGTTTCAAAAAATAAAGCGGCCGCTCTATCAAGCATTTCAGACTTTCAAGAGCGGCTGCTATATTATTATGAAATATCAATTCATTTCTCAGGCAAGGAAGCCCAGAAGCACACCGGCAGCCACAGCTGAGCCGATCACACCGGCCACGTTCGGGCCCATGGCATGCATAAGCAGATAATTACTGGGATCATACTCGAGGCCAAGATTGTTTGAGATGCGGGCCGACATAGGCACTGCCGATACACCGGCGTTGCCGATAAGCGGATTGATCTTCTTATCCTTGGGGAGAACGAGATTGAACAATTTCACAAACAGCACACCCGACGACGAAGCTATTATAAAGGCCATGAAGCCGAGGAAGAATATGAAAATTGTCTCGGGGGTAAGGAATTGAGATGCCTGTGTAGAGGCACCCACTGTCATACCGAGCAGAATGGTGACAATATCGGTAAGGGCATTTGACGCTGTCTTGGCAAGACGGTTAGTCACACCGCACTCACGCAGAAGGTTACCGAAGAAGAGCATACCCAGCAGAGGGATACCCGAGGGCACTACAAAGCAAGTGAGGAGCATACCCACGATGGGGAAGATGATCTTCTCGTTCTGCGACACGGCACGTGCGGGCTTCATCTTTATCAGACGCTCTTTTTTGGTGGTGAACAGGCGCATCAACGGGGGCTGTATCACAGGCACAAGTGCCATATATGAATAAGCCGACACGGCTATCGCACCCATCAGGTTAGGAGCCAGCTTCGATGACAGGAAGATTGCCGTAGGGCCGTCGGCACCGCCGATAATCGCGATTGCTCCGGCCTGATCAGGGGCGAAACCGATTGCCAGGGCCACCATGTAGGCGCCGAAGATACCGAACTGCGCGGCTGCACCGATAAGCATGAGTTTTGGATTGGCTATCAGAGCCGAAAAGTCGGTCATAGCGCCGATACCAAGAAAGATAAGCGGTGGATACCAACCGGCGCTCACGCCGTTATAGAGGATATTGAGCACAGAACCCTGCTCATAGATACCGACTTCAAGACCGGCCTCGGTATTGAAAGGGATATTGCCTATGAGGATGCCGAAGCCTATGGGCACCAGCAGCATGGGCTCGAAGTTCTTTTTAATTGCAAGCCAAATGAAGAACAGGCCCACAAGAAGCATAACTATGTTGCCCCATTCTGCATTGGCAAAACCTGTCAGTTCCCAGAACTGATTGAGGTTTTTAATAATGAAATCACCGAAATCCATGAGGACACACGTTTTATTCGATGACGATTAAAGGATTGCCCTCAAGCACAGAGTCTCCGGCATTGACCAGGATCTCTTTCACCACGCCGTCACTGCCTGCATGGATCGCATTCTCCATTTTCATGGCTTCCAGAAGCAGCACAGTATCGGCAGCTTTCACAGCCTGGCCCACTTTTACCGGAATGGAAAGAACCACGCCGGGGAGGGGTGCTTTAACAGCCTTTGACGATCCGGCAACCTGCGGCTTGGCGATAACTTTATCTCCCGTAGCGGTGCGGGGCGCTGCGCTTGGGCGGGGTGCCTGCACGGTTTTGATGACAGCGGCCTTCGACGCTTCGATCTCAACGCGATAAGCCACACCGTTCACTTCAACGTTGGCAATATTGTCCTCGATGTCGCCGATGGCTACTTTGTAGGGGTTGCCGTTGATTTTATATTTATATTCTTTCATTGTACACGTAATTGTAATAGATTATAAAATGTTATGGACACATTGGCGATCAATGGCGGGCGGGGCGCTGTGGCACTTCTCGCAAGCTGTATATTTTTGAGCTCCATGGCGAGTAGGCTTTCTTCACCTTGTTGATGGTAAGAATTGTATTCTCGCGGTCGTGAGCATCAAGATGCTCATGGAGAGCCATGGCTATAGCTGCGATTTCCTCACCGGTATCATGAGATACCTCGCGGGCAGTCACCGGAGCTTCGGCAGAGGCCGAGTGGGTGCGGGCCTTATTCAGGCGTGACACAAACGAGCCTATCTTGCCTATGGCATAGAAGCAGAGGCACAGGCACAGCAATGCGGTAAACACAATACACATGGCCATCAGAGTCATGCCGAAACCGTTGGCATCGCGGTTAGCGAAGTCCTCGATTTTCTTGTTGGTGTCCTTTATTACATTGGCACTGGAAGGAGTAATGTAGTCATCGTTTCCACCGGTGCGCAAAGCCCAACTGCCGGTACCGTCTTCTGTGCGTGCCCATGACTGGCCGGGGAGCACAGATGCTGGCACAACCACCTCGTCGATCACCGACCCGTCGGCATCGAGGATGGCGATGTAGTTGTCAACGCCGGGCTTGAGAGTGAAGTTGGTGTGGAATGTACCCTTGTTGGGTTCGCCGTCGGCAAAGAATATTACGTGCTGACGTTTGGGGATACGGGTGTTGACATCGCCCAGGGGCACCGGATATCGGGTGGCATGGGCGGTGTCGGTTGTGAGATAGATACTCGAGATTTCGATAGGGGCGAAGTTGGAGTTGAACAGCTCTATCCAGGCATTATGTGAGCCGTATTCATCGGCTATGCCACCGGGCGTGTTCTCCACCATTACCTCATTGATGCGCACAGCCTTACGGCTCTGGGCCGAAAGGGATGACACACCGAGAGCCACAACCGCCGCAAGTATCAGTATAAGACGTTTTTTCATTATTGTCAATGGTTGAATAGCGGATGGTGGTTATCAAAGAGGTATATTGCCATGCTTCTTGGCAGGATTCATCACCTTCTTGGTGGCAAGCTGCTGCAGGGCTCGGATTACGCGGAAGCGGGTGTTACGTGGCTCGATAACATCGTCAATATAGCCATAGCGGGCGGCATTGTAGGGATTACAGAAGAGTTTGTTATACTCAGCCTCACGTTCGGCGAGCACTTTCTTGGGATCATCACTGGCCTTGGCCTCTTTGGCATAGAGCACTTCCACAGCACCTGCACCACCCATAACGGCGATTTCGGCGGTTGGCCATGCATAGTTCATATCACCGCGCAGCTGCTTGCAGCTCATCACGATATGGCTTCCACCATAGCTCTTGCGGAGGGTGACGGTAACCTTGGGTACAGTGGCCTCACCGTAAGCATAGAGCAGTTTGGCTCCGTGAAGAATAACACCGTTATATTCCTGACCGGTGCCGGGAAGGAATCCGGGAACGTCAACGAGAGTTACCAAAGGAATGTTGAAAGCGTCACAGAAGCGCACAAAACGTGCGCCCTTGCGCGAAGCGTTTGAGTCAAGCACGCCGGCAAGATATTTGGGCTGGTTGGCAACAATACCCACCGCCTGACCATTGAATCTGGCAAAGCCCACTATAAGGTTCTTGGCATAGTCGCGCTGCACTTCAAGGAATTCTCCGTTGTCAACAATAGCTCCTATTACCTCATACATGTCATAAGGGCGTGTAGCCGAGTCGGGAATTATTTCATTCAGAGAGTCTTCAAGACGATCTATGGGGTCAGTACATTCCACCACGGGCGGCTCCTCAAGGTTGTTCTGTGGAATATAACCGAAGAGTTTGCGTATGATCTTGATAGCATCTTCGCCGTCTTCCGCGGCAAAGTGGCAAACACCGCTCTTTGATGAGTGCACCTCAGCACCACCCAATGCATCCTGGGTCACATCTTCACCGGTAACTGTCTTGACTACTTTCGGGCCGGTGAGGAACATATAGCTTATGCCCTTGGCCATGATTGTGAAGTCAGTCAGAGCAGGAGAGTAAACGGCACCACCTGCGCATGGACCGAGAATTGCTGATATCTGAGGGATAACACCCGAAGCAAGAATATTGCGTTGGAAGATCTCAGCATAGCCGGCGAGAGCGTTGATACCTTCCTGGATGCGTGCGCCACCAGAGTCGTTCAGACCTATGACGGGGGCACCCATCTTCATGGCCATATCCATGATCTTGCATATCTTGAGCGCCATGGTTTCTGATAATGATCCGCCAAATACGGTGAAATCCTGCGCAAAAACATAAACCAGACGGCCGTCGATAGTTCCGTAACCGGTAACCACGCCGTCGCCGAGGAATGATTTCTTCTCTTGTCCGAAGTTGTGGCAACGATGGCGCACAAACATGTCGAGTTCTTCAAAGGAGCCTTCGTCAAGGAGCTGTGCGATGCGTTCGCGGGCGGTATATTTACCACGTTCGTGTTGCTTTTCGATTGCTTTCTCGCCGCCGCCTATGCGGGCCTCGTTGCGGAGCTCGATGAGCTCTTTTACTTTTTCGAGTTGATTGCTCATTATGATAAAAGTTTAAAAGGCCTCGCGGGAGCCTGTCCGGCAACCCGCGAAGCCCGTGATTTTTTTACTTGTTGGGGTCTTCGCAGAGCTCGATAAGAGTTCCTACGGTAGATTTGGGGTGCAGGAATGCTATATTGAGTCCCTCTGCACCGCGGCGGGGAGCCTTGTCAATTAAGCGGCAGCCTTTGGCTTCAACCTCATTGAGTGCGTTCTGCACACCGTCTTCAATAGCGAAAGCCATGTGCTGGATACCGCCACGGCCTCCGTTGTTGGCGATGAATTTCGAAATGGCGCTTTCAGGTGCGGTACCTTCAAGAAGTTCGATTTTTGTCTGTCCTACTTTGAAGAATGCGGTTTTTACTTTCTGGTCAGCCACCTCTTCAATAGCGGTACATTTAAGACCAAGGATGTTCTCATAGAAGGGAATAGCCTCCTCAAGAGATGGTACGGCAATGCCGATGTGTTCGATATGGGAGATTTCCATAGCTTAGTTTGGTTTATTTAAGTTGTTGATATAGTCGTGAACACAAGCGCACATACGCTTTTGGGGGCAAAGGTAACAAATTATTTTAACATCAGCAAAAGCGACTTTAATAAAAAAGAAAAAGGCACAAAAAAGGCGCCTCGGCGACATTATCAGGTCAGCCGGGGCGCCGGTTATGGTTTAGATGGCTATCGTTTTAAGTATCCTTACTTAATCATAGTTTTCTTGCCATTGATGATGTAGAGACCGGGAGCAAGACCTTCTGCAGAGTCGGCCACGCGCACGCCGTTAAAGTTGTAAACACCTTGGATCTCAGAAGCCACTGCCCCGGGGGCGAAAGCGTCTACAACAGATGACACACCAGCCTCTACACGGGTCATGCCGTCCTCACCGACAACAGGATGGAAGTTGTCAGCACAAAATTCCTCAACATTCTTGGCATCATAGCTGCCTCCTTTGAGTGTGATTTTGGCATTATCCTGCGGTCCGTTTACTACGAGAGCACCATAGAAAGTGCCGTCGTTGACTACGACTGACGCACTTGCATTCTGAGTGGCATCGGCCTGGATAGCCGCCTTGCTGCCGGTGAATGTGCCGCCGTCAATAGTGATCGTACCTCCCGAGTTGAAAACATATGCGGCATAAGCGCCGGTATAGGTACCGCCTTTGACTGTGACATCACTGCCATTCGACACAGCAACACATGCGTCGTTGAAATTACCGCTGGTGTTGTCACACACCATATCGCAATCGGTCACAACACCTGTACATGCCGATGCCTCAAACACAGGCCCCGAGTGGCTGATCACCTTCGACCCGTTGATTGTGAAATTGGAATTACGGCCAAACTGAAACGCAGGCATGGATTTTCTTGTCGAACCATGCTCGAATGTTCCGCCATTTATTGTCGCGTTGACCTGAAGATTATATGCGTTCAGAATACTATAATTCAGCGTCTTGCCCGGCATTGTTGCCGTCACATTGTCAAGGGTGATGGTCTGGCCGTTTGTTCGGATAGCAAACATTGAACCGTCATCAGTGTCACCACTGACAATCACGTCTTTTACTGTAAGGTTGGCATCCGGACTGGCGACATTTGACGGATCCCGGAAGTCTACGATGCCATAAGAGCCCGTATTGGTTTCGGGTGTGGTGATTTTTCCGTTTTCAATGGTGAAGTTCACACCTGAGAGACGGAAAAGCCGGCTGCCGGTAACATTGTTCGTGAGTTCATAGCCGTTGAGATCAAGAACCATATCCTTATCAACAGAAATCAAAGCAGTGGCCTCACAGTCTTTGAGCAGGCTGATGGTCTGGCCGGCCTCAGCGGCTGCAAAGGCTTCGGTAAGAGAGTCATAATAGGTTGTACCTACAAGAGCCACAGCATTGTTAGTGGGAGGGACAACCATGTAAACGGTATTACCCTGTGCATCTGTAGTAGCCACAGCCTGTGAGCCTTCGGCAAGGAATTTAGTTACATCGGCGGTGAAAGTGCCATTGCTTATTTCAATCTTGGCATCACCTGCTCCTTGTGTTTTAACATCACCGTTAAAAGTGCCGTCGTTGACTATGACTGACGCACTTGCATTCTGAGTGGCATCGGCCTGGATAGCCGCCTTGCTGCCGGTGAATGTGCCGCCGTCAATAGTGATCGTACCTCCCGAGTTGAAAACATATGCGGCATAAGCGCCGGTATAGGTACCGCCTTTGACTGTGACATCACTGCCATTCGACACAGCAACACATGCGTCGTTGAAATTACCGCTGGTGTTGTCACACACCATATCGCAATCGGTCACAACACCTGTACATGCCGATGCCTCAAACACAGGCCCCGAGTGGCTGATCACCTTCGACCCGTTGATTGTGAAATTGGAATTACGGCCAAACTGAAACGCAGGCATGGATTTTCTTGTCGAACCATGCTCGAATGTTCCGCCATTTATTGTCGCGTTGACCTGAAGATTATATGCGTTCAGAATACTATAATTCAGCGTCTTGCCCGGCATTGTTGCCGTCACATTGTCAAGGGTGATGGTCTGGCCGTTTGTTCGGATAGCAAACATTGAACCGTCATCAGTGTCACCACTGACAATCACGTCTTTTACTGTAAGGTTGGCATCCGGACTGGCGACATTTGACGGATCCCGGAAGTCTACGATGCCATAAGAGCCCGTATTGGTTTCGGGTGTGGTGATTTTTCCGTTTTCAATGGTGAAGTTCACACCTGAGAGACGGAAAAGCCGGCTGCCGGTAACATTGTTCGTGAGTTCATAGCCGTTGAGATCGAATACGATTTCCTTATCAACAGAAATCAATGCAGTGGCCTCACAGTCTTTGAGCAGAGTGATGGTCTGGCCGGCCTCAGCGGCTACAAAGGCTTCGGTGAGGGTCTCATAATCCGTTTCTCCTATCTGTGCAACTTGAGCAGATACAGATAAGGAACCGCCTAGAGCCAATGCGCCCAAAAGGCTTTTGAATAAAAGTTGCTTCATAAGATTGGTAATACTAATTAGTTATTGTTTTTTGATGTATACTATTTCGGGTGAGAGATGGTCATAGCGCAGCAATTTACATACAGAAATGTTCAATTATTGATAAAATCGTACAAAGTTAATAATAAGGTTTTTACCCCCCCCCGATTAACATTGTTTAACTAATATTTAACCATGCTTTACAATTTACCAGTTCACAACTAACCCATACGCCTGAATTCAGACAGATGTGAGATAAAAACACATATGCCTAAGCACTCTCAAAAGGACAAGTAATCGCGGCTATTTTTGGTAGCATCATAAAAAATTTGTAATTTTGTGGCCAAATTAACTGAACCACAAATAGAATTGACATGTCAAGAGAGGTCAGAGTCAGATTTGCGCCTTCGCCCACAGGCCCATTGCACATTGGCGGTGTGCGCACTGCATTATATAACTACCTGTTTGCCCGCCAGAACGGGGGCAAAATGATACTCCGAATTGAAGATACTGACTCACGCCGGTTTGTACCCGGTGCCGAGGATTACATAAACGAGTCATTGAAGTGGCTCGGTATTGAAATTGATGAAGGTGTGCGCGAAGGAGGCGCCTATGGGCCATACAAGCAAAGTGAACGCCGCGACATATACCGGGAGCACGTTAAAACTCTCCTTGACAAAGGGCGCGCATACATCGCGTTTGACACTCCCGAGGAACTTGACGCCAAACGAGCTGAAATAGCCAATTTCCAGTATGATGCCTCAACGCGACTGACAATGCGCAACTCTCTCTCCATCCCTGAAGATGAGGTAAAGGCTCTTATCGATGCCGGCACGCCATATGTTGTACGCTTCAAGGTTGAACCCGGCCGCGACGTGGAAGTCAACGACCTGCTGCGCGGAAAGGTGACCATAAAAAGTGACATACTTGATGACAAAGTATTATACAAAAGCAGCGATGACCTGCCAACATATCACCTCGCCAACATCGTCGATGACCACCTGATGAAAGTATCACACGTCATACGCGGTGAGGAATGGCTACCCTCAGCCCCCTTGCATGTGCTACTATACGAAGCTTTCGATTGGTCAGACACTGCACCTGAATTCGTGCATCTGCCTCTGCTGCTCAAACCCGACGGCAAAGGTAAATTATCGAAACGCGACGGTGATCGTCTTGGCTTCCCGGTATTCCCCCTCGAATGGCATGATCCCGCAAGCGGCGATATATCGTCAGGATACCGAGAGAGCGGTTACCTTCCACAAGCGGTAGTAAACTTTTTGGCTCTGCTTGGATGGAATCCGGGCGACGACACAGAAGTAATGTCAATGGATGAACTCATCGCTAAATTCTCATTTGCACACTGCTCCCGTTCAGGCGCCAAATTCGCATTCGAGAAAGGAAAGTGGTTCAACCACATTTACCTTGAGAACGAATCCGACGACCGTCTTGCCACACTCTTCAAACCCGTAATGGAAGCCGAAGGGGTTGACATGAACGCTTTTAGCGACGAATATATAGCACGCGCTGTGGCATCAGTAAAGAGCCGCATCAACTTTGTAAAAGATCTCGTGGACCAAGCCGGATTCTACTTCCGCGCACCCTCTACATACAACCCCAAGGACATCAAGAAGCGCTGGAGCGCCGAGACCCCCACACTCATGCGACGTCTCATAGAGGTAATGACTCCGCTTCAGGATCTATCTGCGGCCAATGCCGAACCTGTAGTAATGGAATGGATCAAGAGCAACGGCCTGCACATGGGCAATGTGATGAACGCTTTCCGGCTCGCTGTCGTAGGCGAATGCAAAGGCCCCCACATGTTCGAGATCACCGACATATTAGGCAAAGAAGAGACAATCAAACGCATTAACGCAGCTATCGACCGCATAAGCATTGATGAACCCGTTGTATAACGCCGGGATAGGCATCTTCAAGGGATTCATGCAGTTGGCGGCTCTGCGCAATTCCAAAATAAAGGAAATGCTGCACGGGCAGGCTATGACTCTCGACACCCTTGAGCAAACGAGGCGCCGGGTGGCTCCTCGTGGCTTTGATGTTTGGTTTCATGCGGCATCTTTGGGAGAGTTCGAACAGGGGCGCCCCATGATAGAACGATTGCGGCGCGAGCATCCTGATTACAAGATCCTGCTCACATTCTTCTCCCCGTCAGGCTACAGGGTGAGACATGACTATAAATATGTGGATGCCGTGGCTTATCTGCCACTCGACACACGGGCCGGCGTAAGAAAATTTCTCGATGCGGCCCTTCCCCGACGGGCCATATTCATAAAATATGAATTTTGGGCCAATTACCTAAATGAATTGCACCACCGTGGAATACCCACGTACATAATATCAGCGATTTTCCGCCGCGGCCAACGGTTCTTCAAACCCGGCGGCGAGCTTTTCCGCCGCGCCCTGCGCTGCTTCACACACATTTACGTGCAAGACAATAATTCGCAGCAGTTGCTGAAGTCAATAGGTATAACCGATGTCACCGTAGCAGGCGACACACGTTTTGACCGAGTGACCGATATCATGCGAAGCGCATCACCTATCCCACGCGCCATTGAAAGATTTGTAAAGGACTCGCCGTTCACACTTGTCGCAGGAAGCAGTTGGCAACCCGACGAGGAGATCTACCTGCCATGGCTGAAGAAGCATGACAACGTGCGTGCAATCATCGCGCCACACGAGTTTGACAATGCGCGCCTGACATCGCTCTCCAACCGTTTAGGCAACGGTGTGTGCCTGTTGTCACAATACCGCGATGCCGAGAAATTCCCTGAAGGCACCAAAACCGTGATTATCGATTGCTTCGGTTTACTGAGCAGTCTTTACCGCGTGGCTTCGGCGGCGATAATCGGCGGTGGCTTCGGTTCCGGAATACATAACATCAATGAAGCAGCTGTATACGGCATTCCCGTAATATTCGGGCCTAACAACAAAAAATTCAAGGAGGCCGCCGATCTGATCGCGGCCGGAGGTGGATTTGAGATACATGACACCGCCGACGGACATGCCACGCTTGATCACCTGCTTAATGACCCGGTCTTCCGGGAAAATGCCGGAAAAGCGGCCGGCGAATATATAAAACGTTCGATTGGCGCTTCAGATATTATTTACAAAGATTTATTTCCCAACAGTCAATCTCCTCATAAATGATAAAAATAGGATTATCGGCCAAGACCCCCGACATAACCGGTCTCGTAAAGAAACTGCGTTCCCACCCCGATGTGGAGATAATGTGGATCTACAACAATGGCAATGTAGCTCGTGTGGCCAACATATTCCCAGAATTGGTTGGCGAATATGACGGATGCTTCAGCGACCAACCTTTTTTTGACAATATCGACCTGTATGTAGGCCCGTTTGACAGACGCATAAACGGATACCCGGAAATTAAAGCAATCATCACCGGCGAAATGCCATCAGCAGGTGAATGCAACTGCGAGATCGTACTGGGTGTACCTGAATATAACCGCAAAGCACTCGTGAGGGGAGCCAGAGTGGCCATACTACCTGACCAAATGACCCTCGCCGGCGCTCTTGCATTGATGCCTTTAGCCAAAAATCTGTTGTTAAACTGCACTGTTAACGGAGCCATATTGTTTTCAAACAAAGACCCACGACGCGCCGACTCAGCCGATGGAAGATTCCTTGACAGCCACACCACCGGCACCCTGGTCAACGATATCCTTTCCTGTCTGCAGACATCGTTCAACAGCCCGCTGCGCATCCTTCCATTCACCGTATCCGACGACGTGGCAATGCTGACCATAACCGTAGATTTGGCATTATCGACCGACGATGCGGTAAAACTATACCACGATTTTTACCATGATCATCGGCACGTGGTGCTTATTGAGAATCCGGCCAACCCCATCAAGGCGTCAATGGTGCACGGCACCAACAAAGCTGTCATATCAATAACCGGCGACAACACCACTCTCGCAGTCACCACTTGCTTCGATACCCGGCTTAAACAAGGATCCGGGATGATCATACACCTGCTCAACCTGCTCTTCGGCCTCGATGAGCGCACCGGATTCTGACATGACATTCTGGATGACAATAATATTGCTTGTGGTGTCAAATGTATTCATGACATTCGCATGGTATGGGCACTTGAAACTTCAGGCTTTGAAGGTCATAGGTCCCACTACACCTTTATTTATAATAATATTGATATCATGGCTGATAGCCTTGGCCGAGTATTGTTTCATGATACCGGCCAACCGCATTGGCTTCCAAGGTAACGGCGGTCCGTTCACACTGCCTCAGTTAAAAGTGATGCAGGAGGCGATCACTCTGATAATCTTCACCCTTTTCACCGTGGTATTTTTCAAGGGTGAGGCACTGCACTGGAATCATCTGGCAGCATTCTTATGCCTTATCGCCGCCGTGTGGTTTGTGTTTATGGATTGACAGACTGCCATGCCACACACTTCCACGCCACGGCAAGAGGAGGATACCTCAATCACTTCACAGACAGACTGAGGTATTTCCTTTCCGGGACTGCCATGCTACATGCGACCGCATCAGGCAGTCGCATAACTCAAATCCTGCTCTGAGTTCTATCAGAAATAGTTGTTGTAGTCCTTATACGAATATTTGACCAATGACCTGTATGCCGCCTCAGCGAATATCTGGGAGTCTTTGGCCGAATTATTAATAAACTCACCCAGAGTATTTGACTTCGCCGCGCTCTCCTCAAAGATCGTTCTCATATTAGGAAGGCTTTTCAACTCTTCAAGGATAGTATCATCAGGAATCCTGCCACCATATAGATATCTTGAATACCATTGCAGCAGATTGCACATCTGGTAACTATCTTGTACAAATGAAAAATGATTGGAATTTACAAGCGTGACATACAACATTTGCTCAACGAGAGCCTTACGGTCAACCGACGTCAGGGGCAAAGTGCTTGATGCGTATTCCCTCAACACACCTTCAAAGTTTTCTGACTCCTTGCGAATATCCCATGTCGAGGTCAATGTCCTTATTTTTACTGACATCGCAGTATAATATTTCAAGAAATCAGCGACTCCCGGGGTAAGCTGATCCAAGTCAACACCTTCCACAAAGCCATCGGTAACTTTATGGGTGTAAAGGGGGTAAAGTTTTTCACAGCGGGAAAGGTTTTGTCCATAGACTGCAAAAATACAGCTCCAAAACAGCATCAGGCTAAAAATTGTAATTCTTTTCATGATATTTTAATTGAAAATTCTTGATAAGGCACTCCTGAGCCACCTAAAGCGGCTTTTTGGGCATAGAGCCCTCTGTTTAATATTAACCCAGCCTCTTCATTGCTGGTACCAAAGTCAAAGTATCGTGAGCTACAACTGCTTATCAACCTATGGATAAGCGGAGTAAGAAGATTAAGCCTACGCCCCTCTTCAGTTGATGCTATATATTGGCAATGTGTCACCTGCGGCGATATAAATAACCATACCCCTGCCTGCATTTCACCTCCCAATCGCGCGGCATATAATTTTATATTGTCAGGAAATCGTGAAGCAAGCAATAGTAATTCCTCAAGCGAATGCACCGGCGCTGCCTCGTGCCGTACAGCCAGACAATCTATAAGCATAGCATGGAACTCGGCATATCCCTGAGGTGTTGCAACCTCCTCATATTCGGCACATAACCGCGACGCCTTGACAAGTTGCCGCCGCTTCATTTCGTTGAAACCCGGATTGGCATCACACCGAATCGTTGTCGAGATATTACACGAAGTCATCACTGCTCCATGACGCCAAAGAGCATATATATCTTCGCCCGCAGGCATATCGGCATATATATAAGGTAGCGGCTTATAGTCAATCTCCTCTATTCCTTCTTCACGGCAACCGGTAATCCAACAATCAAAAAGGTCGAGCACCGCACAACAGTCTACATGGCGCGGAGGCAGAATCCATCCGCCATAAGTCAGCCCCTGATGGGAATGAAGCACCTTTCCGTCAGGGTCAATATTGGCCGGAAGCAAAGCTATTATACGGCTTCCTTTACGGGCCACCAACGAATGGTCAATAAACCGGTCGGAATGATAGTCCATAAACGGGCGCATGAACAGAAATGAGCCATTACGGGCAGAAGCCACAAATCGATCCCACTCAGAAGCAAGTGCCGGAGAATAGCGCTCGATTGCAATACCGCTCATATCATATCATTGCCTGTGCGGCCGGCAAGGGCTGAGCGGTGCCGCAGGTAATCCTTGGATGCGAGATAACGGTCTATCGCATCGGCGTGGCTGTGGCGGTGAAGGTCCGATCCTATATAATCGACAAGATCCCGTTCAATAAGCCACTCGGCGATGCGTTTTTCATCGCGGCCATAATATCCGGCAAGACTAAGCAGATTTATTTGGAATTTTGTCCCGCCATTGTGAATAGCCTCATAACGGTCTTTCCTTGAATAATAGTAAGAATAGCGCTCCGGATGCACCAATATTGGTTGAAAGCCCTTGACCTGCAAGTCAAAAAGAAGCTGATCAAGATTCCATGGCTCCTGCATGAACGAATTTTCAACAAGCAGGCGGTTACCGGGAAGTGTCATAAGCGTCCCTTCCTCAAGATTTTTCATAAACAGATCATCAATACGGTATTCAGCGGAGTTGCCAAGTTTTATCTGATTACTTCTCTCTGTGAGTTCATGCTGCAAAACGCCACGGGCTGCAGCTACGGTATCCGGAGTATTGGGAAATGTACCGTAAGTGACATGTGGCGATGCTATTATACGTTCTACGCCCCACCCCTGCATTCGTTCAATCAGTTCCACCGAAGTATTCACATCTGGAGAGCCGTCATCAATGCCCGGGAGCACGTGACAATGAATATCGGTTGTAAACCAAAGTTTTTCGGGTTTTGACTTTTTAGTGAACAGGTTGAACATATCGGTTGCAAAAGTTTATAGAGCAAAGGTACACAAAAGAAGTGATATAACAAAACAATGCGCCCTTTTTGACTCGGGCGCATTGCTTATATCAGGAAGATAGGGAGAATGAGCATTATTTGGAGGGATCTGTATCACGCAACGATGGTTCAGCGGTGAATGATGTCACACCACCGGCAGGAATGTCAGATGCCGAAGCAACTACCTGCACATTGAACGCCTGCATTGCAAAAGCCGGAGTCTTGTCAACAGCATATACGGGAGAATAAATCTCAAGAAGATGCTCGCCAAGAGGGGTCTCAGGTGACACATATATCTCGAATGCAAACGGATCTGACGCGCTCACGCCCAACCGCTGATAATCCCAGAAGTACTCAGCATAGGTAATCAGGGCTTCCTTACCCTTCTCGTTGTTAACAACCTTTATACCATCAATGGTAAACGTTTCACCGGCGACAACATATATAGTACCATCAACATAAGATGCATCAGATATATCAATGATAAAGTCAACATCGGGCAGATCATTGTCATCATCACATGCGGTGAAACCAATCAGCGGCAGTGCAAAAATAAATAGATAAAACAGTCTTTTCATAACCTTGAATTTTGGAATTTTAGTGTGTGCTTTGATATGTTGGCAGCAAGGATTTCCCAACTGCTTAATATATAACTCGCACAAGTGGCTTTTGGTTCATATCTTCATAGCCCGCAGTTATAAAAATAATTTTCACAAAATTAAAGAAGCGACACCATATATGCAGGAATCGCTTCTTTAACAATAAACTATAGGTATAGTCATTCGTTCTTGAACACAAGGGTATCACCGGTCTTGTCATAGTCAATCACAATCGGAGTATCTCGATTGACATTCTGCGCAAGGATATCTTTTGACAAGCGGTTCAGTACAAGTCTGTGAATAGCGCGCTTAACAGGCCGGGCACCGAATTCCGGATCGAATCCCTCATCAGCGAGGAAGGAAAGAGCGGCAGGTGTAACCCTAAGATCTATTCCTCCTGATGCCTTGACCATCTTCTGTATACCCTTGATTTGAAGACCTACGATCTCCTCGATCTCAGTGCGGTTAAGCGGCGTGAACATTATAATCTCATCGATACGGTTGAGGAACTCGGGACGGATGGTTTGTTTGAGCATCTCAAGCACCTGTTCCTTAGTTTTTTCTATGGTTTCCGTCTTATTCTCATCAGTCATCTTGGCGAAGTTATCGCGAATAAGAGACGAACCCATGTTAGAGGTCATGATGATGATAGTGTTCTTGAAATTGACGTTTCTACCCTTGTTATCGGTAAGACGGCCGTCATCAAGCACTTGAAGCAATATATTGAATACATCGGGATGTGCTTTTTCTATCTCGTCGAAAAGCACGACCGAATAGGGCTTGCGTCGCACAGCCTCGGTAAGCTGCCCACCCTCGTCATAGCCTACATATCCCGGAGGAGCTCCTACAAGGCGCGACACTGTGTGCTTTTCCTGATATTCACTCATATCGATACGGGTCATCATATTCTCGTCATCGAAAAGGTATTCTGCAAGGGCCTTAGCCAACTCAGTCTTACCTACACCTGTAGTACCCAGAAATATAAAGGATCCTATGGGGCGCTTGGGATCATTCAAACCCGCACGCGAACGCCGCACTGCATCAGCTATAGCTGCAATGGCCTCCTCCTGACCAACTACACGCGAGTGAAGTTCCTCCTCAAGATGTAACAGTTTATCCTTCTCGCTTTGAACCATTTTATTCACAGGAATACCCGTCCAACGCGAAACTACATCGGCGATATCCTCGGCATCGACTTCCTCTTTTATAAGAGCCTTGTCACCTTGCATATCCTTGAGTTGCTCCTGAATGGTAACATTTTCCTGTTCCTTGGCCTGGATACGCGAGTAGCGTATCTCGGCAACCTTGGCATAGTCACCTTCACGCTCGGCACGCTCCGCTTCAAAACCAAGTTGCTCAATATCTATCTTATTCTGTTGGATGCGGTTGATGAGATCTTTCTCGGCTTTCCATTTTGCCGAATATTCCTTCTCCTCCTCTCGGAGCATCGCAATTTCCTTCTCGATTTCCTTAACCTTATCCTTCATGCCCTCACGCTTGATGGCCTCCCGTTCAATTTCTTTCTGGGCTATACGGCGTGTTATATCATCAAGAGCCTGAGGCACCGAATCAATTTCAAGCTTCAGCTTTGAAGCGGCTTCATCAATAAGATCAATGGCCTTGTCAGGAAGGAAGCGATCAGTGATATATCGTTCGGAAAGCTGCACAGCCGCGACAATAGCCTCGTCACGGATACGCACCTTATGGTGATTTTCATAACGTTCTTTCAGTCCGCGCAATATTGCTATCGCGCTCAGCTCATCCGGCTCATTCACCATTACCTTCTGGAAACGACGTTCAAGAGCCTTATCTTTCTCAAAATATTTCTGGTACTCATCAAGTGTTGTGGCACCGATCGAACGCAACTCGCCACGAGCCAGAGCAGGCTTTAAAATATTGGCGGCATCCATAGCACCTTCTCCCTTGCCGGCACCGACCAATGTATGTATCTCATCAATAAAAAGTATGATTTCGCCATCAGCACCGGTAACCTCATTCACAATAGCCTTGAGGCGTTCTTCAAATTCACCCTTATACTTGGCACCTGCCACAAGGGCACCCATATCAAGTGAATATATCTGTTTTGTCCTCAGATTCTCAGGGACATCGCCTCGCACTATGCGGTGAGCCAAGCCCTCGGCGATGGCCGTTTTTCCGGTACCGGGTTCACCGATAAGCATCGGGTTATTCTTTGTTCGGCGGCTAAGGATCTGGAGCACCCGACGAATCTCCTCATCCCGCCCTATCACGGGATCGAGCTTACCTGTGCGGGCCCGTTCGTTAAGATTTATCGCATACTTTGACAAGGCATTATATGTCTCCTCTGCACTTTGATCGGTAGCTTTACGCCCCTTGCGAAGCTCATCTACAGCAGCCTGCAATTCCTTTCGCCCAAGGCCGGCATCTTTAAGGATCTTTGATGCCGGAGAGTCAATATCAAAGATCGCCATAAGCAACGCTTCAAGAGTGACATATTCGTCACCCTGCTTCTTGGCGATATCAAGAGCTTTCTGCAACACATCATTAGACGTACGGCTCAGATAGGGTTCTCCTCCGCTAACCCGCGGCAGAGCAGCCATCTCACGGTCAATCATGGATGCTACACTCTGAGGATTGGCTCCGATCTTCTGAAATATGAATTTAACCAAAGAATCGCCTTCCTCGACCACACCCTTAAGGAGCGCCACCGGTTCTATTGCCTGAGCGCCCGCCGATCGCGTGATCTCAACAGCTTTCTGAATAGCCTCTTGCGACTTAATTGTAAAATTATTAAAATTCATAGTTGAATTTTTTATGGTTTTCTATGGATATTTTGTCTTTCACTTATTTTATATCATAACAACTTACGTGCCACTTTAGTTTTTATGCCAATATGGCACAGCAAATATCGGTAACTTACCAAATTTTAACCTGAGTGACAATAAAATGGATGTACCGGGAAGCATAAATCCATTTTTTTTGCGTAAATTTGCATCAATGCCTTAAAAATACAATATGACCGACGATTTTAACCCTTTGGATCCTGAAGACACCCAAGCCGTTGGCGAGGAGAATATCGGCAATGACGCTCGCAACGACACCACCGCCCCCCTGCGCCCTTATACCGCCCCTGAAGACGTAGTCAGACACCACTTGCGCGGAATGTTTCAGACATGGTTTCTCGACTATGCCTCATATGTGATCCTTGAACGCGCCGTTCCCAATATTGATGACGGCCTCAAGCCGGTGCAGCGCCGTATACTGCACTCGATGAAGACGCTTGATGACCGACGCATGAACAAAGTCGCCAACATCGTAGGCAACACCATGCAATATCACCCTCATGGCGACGCTTCAATAAACGATGCTCTCGTGCAATTGGGACAGAAAGAGCTCCTCGTAGAGACACAGGGTAACTGGGGCAACATACTTACCGGAGCCTCAGCGGCTGCAGGCCGATACATCGAGGCACGCCTGTCTCAGTTTGCACTCGACACCCTGTACAGCCCTAAAGTAACAGAGTGGACATGGAGTTACGACGGCCGAAAAAAAGAACCTGTGACATTGCCATCAAAATTCCCGGTGCTGCTTGCACAAGGAGCTGAAGGCATTGCTGTAGGGTTGTCTTCCAAGATTCTCCCTCATAATTTCAACGAAATTCTTGATGCTCTCATAGCCCATCTGCGCGGGGAGGAATTCACGTTGCTCCCCGACTTCCCTACCGGTGGGTTTATTGACGTGTCACGTTACAATGACGGTGCACGTGGCGGAGTCCTCAAGGTAAGAGCCAAGATTGAAAAGGTAGACAACCGCACTCTCGCAATCACTGAAATACCTTTCGGCCGCACTACCGGCACAGTAATCGAGTCAATAATCAAGGCATTTGAAAAAGGCAAAATAAAAATCCGTCGCGTCGATGACAATACATCTGAGCAAGCACGCATTGTGGTGCACTTGCTACCAAATACATCAAGTGACCGCGCTATCGACGCACTATACGCTTTTACCGATTGCGAAGTAAGCATATCACCCAACTGCTGCGTAATCAATGGTGAAAAACCCGAATTCCTGGGCGTAAGCGATGTGTTGCGGCACAGTGCCGACCGCGCGGTGGAAATAATGAAAGCCGAGTTGCGCATCGAGCTTGATGAGTTGCGCGAACAACTCTTCTTCGCATCGCTCGAGCGTATCTTCATCGAGCAACGCATTTATGAAGACAAGGAATATAAGCACGCTGAAAATCTTGACGCCGCAATAGCTCACGTTGACAATCGTCTGAGGCCTTTCACCGGTGATTTTGTAAGAGAAGTCACACGTGATGACATCATCGCCCTCTTTGAGATAAAGATGAAGCGTATCTTCAAGTTCAATAGCGAGGATGCTGACCGCCGCATCACCAACCTGCGCACGCAGATAGACGAAGTGCTTTACAATCTGGAACACACCGTAAAGTACGCAATCGACTGGTATATAAAGCTGAAAGAGAAATACGGGGATCTCTATCCCCGGCGCACAACGGTGCGAGGATTCGACAATATCCGGGCCGAACGCGTTGCTGAGGCCAACGAGAAACTGTATATCAACCGCGCCGAAGGGTTTATTGGCACCGGTCTCAAGAAAGATGAGTATGTGTGCAACTGTTCCGACATCGACGACATCATCCTATTCTATCGGTCAGGCAAATACAAGATAGTGAAAGTACAGGAAAAACTGTTTGTCGACAAAGGCGTAATACATCTTGGGGTATTCAAGAAGAATGATGAACGAACCACATATAACGCCATCTACCGCGACGGTCGTGACGGCGCCTACATGATGAAAAGGTTCCATGCCACAGGCCTTACACGCGACCGCGAGTACGACCTCACAGGAGGTGCGACCGGGAGCAAAGTGGTATGGTTCACTGCCAATCCGAATGGAGAGGCCGAACAGGTAAAAGTAATTCTTAAACCACGGCGAGGGCTGAAAAAGTTGCAGATCGACATTGACTTCGCCGATCTCGCCATAAAGAACCGTTCGGCCAAAGGTAATCTTGTAACGCGCAATGAGGTGCAGCGCATCGCACTCAAAGGTCACGGTGTCTCGACACTTGGAGGCTTGCAGGTATGGTTTGATCCGGATGTGCTGAGACTCAACACTGAAGGGCGCGGCATCCTTTTAGGTGAATTTACCGGAGGCGACATGGTGCTTGTAATCACACGCAATGGCGAATTTTTCACTACCTCTTTTGACATCACCAACCACTACGACGACAATATATTGCGTATTGAGAAATTCGATCCTGACAAGGTCTGGACTGCAGTATTGAATGATGCTGACCAAGGATTCCCCTATATAAAACGTTTCAAATTCGAGGCATCAGCCAAACACCAACGCTATCTGACCGACAATGAAAAATCATCACTCATTGCACTGAGCGATAACAAAGGCGCCATGTTCAAGGTGATTTTCGGCGGCAGCGATGCTTTCCGCGAACCTTTGGAAATTGATGCCGAGGAATTCATCGGATTAAAATCATTCAAAGCACGCGGCAAGCGCCTCACCACGTTCACGGTGGAAGCGGTGGAGGAACTTGAGCCCAAGATAAACCCGGAAACCGAGGATGAAATTGACACCACCGATGGCAACAATATCGAACACGAGAATGTCGATACTGAAGGATTAACCGGACAAAGCGATGATGAGATACGCGACGAGTTCTCGGGGCAGCAACGTCTTTTCGATTGATGAAAATGCCACGGTATCTATCGGTCATATTAACAGCTTTATGTTTTTGTGCGGCTGCACACGCGTCTGTTACACCCGATAGCAATTTAACAGTCTTGCGCCCTGTAGTCTCCGCATATACCGTTCAGGCAGGGACCTCTCACCTGCGCGACACATATCTCACACCTGTCAAATACACAGGATGGTCTGTCTCACTTGACTATGAGAGGTTTCAATCAATGAAATTCAGCCCGGAAAACTGGATAATGCGACTTCAAGGCAACATATCTGTAGGCGCTGCAGAGAATCCATCGAAGTCGGCTACAATGTGGAGTCTTGACTTCACACCATCATGGGCCATGATGAGGCGATTCAAGGTGGACGCCGCGCCAGGCCTTGCATTTGCCGCCGGCGGAATAGCCAAAGCTGATCTGGGCGTACTTTATCTTGCCCGCAACAGCAATAACCCGGCAAGCGCGAAAGCAGCCGTTACCATAGGCGTCACAGCAATGGCCGTGTATAATACAACCATAGGGAAACTGCCGGTAACATTGCGCTACCAACCGTCGCTGCCAGTCGCAGGTGTATTTTTTGCTCCTGATTACGATGAGCTATACTATGAGATATGGCTTGGGAACCATAGAAATCTTTGCAGATGCGCATGGCCGGGCAGCTACATCGATCTCGAAAATTTAATTACCGCCGACCTGCACTTCGGGTCCACGTCACTGCGGCTTGGGTATCGCAACAGGGTATTTTCGACCAAAGCGGCCGGCATTGTTAGCCGTCGTGTCGACCACTCATTCGTCATAGGTATCTCCACCGAATGGCTTTCACTCCATAGCACAGGGAAACGCATGCCCGACGGTCGCATAATTTCAGCATTCTATTAATCATGAAATACCTTGCCAGGTTATTAGCGGCAATAATTATTCTCCCGCTTGCTTTCACATCCTGCCATAAGGTGGATGAGTGGGATAACAACCCCGTAGGCAATTTTGACGCCCTGTGGAATATCATCGACAGGCATTACTGTTTCTTCAGGGAGAAAAACATAAATTGGGACTCCGTCTACACCGAGTACAGGCCACGCGTCAATGGCGGGACTACATCGGTTGAACTATTCCAGATATGTTCTTCCATGCTTGATGAACTACGCGACGGACATGTAAACCTTTCAGGATGGTACGCGACCTCATATTATAAAAAATGGTGGTCTGATTATCCTCAGAATTACAACAACAGGCTTGTTGAAGAGAATTATCTGCATTTTTCCCAATTGCAACGCAATGGCCTCAGCTATTACATCCTGCGCGACTCGGTAGCTTATATCAGGTATCCTTCATTCTCGGTATCGCCCGGAGAAAGCACTCTTGACTGGGCAATAGCGATCCTTGCCAAATGTCCGGCAATGATTATCGACATCCGCGACAATGGAGGCGGCAATCTCACAAATGTAGAAATGATCGTGCGCCGGTTTATTGACCGACGTATTCTTGCCGGATACATCACTCACAAGTCAGGCGAAGCACACGATGCATTTTCAGAGCCGTACGCATTCTATTTCGATCCGGCGCCAGAAGGGCGCATGAGATGGAAAAAGCCGGTAGTTGTACTCACCAACCGCAGCACATTCAGTGCTGCAAATAATTTTGCTTCCGTAATGTCTCTGCTGCCCCAGGTTAAGATTGTCGGCGATCACACCGGCGGAGGATCAGGCCTGCCGTTCAGTTCAGAACTTCCATGCGGATGGGGGATCCGCTTCTCAGCCTCACCGGTATATGATGCCAATATGGTCACCACGGAATTTGGCATAGCACCCGACATTCACGTTGATCTGGATACCGAACAAGCCTTGGCAGGCATTGACACGATGCTTGAGACTGCTATTGACGCCGCCCTTGACATGGCCGGAATATCTCCATCTGCGCCAGGCCAGGACAATTGACCGACAGCTTGTCTTTTTAACGTTTAACCAGGTTCTCCATATCAAGCAGATATTTTTTAACGGCAACCGATCCCCGGTAGCCGCCTATACCTGTTGTCGGGATTACACGATGACACGGAATAAATATCGAAATTAGATTTGACGCAATCGCCCCGGCTACAGCCCTTGCCGAATGGATGTTACCACAAAGTTCTGAGGCAATATCTCCATAAGTCAATGTAGTCCCCGGTGCAATTTGCCGCAACCGGCTCCATACATTGAGTTGAAAAGGGGTTCCATGTGGTTCAAGTGGCACATCCGTTCTTAGGAATCCGGTGGAAAAATATTCGTCAAGAGCTTCGACAGCTGCAATAATGACCGGTGACATCCGGCGTTCGACGTCCAATAACCCCGTATTAAAGCGAGGCCCCGCCGGCCAGTCGCATATCTGCAGACCGTACGACGAGGCTACCAACAACAACTCCCCACAGGGAGCGCTGTATAGACACGATGTTAGATTCATTCGTCTTTGAGACCGGCGTAATCGCTGCTGTAACGCAACATCTGAGGCATATAGCCCTCAGTGTATGTTACAGTTACATCAACAATATTACCATTATCATCAAATGAAGCCGTATAAACAGGATTAACAAAGCCTCGGTAGGGTGCTATGTCAAGTGTGGCATAACGGCGCAGCACCTCATCATGCAGCTTGCGGTCCACCTTTACGGCATACTTCTCCACAAGGGCCTCACCGGCAGCATAATCGCCCTCCGAACGTATGCGCTGTATCTCTGCCAGAAGTTCGCCGAAGAGTCCGCGCAATTTGCCGTAATCGTTGATCTTTACATAGGTCTTGCCACCTTTCTTGACAAGCTCGATAACCTTATCCTTACGGCCGTGTTCGAATGCCCATGCGGCAATAAGCTGACGATTACGCATGTGGGCTTCCTCGATATCCTTTCCGGGTTCGATACGCATCAGCTGAGTCATAAGACCGTTGAGAATGTATTTATAATATTCCGCCTTGTAAGCTTCGGGATTATCAAGCAAACCAAGTTCCACGAGTTTGGGATCAGCAAGATAATAGAGTGCGAAAAGATCGGCACGAGCCTCCTCAAGGGTTGATCCGTGTGCTTTAAGCGCATCAGGATCTACACCCGGCAGCAGCCTGCCCGAACCGTGACCAAGGCATTCGTGAAGGTCAGTATGCAGGTTATCGGTAATAAACAGATATTGGTCAAGAAGGCGCCGGGTAGGCTCATCTATCACAAATTCCTCGTTGAATCCATTGCCATGCGAAGCCTCATCATAAGCCATGGTGATATTCTCAAGAGTCACCGATTTGGAGCCATGAGCTGCGCGTATCCAGTTTGCATTAGGAAGGTTGATACCTATCGGGGTAGCCGGATAAGCATCTCCTGCAAGTATTGCGGCTGTAATAACCTTTGCCGACACCCCCTTGACAGTCTCCTTACGGAAACGGGGATCAACCGGTGAATGGTCCTCAAACCATTGTGCATTGCTTGAAAGCACCTCGGTGCGGTGACTGGCGGGAATATTCTTGAAGTTTACAATTGACTCCCATGAGCCTGTCATTCCCAACGGGTCTCCGTAGCTCTCAATGAAGCCGTTTATGAAGTCAACCTGCGAAGCGGTATCTTCGGCCCAACGGATTGAGTAGTCATCAAATGTAGCAAGATCCCCGGTAGTGTAAAAATTGATGAGGCGGGCTATAACCGCACGCTGGTCATCGTTCTCAGCATAAGCCATTGCACGGGTAAGATTGTCAACTATGTGGGCGATAGCCTCTCCATACATACCGTCAAGTTTGTAAACTTGCTCAACCACACGGCCATCTCGCTTGATTACGCGTGAGTTCAGGCCATATGACACCGGAGTAAGGTCCGTAGTATCTTTAAGTGCATTGTAATAATCCTCGACTTCCTGCTGTGTGACGCCTTCATATAAATTATTGGCCGAAGTCAATATCAGATCGGTCCCGGCTGTCTGATTGACACGCTTGGGCGCAACCGTCGGATCGAAGATCGCAGCCATCACCTGCTCTCGCACCGGTTCCCAACGACCGCTGACAGGCAGGGCGTCAACCCATGAGTTTAACCATTCAGCCGTGAATCCGGGAGTAAACTTATCCATTGAATAGTGATGATGGATGCCGTTGGCAAACTCCACCTGTTTCACATATTTCTCGAAAGCCTTGAACTGCGGATCATCACGGTCCCCGTCATAGCTGGTATAGACAGCCTCAAGCATGTCGCGGAGCGGCAGATTGTACTTATAGTTCTGATCCCACAGAATATCTCTGCCCCAGAGGGCTGCTTCTGTAAGATAATATACGAGGCGCTTTTGGTCAAGTGACAACGATTCAAAATCAGGAACCGGATAGCGTAGCACCTCAATGTCGGCAAACCGGTCAACAATGTAGTTGAAAGGCGCCGGTTGGTTTTCTTGTGCCATTGCAGTTGTGAATGATAATGTCAGCGCGGCAGCCGACAAAATTGATTTAACTTTTGACATATTGTATTTGGATTTTATTTCAATCTCTATTCAGAAATGCAAATGTAGCAATTTTATTTATTTTCAGCAAACATATATCTATAGGACTATAGATACCGGTATTTACATTGCAGTCCAATTCACTTTATACGATATCGAGTTTGAAAATGCCGTATTATGTAAGGTTGTCTCCACATAATTATTTATCAATGCATCATCATTAAACTCATAAGTGTACTGCCGTGATAAATCAAAATTGCCATCTTTATCAAATACCGATGAAGATTTCAATAAATTATTTGAATTTCGGCCAAATACACCTTGCATAAACAATGGGTCATGATGTAGAAATTTGATTACAGCTAAAATGATTACAGGATACGCTACTTCATATATCGAATAATCATATTTTGTTGTTTTATAAACATCCGGCTTTCCGTAAAAATCACGGTATTCTTTTAGATTACCATCTTCCCATATAAGATAATTTTCCCAGTCCCATGATTTATTCCAGGCGTCAGCAGGAACATTTTCTCCAATACCGACAACCTCTGATTGCTTGACAGTAGCGAGGTGATTGTCAGTAGTATAATCAAATTCCATGCGATATGTTTTTTGAATCAGTATGATTCCATCTTGCTTACGGATGAAAGTTCCTTCTGATTTTGAAGCCCTGCCATTAATAAGATGTATTGTCTCCTCGCAATATGTACTGTTTTCATAAAACATTTCCTCCGACTCTATTTTTATAGTATTATCATCAGTATAGGTATATCGGGCCACAACGCTTTCATTGTCACTATATTTAAGAGTCCATTCTGTAATTTTGCCATAATCATTGTATTGAAATGTCTGGTTAGCACCGTTCACATCATCTGTTGTGATTGAAGACGGCTGCACAAATACTTGATTATCGGGTTCATCATTCTTTGAACAAGATACAAAAACAGCCAGTAGCAATAGCACTGTAACATGAAATATGTAATTCATAAGCAACGGGATTATTTCACGATAATAACGAAAGAAACAGTTAAATATTGCGGAAGCAAGTCCGTTCAGCAGTCAATTATCAGAGACGTGTCGGACATGCACTATAAATAACGTGAGTCCTTATATCGAACTCACGTTAATTAATGAACAATTTCACATTACATTGTATTATAATTTGTACAATGATTGTTTATGAGTGATTTATTTATCATAATTTGTCTCATTTTGCTCAACGGGTTATTCTCAATGTCAGAGGTCGCCTTGATCTCGGCCCGTCGCTCCCGCCTTGCAGCCGATGCAAAAAACGGCAGCAAAAATGCGACCAAAGCACTCGAACTTGCCGACGAGCCCGACCGCTTCCTGTCAACGGTGCAAATTGGCATAACTCTTATCGGCATCCTCACCGGTTTATTCTCAGGTGCGGCACTCTCAGGAGATGTCGCGCAGTGGCTTTCATCGTTAGGCATGAAGACGACAGTGGCCGGTGCTGTAGCCAAAATCGGTATAGTAGCAGTGGTAACCTATCTCTCGATAGTAGTGGGAGAACTGGTGCCGAAGCGAATCGGCATGAGCAACTCCGGAGGAATAGCCAAAGCCGTAGCACCTGCCATGAAACTACTCTCAGTGATAACATATCCTGCCGTGTGGTTGCTGTCGGTCTCGACAAAAGGAATCACAAAATTGCTCGGGATAGGCAAAGATTCAGCTCCGGTAACCGAAGAAGAAATCAAATCACTCATTCAAGAGGGCACTGCAACCGGTGAGGTGAAAGAAGTGGAACAAGACATCATGGAACGCGCGCTGGTGCTTGGCGACCTTAGAGTAAGCTCAATAATGACTGTGCGCAAAGATGTCGCATGCCTCACCATTGACATGGATTGCAATGACGTAAAACGCATCGTCACCGGAGGACTGCACTCGTCTTACCCTGTTTATGATAAGGAAAAGAAAAATATATGCGGAGTGATTTCCCTCAAGCAACTTATTATGTCGCTATACGACCACGATTCTGATATACGCAGACTCGTTTCTCCCGGATTCTTCTTACCTAACAGCATGTCGGTTTACGATGCTCTGGAGACTTTCAAACGCGAGAAGATTTCATCAGCCATGGTATGCGATGAGTACGGCGACTTCTGTGGGGTGCTAACCTTGGGTGATATACTTGACGGACTGGTGGGCGACTGCCCCGACACTATTGACGAACCGCTCATCTCCAAACGGGCAGACTCCGACGAATGGCTCGTTGACGGGCGGATGAGCGTCTATGATTTCCTCGCATTTTTTGACAGAGAGGATCTATATATACCCCAGTCATATACCACCATGGGTGGCCTTATGATGAATATTCTTGAAAGAGTTCCTGTTACCGGCGATGTCGTCAATTGGAACTGCTTCCGGCTCGAAATTATCGACATGGACAGTGTGAGAGTAGACAAAATAGCAGTCACGGTCACTTCCGGTCAACTCAGACAGGCAAGCGACAGCTCCACCTCCTGAATAGCATTTTCACCATAGCTGCCATCATTTTTAACTTTTAACTTTTGACTTTTAATTTTTATCGTTACCTTTGCGCTAACGATGGAAAAACAACGCTCTGTATACCGCCGCGGGGCCGAAGGAGGCCTTGTGATGGGGCCGCTTATGGCGCTTGCTGTTATCCTGATGGGGGCGACAGCATATGTGTCGTGGCTGGCATGGTCTGCAATTATATGTTTCTTAGCCGTGCCTGCCTTGGCTACCTTTATGCTTTCCCGAGGCTTTGCCGAGGACAAACGACGGTCTTCATTCTCGGCATTGTGGCTTCAGGGAATATGCACATTCTTCTTCGGTGCCTTGCTGATGGCCCTGATAGTTTTCTGCGCATTGCGATGGATATGGCCTGGATTTATTTCTGACCAGATCTGTGTGCTGACTGAAATATTGTCACAGTCGACCGATCCGGATGCTGCAATGTGGATAAAATCCATAGAACGCATGCGTGAGACAGGGAACATGCCTACACCGATACAGATTGCACTTGAACTAATATACTTCGCAGTTTTCACCGGATCATTGCTCTCAATGCTACTTTCAATGTTGATACGCCTGCGGCGCCCACGCGTGACTCCTCCGTCATTCAAACCCTAACATCCCTCTGAACCATGGATATATCAATAGTCGTACCTCTGTATAATGAAGCGGAATCGCTACCCGAACTCGCCGCATGGATCGAACGTGTGATGAAAACAAACAACTTCTCTTACGAAGTGATTTTCGTCAACGACGGTTCCACCGATTCATCCTGGGAAGTAATAAAGAAGCTTTCACGACAGAATGATGCAATAAAGGGTATTGCTTTTCGCCGTAATTACGGAAAGTCGCCCGCTCTAAACACCGGTTTCGCACGCGCGACCGGCGATGTAGTCATAACCATGGATGCTGATCTACAGGACTCTCCTGATGAAATTCCCGATCTTTACCATATGATAACGGATGAGGGATATGACTTGGTATCGGGCTACAAGCAGAAACGTTATGATCCTTTGTCAAAAACCATCCCTACCAAGCTCTTCAACGCCACAGCCCGTAAAGTTACCGGCATAAAGAATCTGCATGACTTCAACTGCGGCCTGAAAGCTTACCGCAACAAGGTCATAAAACACATCGAAGTATATGGTGACATGCACCGCTACATACCCTATTTGGCAAAATTAGCAGGATTCAACCGCATAGGTGAGAAAGTTGTGCACCATCAGGCACGTAAATACGGTAAAACAAAATTCGGGCTCGACCGTTTTGTCAACGGATACCTTGATTTGGCCACACTCTGGTTCACAGGTCGTTTCGGAGGAAAACCCATGCACTTTTTCGGGCTTCTGGGTTCACTCATGTTTATATTGGGATTCATCTCTGTAGCTGTTGTAGGTTTTAATAAACTCTACAATATGCATCACGGAAATCCCTACACACTTGTCACTAACTCTCCCTACTTCTTTTTGGCGCTCACACTGATGATTCTGGGAGCGCAGATGTTTCTGGCAGGATTCGTGGGAGAACTAATAGCACGCAACTCTCAGCGCCGCAATGATTACGAGATAGATGAGGAATTAAACATTTAACTTTCAGACGCCTGAAGTCAAAGCGAAATACATTAAACAAAGAAATGAAGATGTCAGATTTTCAATCATACCCCAGCATGATGTCCCTTATGGAACAGCGGTTCTCATGCCGCAGCTATAATCTCGGGCGGACAGTTGACCGCGACCTTATAAGCGCAGTGCTTGATGCGGCACGCATAGCACCTTCGGCATGCAACCGGCAGCCCTGGAAATTTCTTGTGGTTGAATCGGAAGAAGCACGCGATATCATAGCCATGGCATATAACCGTGACTGGATAAGAAGCGCTCCAGCCTACATCATCGCTTTGGGCGACCATAATGAAGCATGGCACCGCGCCGACGGCAAGGATCACACAGATGTGGATGTATCAATCGCCGTTGAACATATATGCCTTGCCGCAACGTCTCTGGGTCTTGCCACTTGTTGGGTATGCAACTTCGACCCTCACATCGTGACAACAGGCTTCAACATCCCCGCCAACCTTGAGCCGGTAGCTATTATACCGATCGGATATGCCGCCCCCGACTGTCCGATTCCTGCAAAAAACAGAAAATCAGCGGCTGACATTATTAAATGGGGAAAATTCTGAAAGCAAGCCTTGCCTGTTTCGCCTTAGTAGCCCTGACGGCATCCTGCAACTCGTCAGGTTGCCTCGATAACGGCAGCGCCATACCTTTGGCCGGATTTTATTCTTCGGCCACGGCCCGTTCCATTTCACTTGATTCGCTGCGGATATGTGGTGTTGATTCACCCGGTGACTCGGCTATAGTACGACCCGGCAACTCTGTTTCAACTGTATATCTGCCCATGCGCCCTACAGCTGGCTCAACTGCATGGGCTTTCTCCTATGCCTACAAACAACTCAACGACTCTCGGCTCAACGACACTATTTCATTCTTCTACGAATCCATACCTTATTTCGCTTCTGAAGAATGCGGCGCCATGTATGTATATAGAATCAACTCCATAAAGAACACAACGCACCTGATCGACAGTGTAATTCTTACTGATTCGCTCATCACTAACATTGACATGGAGTCTATTAAAATATATTTCCGCACCACCGATGCGCCCGCCGAGGGGCCACGCCAATGAATCTGCGAAATTTCACGATCAAGGCAGCATTGACATTAGCTCTTGCAGCAGGCACACTTGCCGCTGTTGCTGATGTCACACCGGCAACAAAGCGACACGGGCGACGGCGCGCCTCTCCTGTGAACACACAAGCCACAACGACCCAGTCAATCAATGAGACTCGCGATGACACTGCACGCATCAATGCCGCCATTCGCGCACGTTCCTCCCACTTTCACCGTGAAGACGGTGCAGTTGTATATGTCGACACCATCACCGGAGAACTATGGATTGACTCGGCAGCGATACGCAAGGTACCGCGCATGAAATACCCATTACTGACGGCAGTAAATGCAGGTGTTGACATATGGGACCCAATAATGCGCGTTTTCGGGCAAAAGTACGGCATCGCCGGATTGGCTTTCGATTTATCGTTACACAACCGCTATTTCCCCACTTTCGAAATAGGATTGGGAACCGCCCGGCGCACCCCCACAGGCAATGACTACACCTATCGCTCGCCTCTGAGCGTTTATTTCAAGATAGGAGCAAACTACAATTTCTTATATAACTCCAATCCTGATTATCAATTCTTCGCCGGCCTGCGCTATGGATTCTCACCTTTCGCATGGGCGATCGATAATGTGACCCTCTCGGGTGATTACTGGGACGAGACTGTAAAATTTGACATTCCATCGCAACACTCCACTGCCGGTTGGGGCGAATTCGTTTTAGGATTACGCATCAGACTTGGAGGCAATATACATGCCGGATGGTTGGTACGTTACCACATGTTGCTGCACGAATCTAAAAATGCGCATGGCAAACCATGGTATATCCCGGGATACGGCGCCCGCGGACAGGCAATTACCGGATCATTCACTATATCTTACACATTGCCATTAAAGAACAAGAACATACTTGTCGACTTGCCACCCGTGCCCGATGATGAGCGCCCTGACACTCTTATCGCACACGGTGACACTATCATTGGCCCCGGACTTGTCATAGAATGAAACGCATAATAATCATAGGCGCATCATCCGGCATAGGTCTCGGAGTCGCACGCAGATTTGCAACCATGGGGTGGAAAGTGGGTGTTGCAGCCCGCCGATCCTCACCTCTTGAAGCATTATCCGTCGAATTTCCGGACAAAATCGAATGGACAGCTCTTGACGTGACATCACATGAAGCGCCGGCCGCTCTTGAGACTCTTATAGTAAAACTCGGAGGTGTTGACGTTCTGCTCTATGCAGCCGGCTGCGGTTGGTATAATCCTGATGCCGACCTCACCGATGACCTGCACACTGCTGATGTCAACGTCATAGGCTTCACACGCATCATTGACACAATATTCAGTTATTTCTCAGCCAATAATGGAGGTCACATCGCGGCCATAACTTCCGTAGCCGGAGTGAAAGGCCTTGGAATATCGACCGCTTACTCTGCATCAAAACGATTTCAATGGAATTACCTTGAAGGGCTTGACCAACTCGCCCGTACCAAAGGTATCAACATAAGGTTTACTGACATTCGACCCGGATTCGTTTCCACTGACCTGCTATCACGCGGACCTGCACGGTTACCTATGACAATGCCGATTGACAAGGCGGTGAATCTGGTTACGGAAGCAATTATAAAACGCCACCGAATTGCCGTGATCGACATCCGGTGGCGAATTATATACTGGCTATGGAGCTGCCTGCCAGGCATTATATGGAGGCGCTTCAAACTAAGACTTAAATAAGCGCTTGAGCGAAAACCTCAGGCTTATAGTCCAAAGAGACCTTTCTTCCGTTTTTGTGTTATCTGAAACACATATTTCACATCATTACCTTGTAACAGCAACGTGCCTGTACGGGCATCACCATCATTATCTTTGGCAGTAATCACGATCTTGCCATCCTGCAACACTACATTAATCCAATCAGGGTGGAACTTCACCACTACATTATCTGCCGTATCGTATGCAAAAGAATATGCATCTGCATTCTTAGCCGCGAAGTCAATAACCTGCTCTATTGTCATACCGGAGTTGCCTGACGGTTGCTGACAGGTAACGTCTTCCTCTTCTTCAGCTACGGGAGCTACGGGAGCTTCAGGGACTTCAGGATCCTCCGTAGGCATTACTTTGGTTGGAGACTCCACAGCTGCAGCCACTGTATCAAGCGGTTGTACCAATTCTGCCGGACTTTCTGGAACTTCCACCGGTTCTTCGACTGGCCCTGAAGCCTGCACGGGGGCGTTATGCTCAAGCACCGGAGTGCCTCCAAGACGCTTTATAACAGTGACACACAGGGCGATCTGCTTATTGCAACGTTGAATATCAGGATCTTCAGTAAAACAATCACGCGCTTGCTGAAATAGGTAAATGGCCTGATTCTGCGCATCGATGGTCATAGTCTTCCGCATCTCCACTGCCTGCTTATAAGTTTCATTGCAGTCTTGCGCTACCAACAGAAACGGCAGCAGCATAAGCATGACTGCGGTAAGAATCTTAAGAAATTTTTCCATTTAAACGATTATTGTTCATTAATTATAACTCAGGATATAAGAGTCCTCTTTCATAATACTGTCAATGACCGCTGCCCTATGTTCCAGATCGGCAGCGTAAGCCGGCATATCAGCGAACAGAAGCAACTGCTCTGACAATGCATAACGGACAGTTTGTAATGCGTCACATATACGTTCACGCAATTCCGGCAACTCAAGGTCATCGACAGGTACACCGGCTTCATCTCTACACTCACACGCCCTTTCATATGCCATAAGCGCCTGAATGACCAGTTCGTCGGCACGGGAAGGATCATCACGACTTACGGTCAGCAACGAATCTGCAGCACGTACAGCTATGCGTGCTTCAACATTAAGAGAATCTATGGTTCGCTGTTTATCTGTCATGCTTTTACTTCTTGTAGAAGCCAGACCCAGCATTATCACCACAAAAATGATTGAGATCATAGCCGCAACGGCCATCCAACGGCCGTTGCGATGCTTGCGGATAATCGTATCAGAACCGTTCACCATTTATTTTGAATATATTACCTTATTCTCACGGTTCAGCACCTTGACGTGACATGCCACCGAACCGGGCACACCAAGATAATTATGCGGGAAATCAGCATAATCATTACCAATCTCAGCCACCTCGGAACGGTTATAATTGTTGCCCGATATATTCTTCAGCACAATAGTAATTGTAACCGATGTGTTTGTTGCGACTATCGAGCGCATGACCATTCCATCCATTATCTCGCGTGGACATGACGCCGCTTGCTTTTTAACCTGAGCCATCCACTCGGGCGTGCCCCCGGTCGATTGTCCCTGGGTTGAAGGAGAAGATTGATACTGGTCTGTATCTGCAACCGCATTGCCTGTAACCCAAGTGCCGGTCTTCTTATCCCAGGTGAAAGAACCTATCGCCTGCTTAGATTTGTTGAGAGCACGGGCAGTAAGGGGTGTATAGCCGTCGTCTGACACCTTTATATCAATTGTGCTGAAACCGGCCAAGGAGTCATCAAGATTTCCTCTTCCGTCAAATATCTGTTGACGGATATTGACACCCTTGTCATTATAATCATATTTAATTACATGGGCGAGTTTACCATCTGCAGTATAGTAACGCTGCTCCACGGGTGCATTGCGCTCATTGTAGGTAGCCGTGACACGGGCACAGTTCATTGCACTGGAGGTGTTGATCGGAGCCCCCGCCTTGTCATAGAACGACTGGCTCTCTATGTTTCCTCGCGAGTCGAAAGTGCGCAGGTCTTTGTGGAATCCTGCAGCGCAGTTGATTGCGGCTCCATGTCCGTCAAAACAACTGAGTTCAATCTCGTTTCCACGATTATCGTATACGGCATGTGTCTCCGGCACACTCATGCTCACTGTGATCGGCGCGCCCGATGTGTTGTAGTTGTTAAGTTGAATACGGCGGCCGCGGCTGTCAAATTTATTCACACGCCGGTGTGTACCATCCGCTGCTGCCACAGGGACACCACCCGGCCCCCAGAACGAAACCTCTATCTGATTGCCAAAATCATCATACACCATCCGCACCTCGCTGCCGGTCACGGCATCAGCCGGATTGCTGGTCTCGAAAAGAGACACCGACACAGGGCGGTCATTAAGATCAGTGGCCTTTATCAACGTCTGATAACCCATATCATTATAGGTATAGTGCATCTTCGCTGTACCGGGCATAAGTTGTCCGTTAGGACCTTTTTTATACATAGTGGCAAGCTTACCCGTATTGGGATCTATGGTGGTATACATAGTGTATAAAGGCTTACCTGAAGCATCATACACCATGGTTTGGTTAAGACGTGATGACTTTAGGTCATAGCCATATACCTTGCGTGCATAATCATCAGGCATCGTAAGGTTGCCGTCGGCGCCGTAGTAGCTGTCGGTGGTCATGCGGCCCTGGTTGTCATACTCGAAAGTACGGCGGGCTACACCATGTCGGTCGTTTCCAAGCTTATCGTCAGAATTATAATAACTTACTCCTTCAATCGAACCGTACGGAGAGTATGACACCCTTATTTTGCTCACACCTTCGGCATTCTCTGTAGGATTGCCATCAGCGTCGAAGTTGGCAATCTCGATCATGCGGCCAAGGTTGTCATATGACGAGGTCACATGTGAGTTATTGGCTCCGAGACCCGCAGGATTACCATTGGCATCAAGATAATCACATACCAGCAGATTGCCTTGATCGTCATACTGATTCCGGATAATCGCCGTGCCATTGGCATTCTCCAAAGGCTCACCGGCATCATCAAGTGTGGTAATCTCAAGAGCCAGGCCTGTTGGACCGAATGTTGAACGCACCGAGGATATCAGTTCGCCGTCGTAAAGCCCGAATGTGGGGTTCCCCTCATCATCAAGTAATGTCATAAGTGCGTTGAAGCCATTACCGTCATCAGTATATGAGGTGGTCACAAAACCCTCGGAGGAGAACATAGGCTCGCCTTCGGCATCTATAACTGTGGCTGTTGTACGGAAACCGTTTTCGTCATAAGTATAAACATATCCGAATGCACCTGTGCGGCTGCTACCCACCGGATCTTCGTTGCCATTGTAATATCTTTCTTTTATAAGATTACCGTAATCGTCATAATCAAGGCGGGCAAGATGAATATTATGGCCTTCCTGTGCGGGACTGCCGTCGGGTGTGAAGAATGACACCTCGGTACGGTTGCCATTTTCATCGTACTTGTACCGGCGTATCGCTGTTCCGTTATTATCACTCACAGGATTCCCATCAATATCTATAGCCATCACCTCGGTCACGCGACCCTCCGAATCATAACGGTAACGCTCGCCATAAGCCCCGTTGGCATCGGGTGTCGGTTCTTTGAGCAACGACAGATACTGACGCTCGGCAAGACGCCCGTCACTGTCATAATCCAGGAACATATGTGCGATATTGGAGGTGGTGTTAGACGCAATCGGGTCGCTTGACGATGCCGCCGACCGTCCGAATGTGCCGCTATAGAACTTAGGGGTGTTCTTCTCGTCATCATATTGGAATGACACAGTATTGCCCTTGTCGCTGTAGGAGAACTTATACAGCACCTTGCCATGAGAATCCCGGGCAATCATGTATTCCACACGCCCGTTCGAACCGTAGTGATATTCCTGATCCGGGAAACGTACACCAAGATTCTCCGAGTCTATGTAATCGATAATCTTGCCGTGACCGTTAACCAGTGAGACACGGGTAACTTTCCCACCCTTTGTCTGTATACGGTAAGAGGCGTTACGGGCACGTTGCTCCGAACCGTATAGACTCCCGATTCCAACCGGGGCTCCGTTCACCTCAACATAGTCTGAATAATAATATGTTTTTGTACGGAACATACCCCACACGAAGAATCCCGCCGCTATAGCCACTAAAGCAATAACAATTCCGCCAATCTTCAGAGTCCGGCTATTACCTCTCTTTTCCTTCCATGAGCCGGTCTCGAGCACACGCTCGGTGGTGCGGCGTATCTGGTCAGTTGTAGGACGATTGGCCGGATCAGAAGAGAGCATCGCATCAATAAGCTTGACAAAATCAGGTGTGAGATCTGGGTTGTCAATCGGAGGCACAGGTTCTCCCTGGGCCTGCACAAGACCGCCATGATCCCCGAAAGGCGCATTTCCTGAGATCATCTCATAGGCTGTAGCGCCGAGTGCCCACACATCACCCTTCGCATCTGACACACCTGAAAACCGCTCGGGCGCCATATAGGCACGGGTGCCCCCGAAAGTATCACCGGTCGCATTTCTTCCCGTTGATATACCGAAGTCACTTACAAGATAGTTAAGGTCATCATCAAGCATGATATTATCAGGCTTTATATCCTGATGAATCACATTATGCTTGTGTAGATGTTCGAGGCCCGCAGCCACGTCGTGAAGCAATTTAACAATATCTGACTCCTCGCAACGACCAATCATCGAGCTCACAGACCCATTCTCGCAATACGGCAGCACAAGATAAGGCACACCGTCATTGACCGAATAATTGGTAGGGGTCAGAAGATTCTGATGATTTATATTGTATACGGTTGTGAACTCATTTTGGAAATCCTGTTGGCCATATGAGTCAAACCCGTCCTGAGCATTGAATATCTTTATGGCGACCCTCAGATTGTTGGTAAGTGTATCTTCCGCAAGCCAAACCTGAGCTGATGCTCCCTGGCCCAGCATTTGCACAAGACGGTAACGGTTGTCGAATATGGTATTGGGTTCTAAAAACATATTTTTGAATCTTTAGGCGCGTTTACATTATATTTTTGACCACATCATCAAAGACTGTGAAAGCAAGAATAGCCATCACCGCGAGGAATGCGACAAAACACAGCAAAATAGTGCCCCACGGCGTATGACGGAAACCCGTAAGATTGCTCGAATTACGTTTCTTCTGCTTCTTTACGGGTTTGACAGACTGATCCTCAGACAATCTTGTTCCAAAGTCAGCACTCGTGGTGCAGTTTGTAAGATCGCTTCCACTACGGTCAAAACGCTCAGTACTCCTGTCATCGTTTGATTTGACAGGCTGCTCAATAGGCATTGTCTCAGCAAAATTATGACGTTGTGTCATGCGGGGATTAGCTTTTGACTCATGCGCCGGGCTATTCTCAACCGGCTGTGTAGCCGTGTAGTCATGACGTTGCGTTGATCGAGGATCAGGTACGGGACTCTGCGAAATCGCTTCCGGATCAACCTCAGGTGCCGGTTCCTGACGGGAGGCATTTGGGTTGATGCGCCGTGTACGCTTGCTGTCGGCTCGGGCAAGTTCAGGGATGAGTTTGTATACTTCCTGCCAGTCAATGGGGAATGAGTCAGCGAGGCGTACGATGTCATCGGTAGTTACAAACACCGATTTATTGTTGATTTCCAGACCATTTATCACCGTACCATTTGAAGAATGGTCAGTATATTTCAGACGCCCGTCATCTTGGAATGTAAGTTCAGCATGATTATTGCTCACAGTCTGGAACGAATTACCTACGACAATGGTATTGCCGGGGGCTCGGCCTATTGTAATTGTTGTTGCCATAGCTTATTACTGTCTTTCTACCGGAGTTGCCGGCTCTGATGGTTGCTCAACAGGAGTAGTTGGGGTTGCAGGAGTCTGTGGTTGGGTCTTTGATCTCAACCCCACATGTACCGGATCTGTATTGGTTTCCTCGCCGCTTTCCTCGCCGCTTTCACCCTCACCTGAAGACCCAGCGGTTATATTTTCCACTTTCGAGCGTATGCTTGTGCCTTGACCGGGCGATGCCTCTCCGGCAGTTGCTTGTGCACCGGCAGGGTTACCTTTGTTAGTATTCTGTTTTGCAGGAGCAGGTCTGGCCGACGGATTCTCTGAAGATGCTTCCTCATCTGATTCCATTTCCGCCTCATCTTCAAACTCTTCTCCGCTTATATCATCCTCGTCATCATCTAAGACCTCGACACGGTCAATCTTCTTTTCATCGGCCTTTTCTTTATTAAAATAAAGGAAATAAGCAGCTGCAAACAATCCCGCAGCCACAATAAAACCTACCAAAGCCCATATCCATGCCGGCGTTTTCTTCTTTTCTTCTTTTCCGGTCGACACATTCTTGCTTTCATCAGCTTTTTGCGCAGCTGCTGCCGGAGCCTTGACCTCCTTTTGCGATGACTTTGCAGCAGCCGCGGCTACAGTTGCGGTTGGTTCCTGATGAGGCTTTGGAAGCACCTTGACCGGTATACGTGCGGGGGTAGACTGTTTACCTCCCGCATCTATACATGCCACAGCCACAGTGACATTATCAGCTCCTCCGGCTTTAAGCGCGCCATCAATAAGAGCATCTGACAATGTATCCATATTTTCCTTGTTGGCTCTGATGATTTCTTCCATCTCCTTATCGCGCAACATACCGCTCAGACCATCGGAACACAACAATATTATATCACCGTTGCACAGGGGCTGAGGTGTCAGCAGACAATCAGGAACCGCCTTTTGCTTGGCATCACACAGACACCGGGTGATAACATTACTGTTGGGGAAATCAAAAGCATCCTCCTCGGAGATCTCTCCGGCATCTACAAGCGACTGTACATAAGAATGATCTTTTGAAATCTGGAACAACCCACAGTCATCATTGTAAATATAAGCACGCGAATCACCGCACCAACACACATAACATGAGTCACCCAGGAGCCATGATATCACTATCGTGGTACCCATGCCACGTGTGGTATCGGTTGATTGTTC
This sequence comes from Odoribacter sp., assembly GCA_023663145.1. Classification (GTDB taxonomy): domain Bacteria; phylum Bacteroidota; class Bacteroidia; order Bacteroidales; family Muribaculaceae; genus CAG-873. The sequence continues at coordinate 62,455 of JAMPHZ010000012.1, forward strand.
TTTGATGCGGCGGTCAGCCTCAACCACCACATCTTTCATAAATTTCTCAATAGTAAAGCGCGATTTAAGCACCTCGGGGGTCAGGTTTTCGGGGTTGAAAAAATCCCGTACTGTATCTATTGCTATCGCCGACGCTACTTCGCCGGCATTCATGCCACCCATGCCGTCGGCCACCACAAGCAGAGATCCACGAGGACCAAGATCATACGACTGGTTGTTCACCCACCGCATAGTGGGTTCTTCAAGGGAGGCCGCAGCCTGAAAGTTATCTTCGTTATTGGTGCGCACGCAGCCGACATCTGTTTTGGCAGCTATGCGGAATTTGATATCTGACATAATATTATAGAGTCATGAATTTATGAATTTATAAGTCATCTCCGTAGGCAGCTTCGACGCCGGCAGCATCATGCACGACCCGTATCTCCACCTCATCATCAGGGGCCGGAAGCTGAGCCTTGATCACACGCCACGGCTCATTAGGACCTGTAGGGGGTGCCATGAAGCCGGCAACTGTGAATTGTAATACGCCGGGGGCTTTCAATATCGGCACCACAAATATTCCACCTAATATTTCGCCCTTGGTAGCCACTTTCTTTATTGTGGCCCAAGGATTAACAGCATCAAACTCAAGTTTAGCGTTTTCAATCTTCACAAACATATCAGTTGTGGAGTCAAGAGAACGGCCTTCCTGAGTTGCTACCCAGATGGCAAGACCATTGGTTGTTTCAACAGGCGTCATGATCTCAAGAGCATCGGCACCTATGTTATTGGTGACATCTATGAAATATACCGGAGAGTCATTAAGAACCTCGGGAATAGGGACAGGGGTTGAAAATTCATCTATCTCCACCACCCTGTAATCAGCGTCAGGGAGAAGACTCGACATTACACAATCATTGATTTTGGTAGTGAGCGTCTCATCGTTGCGGTAATATTCATATTTTGGATCGGCATCCCAAGGAGCCAACGCATGTGATGAAACAACCATACCTCCGGGCACTACCACACCTAATGTGTAGCTGCGGCCGAATACTGTATCATTGTCAGCGCTGAAATATTCCGAAAAATCTTTCCGGGCTATATCATAGGAAGTTCTAACCACGCGCAGCGAAGGAGTGAGAGCATCACGCACAAATGAAAGATCAGTCCGGTTGACAAGTTGAGCTGTAGCACTTGCCGCAGTAAACAAAGCGATGACAGCCACGGCTATTTTCTTTAACTTACACATACTTTATATTGTGTTATTATAATGTGACTTAATGAAAGGGAGGTTTTGACTCTAAGTGATTAATCCATTGCCGACAATGGCACGACACGCGATTTCCACTTCGCAGAACTATCTGTACCGCTGCCGCGCAGTCCCAGACGCTCTTTCCCAGATATGATACCTACCACAACAGGGCGCCCATCACGCTGGGCAAACACAGGACCGCCCGAGTTACCATGATCAATCTCATCATTAGCCAAAAGTATGATTCCGTCATACAGGCCGGTCTGTCCAACCGATGATTCACAGTAATTAGGACTCACACGCCCTGTCGTCTGCAATTCCTCGGTTCCTACGCTACGAGGGAAACCAAGGATATGCAGAGCTGTGCCTGCCCCAAGGTTTGAGCTCCAGTCGGCATCAAACGCCAGCCCTCCGCTCTTTCCGGTACGGAAATATGCCCAGTCGTCACTGCCTACCTTTGATGTACTGTACTTCACAGGCACAATCATCTCTTCACCTGATTCGTCCTCGATTGATACCGTTCCGGTGGTATACTGGGTGTAACCCCATTCCCAAGGTGATGAAGTGGGTGTATAGGTTATCGAGATCTGGTCACCTGCACCCGATACAGCCATCATTTTATATTTTAATGATTCCGGTTGAAAATAGTGAAGCGTATTCAGCATGGCTGTGCTCTCATCGTAGAAATCCTCCTCATGATTAAATCCCATATCGACACAATGCTTTGCGGTCACAAAACGTCCGTCATCAAGCAGGAATCCGGTGCCACTGAATGCGAACTGGAACTCATCGTTAAGATAGATACCCACAATTATATAATATACGCTTTTTGACACCTCGGCGAAGGCCTCCGGCGTGGGTGACATATTTGCAGCTGCACGGCGTGCCTGGGCCTGAGCCCGCTCTGCCATGTCTTTCACATCAAGAATCTGCATGGCATTGGCCGCTACACTCTCATTGGTGCGTAATAATTCACGGCCGAGCGAGTCTGCAAGTTCTGCGTTGTTTTCATTGTCTTCAATTGCCTGAGCGAGCAGTTGCGACTGGCTGCGCACGTCCTTAGCTACATCATTCATGGAGAATCCGAGATATACCATGGCGCCAATCGCCACAAGCAGAACCAGAGACAATATTGTAAGCCCATATTTATAAGGCTTGAGAGCCTGCTGCCTGAAAAGGTCAAGACGCTGTGTGAAGTTTATTGAACCCACCGTCGCTTTCTCGCCTTGTGGAATGATAAACCGTAATTTGGGTCCGTTGACCGACAACTGAATCTCATCACCATTCTGAAGATACCACTCGGTGTTGACACGCCGGCCATTCAGCATGGTGGAATTGGTTTTAGAGATCTGCACAAGTTTCCAGTTGGCGCCATCTCTTACAATGGCGGCATGGCGGCGCGACACAGTCTTGAAATCTTCATCGAATCGCACCTGACAACGAGGATCTCGGCCTATCTCGATGTTGTCAACAATAATTTTCTGCGCCTCACCCATCTGATGGAATTTTGACGTGACGCAGTGTTCCAATATATAATAAGTTTTTTTACCGGGACTCATTAGCGAGCCCATGCCTGCACCCACTGTCTTAGTGAATTGTCCTTGCAGCGGTGTTGTAGCGTTAGATGCCATAATCTAAGAGAGTTATAATTTTTTGGAGAGTTGGAAAGAGATTTCAATAGCCCTCGGCACGTAATTTGACATCACCTACCGAAATAATATCGCCGGGCGTAACAACCATGCCTTCGGTTGACACTTCTGACGAATTCACAAAAGTGCCGTTCGTGGAACGTTGCCACCGGCTGCCACCTGTATTCATCACCCATTGTCCGTCTCGCACCACCCATTGTCCCTGAGCATAATCAAGCTCAAATGTACAATGGCGACGCGAGAGGTACACTGACTGTGTTTCCTTTATATCTATATCGTTGTGAACCGACGGGTCGCGGCGGCCTAAGGTTATCACAGCACAATCACCTTTGAGCATATCGTCAAGCCGGTATATGCGGCCATATTCTTCCCCCTGCATCACCCGCAACAACACCCCGTTGGTTATCTTGCGGCAGAAATCATCGCTCCGGTCAGCGTCAGAGGTTGCATGGTTGCGGGTCGTCGCGGTGCGTGGCACTATGTTTATAGCGTCACCCGCGCTCTGTATGCGCTTCTGAAAATCAGGATTAAGGCACCCTTCAAGCAACCTGAGCCACTGCTGTCCATCGGGCATAGACATCAGAGGTGTGCGATCCCAGTTGCCCAGACGCCCTCGTTCGAGATACGGGACCAAGTCTCGCTCTCCCTCAAGCACCCCGAACGGCAGTTTTCCACCGCAAAGCAATTGATACATCATCACCCCGAACGAGAAAATATCCGTGGTAGGAAGCACTGTAGCGTCACGCACTGGTTTTACCTGCTCAGGCGGCATATATGCATAAGTACCGAAGATCTGCTTTGGGCGCCCCATGAAATTGCGCTCGGTCATACGCTTGTTTCGGTCACCCGAAATACCGAAATCGGTGAGGGCGAATGTGCCATCTGCCTTAAGTAACACATTCTCAGGCTTAAGATCGCGATGCACCTTCCCCGCTGAGTGCAATGAGCGTAACCCTCCCAGAACATCAAGGGCAACTTTTGCATGGTCAAGGCCTCCTCGCGAGGCAAGATGAATCAGATCGCCACCCGGGCAAAACTCCATTACAATGAACGGATTGCCGCCAAGGAAACCATGATCAATGGAATGGACCAGAAAGGGAGAGTTTATGCGTCCGGTCTCATACTCCATGTCAAAACGCTGCACAAGTTGATTTCGTATCTCTGGATTTACTTCCCACAGGCGCAGCAGTTTGATAGCGTATTGTGAGCCATCGGCGCCCGTGGTGAGAAAGACGTTTCCGAACGATCCTTCACCAAGCGATCTTTCTATCGTGTAACGACCGGCGATTATGTCGCCCGGTTGCACACGTACTTTCTCTATATTTACAATAGGAGATGCCATAGGAAATTGAGGGGAATGGCGGCTACCGGCAACAATAAGCCGGCAGCTGCCTTGTATTGGGGAGGAAGAATATAAGGAGAAAAGCTTATATCAATAAGTTATTCGTCGGCCTCGCAGTTGAACACCACCATGCGGCTTCCCATGAGAATGGTATCACCGTTTTTAATCTCGGTCTTGCGGCCGGCTTGCACGAATGTGGTCTTGAATGCTGATTTGTCCTCGACAAACCATTTTCCGTTCTCGAACACGATGCGAGCCTGTTCCTTCGAGGTTATGGAATTATTTCCCGGGTCAACGTTATCCCGGTTAAGAGATGTTGACTCTCCTTCAAATTCAAGAACGGGTTTCTCGATATGCTCGCCGTCACGAGGCTGTAACGTAAGGCTAAATTCCGGAATGATGCGCTGTACCAACGGATTCACGGTACCGGAGAACGCCTCAGCCGGTTTCTGGAATGCCTCTTGCACACCTATGGTTGCCTGTCGCTTGAAATCAGGAGTCTCAGGCTCTACAGGGCGTGTGGCCTCCGTAGCCGGCGCAACCGATATGGGAGCGGGAGCTGCATTACGGATTTGGAACCTGCAATTAGGGCACTTGTCTGTACCCGGGCGCAAAGGATATCCACATTTAGGACACGATGCCGGTGATTCCGCAGCAGTTGCAGGAGCAGGTGAGGGAGCGTTCACACCTGTTAATATTGTACCCTCTGCAACAGGAGAAGGCGCTGGTGCAGACGGGCGCGCAGGCGCAGCATCAGGGAATGCCTCATTTTCATAAACCGTACCACCCAATGGAGCGCCGCCAAGCGACTCAGACTTAGGAACCGAAGGGTGCTGGTCGGGCACGAACTGGCGAGGCTCTGCCATGGGAGGAGCCAAACCGGGTGCGGGTGCAGGTGACGGTTGATTCATTTCGCTCAGCGGCGAATTGCATTTGCTACAGTTGGTGGCACCGGGCTTGTTGGGCCATCCGCAATTTTTACAACGCATAGATATGATTTGGTTTATATTTTTATTACTAATGTGCAAATTTATAAATTATTTGTCACTTTTGCCAACTTAATTAATGATTATTTGACGGATATGCAGGGTTTATTGACGAAATCACCGCTTTTTGTGACGAATTTGCGGTTTTTTCTGTTTTTGACCGCTTTAGTTGCTTTTTTTTACTAACTTTGCCTACTCAAACGTCAATCATTTACCATAATGAAGAATCTTTTTATACTTGCTTTGGCTGCCGCCTGTGCATTCCCTGCAACAGCCGACGAAACCCCTGACTCAATTGAAGGTTTCGGATTTACCGACGTGATCACAATCCCGGTCACTTCCGTCAAGGACCAGAATAAATCAGGCACGTGCTGGAGCTTCTCCGGCATTTCATTCGTTGAAAATGAAATTCTCAAGAATACAGGCGACTCACTTGACCTATCCGAGATGTTCGTAGTGAGAATGTGCTACCGCGACAAAGCTGACCGTTATGTGCGCATGTACGGCGGCACAAACTTTGGCCCCGGCGGCTCAGTGCTTGACGTGCCTTATGTCATAGCCACATATGGCATCGTTCCCGAAGAGGCATATACAGGACTTGAATACGGAGAAGAAAAACACATGCATGGTGAACTTGACGGCATACTTACCGGACTTGTTAAGACTGTGGTAAAAAAATCAGACCGGAAAGTAACCCCCGCCTGGGGTAACGCATTCGACGGCGTACTTGACGCATACCTCGGCAAAGTCCCTGCGACTTTCTCCTACAATGGCAAGACCTACACTCCACAGACATTCGCAGCATCATTGGGATTCAACCCCGACGACTATGTGGCCGTCACATCATTCACCCATCATCCGTTCTACAAACCATTCGTGCTTGAGGTAGCCGACAACTGGCTATGGGCACCATACCACAACGTACCTCTCGACGAGTTGAAAGCCATCGTGGACAATGCTCTTGAAAACGGCTATACCGTATGTTGGGCTGCCGATGTCAGCGAAGGTGGATTCAAATGGGCAAAAGGCGTAGCTCTTATGCCTAAAGAAAAGAATGGTACAGATCTTGAAGGCACCGAACTTTCACGTTGGGTAAAACTATCCGACAAGGACCGAGAAGCTGACCGCTACAACTTCGATGGCCCGGTTGAAGAAATAGAGGTAACACAGGAACTACGTCAACAGATGTTCGATTCACAGGAAACCACCGACGATCACGGCATGGTAATAGTAGGTACTGCTACCGACCGGCTCGGCAACCGCTACTACAAAGTGAAGAATTCCTGGGATACCAACAACGAATACGACGGATACTTCTATGTTTCAGAGCCATACTTTCTGGCAAAGACCATCGACATTATGGTCAACAAGAAAGCCCTGCCTGCCGCTATCGCATCACGTATGGGCATAACAGGCAAATGACAATAATAGGCATTCTTTCCGACACACACTCGTGTTGGGATGACAGATATGCAACCCATTTTGCCGGCTGTGACGAGATTTGGCACGCCGGCGATGTGGGTTGTCTTGATACATTACGCCGTCTTCAGGCCATCGCTCCTATAGTGAGAGCCGTGAGAGGAAACATTGATCACGGGCCTCTGCTACGCGAATGTCCGGAAATACTCGAATTCACGGTTGAGAATGTAAAAGTATGGATGACACATATCGGAGGATATCCCGGGCGATACGCAGCCGGAGTACGCCGCATGCTCATCGACGCACGCCCCACCATCATGATAGCCGGTCATAGCCATATATTGAAAGTTGCCTATGATAATGAATTACACTTACTTCACATAAATCCCGGAGCTGCCGGATACCACGGATGGCAACAACAGCGCACACTAATGCGTTTGGTTATCGATGGACCTGATGTAAGAGACCTCGAGGTCATAGAACTTGGCAAAAGACAATCATGAAACAAAAAAGCATCATACCTGTAATTACTGCTGCAGTCATCGCAGCATTCACCGCATGTAAAACATCGGAGGCCAACTACAGACAAGCCTACGAGCGCACTATAGCCGGGCGCGACTCCTCCGCCGCACTTGAATCAACAATCTACGGCGCACATCGCCGCTCAATGGGAACACGGCAATTTATAGTCGGGAAAGACACAGCCGACATAAGGATAGTCCGCCTGAAAGTAACTGACGGTGAAAACAACCGGCTAAGACCCTATAATGTTACCGTAGGACAGTTCAAGCAACTTTTCAACGCCCGCTCGTTACGTGACCGGCTCATTGCCGCGGGTTACAATGAGGCCTTTGTAGCTGAGACAGCAGAACCTTACTATTACGTAATTCTGTCAACATTCGATGATGCATCACATGCCTTAGGCTCACTGAATGCAATTAATGAAGATTTCCCTGTCGCATTAAAGACACCTCTGCCCTTTATTATCCAAACCCCAGTAAAAAACTGAAACGCCTCCCTGCCCGGCATATCCCATCCAACTCGCTCCTGGCTTATATTGTATTGATCCCATAAGAAATCGGGTGCCCCTTAAAGGGACACCCGATTTTTATCAAGTTATATAATTAACCTGGATTTATTTGCCTGCGAGTTTCTCTTTGAGAGCTGCAAGAGCTTCGAGGTCACCGAGAGTGGTTTTCTCAAGGGGTGTTGCAGCAGCTGCGGGAGCCTCTTCGCGGGGCTGACGGGGCTGACGCTTTGCCTTACGCTCTGCATGCTTTTCTGCACGTGCTTCATCCTCAAAGATGCGGCTGTGAGAGAGGATGATACGCTTGGCATCCTTATTGAATTCGATAACCTTGAAGTTGAGTTTTTCGTCAACCTTAGCTGTGGTTCCGTCTTCTTTAACAAGGTGTTTGGGAGTGGCAAAACCTTCAACGCCATAGGGCAGAGCTACTACAGCGCCCTTGTCAAGCATTTCGATGATGGTGCCTTCGTGTACTGAACCAACGGTGAAGATTGTTTCAAATACGTCCCAGGGATTTTCTTCGAGCTGCTTGTGACCGAGGCTGAGACGGCGGTTGTCTTTGTCAATAGCCAGAACTTCAACTTCGATGTCGTTGCCAACCTGAGTAAATTCGCTGGGATGTTTGATCTTCTTGGTCCAGCTGAGATCGCTGATATGGATAAGACCGTCAACGCCTTCTTCAATTTCAACAAATACGCCGAAGTTTGTGAAGTTGCGCACACGTGCTGTGTGGCGGCTGCCGACGGGATATTTATCTTCGATGTTTTCCCAAGGATCGTTCTTGAGCTGCTTGATACCGAGGCTCATCTTGCGGTCTTCACGATCGAGTGTAAGGATTACAGCTTCAACTTCGTCGCCAACCTTCATGAAATCCTGGGCTGAGCGCAGGTGCTGGCTCCATGACATTTCACTTACGTGGATGAGACCTTCAACACCGGGAGCGATTTCAAGGAATGCGCCGTAATCGGCCATAACCACAACCTTACCTTTGACGTGGTCACCTACTTTGAGGTCAGCGTCAAGAGCATCCCATGGATGGGGTTGGAGCTGCTTCAGACCGAGAGCGATACGTTTCTTCTCATCATCGAAGTCAAGGATAACGACATTAAGTTTCTGATCAAGTTCAACCACTTCGCTGGGTTTGGTTACGCGACCCCAGCTAAGGTCGGTGATGTGGATGAGACCATCTACGCCACCAAGGTCGATGAATACACCGTAAGAGGTGATATTCTTGACGGTACCCTCAAGTACCTGGCCTTTTTCGAGTTTCGAGATGATTTCGCGTTTCTGCTGTTCAAGCTCGGCCTCGATAAGTGCCTTGTGGGAAATAACCACGTTCTTGAATTCTTCGTTGATCTTAACAACCTTGAATTCCATAGTCTTGCCAACGTAGATGTCGTAGTCTCGTATGGGCTTGACATCGATCTGCGAGCCGGGGAGGAATGCCTCGAGGCCGAAAACGTCGACAATCATGCCGCCTTTGGTACGGCATTTGATGAAGCCTTTGATAATCTCGTCATTAGCAAGGGCTGCGTTGATGCGCTCCCAGGAGCGTGAAGCGCGAGCCTTCTTATGAGAGAGAATGAGCTGGCCTTTTTTATCTTCCTGGTTTTCAATGAACACTTCCACTGTGTCACCCACCTTGATTTCGGGGTTATAGCGGAATTCGCTCATGGGGATGATGCCATCGCTCTTATAACCGATGTTAACCACAGCCTCGCGCTTGTTGAGAGCGATGATGGTACCTTCGATTACATCTTTGTCCTTAACGGTGTTAAGCGATTCATCATAAGTGCGGGTGAGTTCCTCACGAGATTTCTCACCGAGAGTTTCGCCTTTTTCGTAGGCTTCCCAATCGAAGTCTGCGATGGCGGTTTTGGTTTGTTCTGCCATTTAAAAAGTTAATAATAAGTTAATTACATAAAGCCGCAATACATTCGCAGCTACATCAGCATGCTTATTGGCCTGCTTTTGCGCCGCAAAGATAGCAATAAATCTTCATTTCCGCAACACTCAATCCCATTATTTTTCAACAATTTAGCACCAAAGTTTCCAATAAGAAGTGCAACGGCATTCTCCTCACTCCTCCTCAGGGTAA
>JAMPHZ010000013.1 GCA_023663145.1 Odoribacter sp.
TAGATTGGTAAAAAAGGCAACACGCCCCGGCTCCAAAACCACAGGAACCGGGGCGTGTTGTATATGATCAGATATTGTTAACACGCCCCATAAGTAGAATCGCTCCGGTGCGAGCCTCCCTTACTATAAAAGTAAACGGGCGGTCAACAACAAAGGGGTGCTTCTCATTATCGGCACAACCCACTCCGCCTATTATGGTGGCAGCCGTAATCTTCACACCCTCCTCATCAACATCTATGCGGGTCTTCTGCTTACCGCCTTGTATCATACCGGGCACCGAAGGCAATCCCATTCCCGACAACATAACATCGGAGTCCATTACGCCCAATTCACCGAGCAGCGGCGCTATATCCAGGTCAGTCATGATGCTGAATTTAGGCAATGACATCTCAAGATCATACAGAAATTGCATCGCCCTGCCGTCACTCAAGTCCTTATACAACTGATAATCTATCGGTTCGTCGCTCATTATCAACTCAAAAGTATAATCGATCGATTTATAGTATATCTTTGCATAAACTGCCCCGGCATATTCACAATAAGTGGCGTTTTCCTGCAGCCCATGCATCATATCAACCTCGACATCACCTTTTGTTCCATGAAACACTCCGGCTGTGGTTTTTGCCGGATCGAATTTATACATCCAGTTTGATTGGAAGTAAAGGGTATTTGACCAATAGAACTCTGACGTCGCAGACTCTATTATATCAGGAATCACACCTTGTGTTGTATTTCTTACCCAAGAGTTGATCATATCCACCGCAGCCCGAGATCCGACAGCAAATGGAGTTACCGAGGCACCATAAAGCGTGGCCATCCGCGTTGTGAACAGATCTGACACCTCGTACTTATCACTATGCCACACAGCATTGGCTATTAGCAATTTACTCTTGGTTGACGGGTGAGTGAGATAACTGATCTGCTTATTGTACAACGAGTTCAGATCACCAACGCTTGCCGCGCCAAGCCGTTCGGCTATGCGGTCGCCTGATTCATCATCCACACTGTTGGCCACCATGGCCACAGCAAAATTAAGACTCAATGGAGATATGCAGTAATTACCATCCTCATCTTGGGGAGCAAGAATCTTGCTATAAAAGAAGGCCGCCTCCGGCATGCTCTCGATTATAGACATTTCAGACGGTGCAGGTGTGAAAACATCAGTAGTCGGCACCGGATTCACCACATTATAGACCACATCGATCCGCGGCTCGTCATTGCTCGTGCAGCTACTTAAGAAAAACAGAGATAAGAATAATTGAAACAGCTTTTTCATAGTTTAAAAATTTGAGGTTGCTTTATAAAAGCAAAGATACTCTGCACTTTAAACCACCTGCAAATATTTTTAGTTAAAAATATTTAACAGACACAATCTTGCTAAAGTGTATATTTTTGCCCGCGTATTATACCAAAAAATCGTAACTTTGTGAAAAATACAACGACATGGAACATAAAAAGACATTGCTCGTAGTAGGCGCCGGCGGATTCATCGGCGGATTCATCGCCGCCGAAGCTCTACGACGCGGTTACGACACTTCAGTAGCCGTGCGCGCATCAACTTCCAGAAAATATCTCACATCTCCCGATCTCAAGTTCGTGGTTCTTGATTACGATGACCCAGACGCACTTGAGAAAAGCCTTATAGAGGCTCGACCTGAAAGCGGTCACTGGGACTACATCATATGGAATCTCGGGGCTACCAAATGCGCCAATTTCAATGGCTTCAACCTGGTCAATTTCCTATATCCGCGCACATTCATCGAAATTCTCCGCCGCAACGATATGGTGCCGCAGAAGTTCCTGTACATGAGCTCACTCAGCGCTCTCGGACCGGCCGATGAGAAGGAATATACCCCTATAGATTCCACAACGATACCCAATCCCAACACCCGCTACGGTCTGTCAAAAATCAAGACTGAGACTTATCTTGAGACCTTACCCGATTTCCCATGGATCATATTCCGCCCAACCGGTGTCTACGGCCCTCATGAGAAAGACTATCTGATGATGATCAAGTGCATTGACTCGCACTTCGACTTCGGCGTGGGATACCGCCGTCAGATGCTGTCATTCATCTATGTCGACGACCTCGTCGGAGCGATGTTCGATGCCCTGGCATCCGAAGCCACACTACACCGCAAGTACATAATAAGCGAGCCGAAGGCATACACACAGAAAGAATTCCGGACTATGGTCGCCAAAGCGCTTGGAGGCAAGTGGGTGATTCCACTAAAGTTACCCCTCTGGGCTGTATATGCAGCATCAGCCGTGGCAGAAAAGATCGCCGCAGCCAAGCAACAGGCTTCCACCCTAAACCGCGACAAATACAAGATCATGAAACAACGCAACTGGGCCTGTGACGTGAGCGATGCCCAGCGCGACTTCGGCTTCAAGGTAAACTACCCGCTCGATCGTGGCATCGCAGCCACCGTCAAAGCATATCTTGAAGAGAAAGGAGCCTCACGATGACCTCAACTCCCGGCCACCGAACACCATGGTGGTTCACCGCCCTGCTGATTATGACAGCCATTCCCATGGTGTGGCTGATGGGTTGCGCCGGCGCAGTACTGTCTGCAACCTATGATACTGACAGCGCGGCTCTAAACTGGTTTTATCCGATTTACATTGTGCTCTCAGGCGTATGTGCCTATCTTTGCTATCCGGACCGCCGGGCTTTGGCATGGATTCTTGAAGCGCTGATGTGCCTGACTACCCTGTTATTACTATGGACATCGACGAATATGTAACTCTCCACAGCGACGCTCAGCCTCCTGTGCTTGAGCGGCTTTACCGGCACACTCACCTTACACGCCTCTACCCGCGCATGTGCTGTGAACCCATACAGGGGCGCCTGCTGAAGATGCTCACATCAATGATCAAGCCGTTACACATCCTTGAGTTGGGCACATTCAGCGGATACTCAACACTCTGCTTCGCCGAAGGCATGCCTTCGGGTGCGGAAATACACACCGTTGAAATTGATGACGAAGCCGCCCCCGAACTGGAAGAACTTTTCGCCGCATCCCCCCGTGGCAACGACATACACCTCCACATAGGCGACGCCCTCGCCGTGGTGCCTAAGATTTCCGACGTTCCATGGGACATGGTATATATAGATGCAAACAAACGCCAGTACGTCGACTATTACCTTATGATAAAGCCATTGATGGCTAACGGGGGATACATTCTCGCCGACAACACCCTGTGGAGTGGCAAGGTGCTTGATCCCGTGGCAAATCATGATGCACAGACACGCGGCGTCGACGACTTCAACCGACTTGTGGCCACCGACACCGATGTTGAAAAAGTAATGATTCCGTTACGTGACGGTCTTACCCTCATCCGACTAAAATGAAAAAGAAAACTATATGGGACATGAAGCGTGCTTCGATCGAGCAGTTCAAGGAGGCTCCCAAAATGAGCCTCACGGTGGTGCTCGATAATGTACGCTCACTCAACAACATAGGCTCCATATTCCGCACATGCGACGCTTTTGCAGTAGAACGGCTGATAATGTGCGGTATCTCGCAGACTCCGCCATCACCCGAGATACACAAGACTGCCCTCGGCGCTGAGCTTTCTGTTGATTGGACTTACTATCCGTCAACCATCGACGCTGTTAAAGCGTTGAAAGAAGCGGGTTACACCGTTTGCTGCCTTGAGCAGGTGATGGGATCGGTAATGCTTGACGAATTCAAGCCACAGCCTTCGCAGCGGTACGCTTTCGTGGCCGGCCATGAGGTAGACGGTGTGGCTCAGGAAGTGGTTGACACATGTGACCTATGCCTTGAGATTCCACAAAGCGGCACAAAACACTCACTCAATGTAGCCGTGTCGACCGGAATAGCCATATGGCACTTTTACGCTAATATTTTTCAAAGATGAGACACCGACGTTTTTACAGCCTCCTTCTGGCCACGACTTTTATTTTTCTCCCAATGGTAAATTGCAGCAGTTCAACCACCGACACCACGCCTGCTGACCGAGAGGCCGCAGCTACCACCGACACTACGCGACAAACCGTCATATATCCGGCTCCGTTAGTCAAGGGTGACAAAATCGCCATTGTCTCACCGGCCGGTCCAATCGACCGCAATATAGTGGATAATGCCGCCGCGGAAATTCGCCGCCGAGGGTTCACGCCGGTTGTGTACCCGCACACCTACGGTCGCCGCGGCTACCTGAGCGGCACGGCCGACGAGCGTTTCGCCGACCTTGAAGCCGCCCTGACAGACACCACGGTCAAAGCCATCCTTTGCAGCCGCGGAGGATACGGTGTGGTGCACAATCTTGACCGCCTCGCCACCCTCCCTCTGCGTGAGAATGCAAAATGGATTATCGGATTCAGCGATATTTCAGCTCTGCACGCTCTGATGTCAGCCAACAACATAGCATCCGTACATTCATCAATGGCGAAAGCCATAATGCTCGGCGACAAGGATCCCAACAATGCAATTATTTTTGACATCCTCACCGGGAAAATGCCGACATATACCTTCAAACCATCTGAATTCAACCACACGGGCAGTGTGACCGGCCGACTTTTAGGCGGAAATCTCGCCGTGATAGCCGACTTGATCAACACACCGTTCGACATCATCCGTCCCGGCACCATCCTGTTCATCGAGGACGTCTCCGAACCCATCTACAAGATAGAGAGAATTATATACCAGCTCAAGCTCAGTGGCGTGCTTGACCGGCTCAGCGGACTTATCATTGGACAGTTCACAGAATACAAACCCGACGGAGTGCATACGTCAATGGAAGAAATGATATCCAGGTTGGTAAAGGATTGTGACTTCCCGATAGCATTCGGCATACCGGTCGGACATGTTGACTATAACGTACCTCTCGTCGAATCATCACAGGCCTCACTTATTGTAACCCCTGAAAAAGTAACTTTATCTCTATCTCCATTGAAACAATGAAAGCATTACTCTACACACTGACACTCGCCTCGGCCCTGGTCACACTTACCTCATCGTCGCCGGTTGTGGTGGGCCACCGCGGCAGCGACATTGGAGTGGAAAGCTCCCGAGAGGCTCTTGAAGCCGGTGCCCGCCGAGGATACCCGTTTCTGGAAAGCGATGTCAAGGTGGCAGGTGACGGCACTTTCGTGCTGTGTCACGACGACTCCACAGGACGTCTCGGTGGCAGATGCACCGTTGCCTCGTCCACAATTGACCGATTACAAGCCGACACCCTCAAACAAATCCGTTGGGGACACCAATATACAGGGCAACTCGCAACTCTTGAGGATATGCTTATGATTTGCCGCCAATACGGCTGCCGTCCGCTCATCGAACTCAAGTGGGCAACAGGTATAAATTCTAACGACACATCGGGAATTCCGCGACTGATCCAGTTCATAGACTCCATGGGCATGCGCGACCGATGCATGATACTTACATCCATGAAGCCATGCCTCGAGTTTATCAGAAAAAATTATCCAGACGTGGAACTGCAACTTCTTGTACAGACCAAGGTAGATGAAAACTTCGATTGGTGTGTCGAGCACTCAATGGGTATTGACATCAGGCATGATGCCGTTACACCGGAAGTAGTGGAAAAGTTCCACGCCGCAGGCCTCCCCGTAAACGTATGGACTGTCAATGACCCGGCACGGTTCGAATACTTCCGTTCGATCGGTTGCGATTACATCACCACAGATTCCCTTCCCCCACTCTGAAAAAAAGCACATTGTCCGCCGGCAAGCTGTCATGTACGACTTGCCGGTGGACAATGCGGTTTTTCAACGATTCCGGGCTGACACGTGAATTAACGCCCCCCGGATTATATCTCAATATTGTTCAGTTTCCGACGGGAAAGTAACATCTTTCACATCTTTGACATAAGACGACACTGCATCGGTGATGGTATTCGCCAGATCTGCATAGCGGCGCAGGAACTTGGGAGAGAAGCCCTGGTTGATACCAAGCATATCCTGCAACACCAACACCTGGCCGTCACAGCCCGAACCCGCACCGATACCGATAGTGGGTATCGTAAGCATCTGAGACACCTTTGTAGCAAGCGCGGCCGGTATTTTCTCAAGCACAATGGCAAAGCAGCCGAGTTCCTGCAGCAACAACGCATCATCAATGAGCTTCTGGGCCTCAGCTTCCCCTTTCGCACGCACTCCATAAGTTCCGAATTTATTGATTGACTGCGGAGTCAGACCTAAGTGTCCCATTACCGGAATACCGGCTGACAGGATACGTTCTATTGACTCGCGGATTTCGGCGCCACCCTCAATCTTCACAGCCTCGGCACCGCTCTCCTTCATAATGCGGATAGCCGAGTTGAGAGCCTCTATAGAATTGCCCTGATAAGAACCGAAAGGCATGTCACACACAACCAAGGCGCGCTTCACTCCATTGGTGACGCACTTGGCATGATATATCATCTGGTCAAGGGTTATAGGTAGCGTGGTGGTGTTGCCGGCCATTACGTTAGAGGCAGAGTCGCCTACAAGAATGGCATCAATGCCCGCCTGGTCTACGAGGGTAGCCATCGAATAATCGTACGAGGTGAGCATTGATATTTTCTCACCCCGCTGTTTCATCTCGCCAAAGCGCATGGTTGTCACTTTGCGGGTATTGTCTACGGTATTTGTTGACATAGCTTTTTATATGGTTAAAAATGCGATGCAAAATTAAGCAAAATTTTAAAAACGTTGGGTAGTCTCGTCAAAAAAAGCTAATTTTGCAAAATTTTAGGCCGCCCGGTCGTTCTTCTATCAACCGTTAATTCTTTAGACCAAATGAAAGTTATAAATTTTGCCGAGACCCCCTCGCTCATGAGTCAATACCTGCTTGAGATGCGATCAAGCGAGATTCACAAAGATCCACTGCGCTTCCGTCGCAATCTTGAACGCACCGGTGAGATAATGGCTTATGAAATCAGCAAGACCCTCACCTATGAAACAGTCGACATTGAGACTCCTCTCGCCACAGCCCACTGCCAACGGGTCGCCGAGAATGTGGTGTTGGGCACTATTTTCCGGGCCGGTGTTCCTTTCCATCAAGGATTTCTGAATTTCTTCGATGGAGCACAGAACGCCTTTGTTTCAGCCTACCGCAAATATAAGGAAAAAGAAAATTTTGATGTTTTCATCGAGTATCTGGCTACCCCGCGCCTCGAAGGCAAGACTCTTATTCTCACCGATCCGATGCTCGCCACCGGTGCATCAATGGACCTCAGCTACCGGGCATTGCTTACAAAAGGCACCCCGGCCAAAATACACATAGCATCGGTCATCGCGTCCCAGGCCGCCGTAGACTATATGAACGAGGTGATGCCGGCAGATGCCACTCTGTGGGTAGGGGTGATCGATCCCGAGATCAACGCCCATAGCTATATCGTTCCGGGGTTGGGCGATGCCGGAGACCTTGCCTACGGCATCAAGGAATAGGACTGGGCACCGTGTTATACAACTTGCGGTAGTGCCTCACAGGCGCGCCATGCAATTCGGCCCAACGCGTGTAGAAAGCTTCGGAGTGATCAAAATGATCAAGATGAGCCAACTCATGCGTCATGACTGCCCGGCGCATGTCACGCGGCATAAACAGCAGACGTCGCGACAGAGTTATCTCTCCGCGGCTGCTGCATGTGCCTAATTTTGTATTGTTACGCGAGATCTTTATCCCTGTAACACGCTGCAGCAACCTTTTGTCACTCGCTATCTGCCTCAGTTCGTCAACCAGCACCTTCTGACTCTTGGCATAGGCATACTTCTGTATCAGCTTTGCAATCACCGCCTCGTTACCGATCAAGCCGGCACGTGAAGGCGGGGTTACGATACGCAACTCAGCCTTATCATCGGCGAGCACAGGATATGCTGACACATATCCCACACGCTCGCCGGCTGATTCCATTACCTTTATCCGCACTATATCGTTCTCGAAAATATAACCGTCATAATACATCGACGAAGGCGCGGCAACAGGTTTCATCGCCATTATATCAGGCATCATTCCATCAAGTATGACGTTAAAACTATCGATGCTGAGCCCCGGCGGGATACATACATGCAGCACATCAGCTTTCCACCGGGCAGTGACACGCCGCGCAGTCTTAAGCACCCGCACATTCACATAACCTGCAACCGGATGCATGAATTTCTGCGACGGCACTACCTTTATGACCACGACAGTTTATTTCTGAGGGTTTGCGCGAAATTTGCACCGTCTGTCATCATTACCTTTGTAACGAATGGAGCACGGCGCAGGGAGACAACAGTGCCGTTATCAACCGCATATGACCTGCCGTCGATCGCTATGCGGAACTGGCGCGAGCGGCCGTCACACACAAACTTGAGCACAGACGTGTCAGCAACCACAAGAGGGCGCATCGACAATGAATGGGCAGCATTGGGCGAAAGCACAAATACCGGGGCTGATGGTTGGACTATAGGACCGCCCAACGACAGATTATAAGCCGTGCTACCCGTCGGAGTTGAGATAATGAGACCATCGGCACGGTAATCAGCCAATGGCATGGAGTCAATCATTGCATTTATTTCAAGTATCGATGCTCCGTCACTTTTGCTTATGGCAATCTCATTAAGCGCGTAAGGCCAACCTCCAACACCTTCACATTCCACAGCTATGAGCGAACGGTTCTCGACAGTGCAGGATCCCGAGGCAAGTATATGCGGCAACTGAGGCAGCTTCTCGACAGGCAGAGATGTCAGATATCCAAGATGGCCTGTATTCACACCCAATATGGGTATCTCCTTATCTCCAACCCAGGCCGACGTGCGCAGAAAAGAACCGTCGCCACCTATGCTGACCGCGACATCGGCGCTGAAGTCGGTTGCATCTGTGACACGCTTAACAGCTTCAAGGGCTGTCGGCATGAGATGCAGCAGATAATGGTATAGCTTGCTGTGCACAACAGCCTCCACCCCTGCCGCAGCAAGAGCCTTGAAAAACTCTTCTATGAAGCCAAGATATGCTTCCTGATGGCGGGAGCCATATACTGCGATTCTCATAGTGACAGATAATTCATTAATTCGTTATAACGGTCTCGTATCTTGTCATCATCGACTGACGGGACTCCTGTCATGTCAATAACCTCATAACCATACCGGGAAAGCGAGCGGGCGGCTGATTCGGGATTACGGTGATCAATACGCAAGGCAACCACAAGTGTATGGTCATCTGTGCGGAGAGAGGTGGCGTTGAGATTCAGGAGGTGCGCGTTAACATCTTCCACAGCCATCGCTATACGCGAGGCTACAAAATTGTCAGGCGTGCACCCTATTAAAAGGCAACTCGAATCGGCGTTTGGAGGAAAAAGGACCCCAATATCGTCAAAATTATCGGCTTTTAAAAGAATTTCTTTCGTCATTTTATTTATTCTGACTAAATTTGTAGTCGAATTGAATGACAAATTTACGAAATTTTTCTCATATCTCATTTTAAAACAGAGAAAACTTAAGTGAACAGCAATAAACCCACGACACGCCTTAGTGTCAACATCAACAAGATCGCAACCCTGCGCAACGCACGCGGAGAAAACCAGCCGTCGGTAGAGCAGGTAGCTATCGACTGCCAGCGCTTCGGTGCACAGGGTATCACGGTACATCCGCGGCCCGATGAACGCCATATACGCCGCAACGATGTCTTTAATCTGCGCCCTCTCGTTAAGGTGGAGTTCAATATCGAGGGATATCCCGCACCCGACTTCATGGACATGGTGTGCCTTGTGAAGCCCGAACAGGTGACGCTCGTACCTGATGCGGCAAATGCCCTGACATCATCAGCCGGATGGGACGTAGAGGCCAATTTTGATTTTTTGGCCGCTACAGTCGACCGACTGAAGGAAAATGGAATACGCTCCTCGATTTTTGTCAACACCGACCCGGTCAATATAAAGGCTGCGGCCCGCACCGGCACTGACAGGATAGAGCTTTATACCAAACCTTACGCCGATGCTTACGCCGCCGATCCCGAGGCTGCCGTAGCGCCTTTTGTGGAAGCATCGGCCCTGGCACGCAGCCTCGGCCTTGGAATCAACGCCGGGCATGATCTCTCGCTCAGGAATCTTGAATTCTTCTACCGCTCCCTGCCCCGCCTTCATGAAGTGTCAATAGGCCACGCCCTGATCTGCGATGCTCTCTACCTCGGCCTCGAGGAAACTATAAAACGTTACTTAAACTGCCTTAAATAAGCTACTTCAAAATGGAAACAAACTCGCCTTCAATCTGGGCTATGTGTGTCGAAGGCGGTTGGATTATGATTCCAATCGCCATTCTGGCTCTCGTGTGCATCTACATCTTTATCGAGCGTTGCATTGTGATCCGCAGCGCATCGCAGTACGACGACTCTTTCATGAAACGCATCCGCGACTATATACACGAAGGTGAGATTGAGAGTGCTCTCAACCTGTGCAAATCCAACAACACGCCTTTCGGCAGGCTTATCGCCAAGGGTATCAGCCGCATTGGCCGCCCCATGAATGATGTGTTGGTGGCAATTGAGAATACCGGCAACCTTGAAGTGGCGACCCTCTCAAAGGGCCTTCCATGGCTTGCCACAACCGCCGCCGGCGCCCCTATGCTCGGATTTTTGGGCACAGTGATCGGCATGGTACAGGCATTTTACTCAATTGCAAATGCAGGAAATGCTGCCCAGATAAACACATTTGCCGGCGGCATCTACACAGCCCTGTCAACCACAGTGGCAGGGCTTATCGTAGGTATTGTAGCTCTTTTCGCCTACAATTACCTTGTGGCACGAATTAACAAGGTCATGAAGCTCATGGAAGCCCGCACGATGGAGTTCATGGACTTGCTGAACGAACCCGCTTAACCTGATCCACTCATGGCTCTCAAACGTCAACAAGACATGATGGCAGCGTTCTCCATGGCATCAATGACCGATGTCATATTTCTGCTGTTGGTATTCTTCATGGTCACATCCACATATATTTTCCCTACCGCGATAGAAGTGAACCTCCCGGAGAGTTCTGAACAGACACCCGAGAAGCCTTCTACACGGGTTTTCATTGACAAAGACGGTGCTTACTTTGTAAGCTATGAAAACGGTGAGCTAACTGCAGTGGCACCCGACAGCCTGATGCCCGGATTGCAGCAATATGCAGCCATGGCCGGTGATGAAGCGGCGGTGGCCGTTTACGCTGACTCGGATGTAGCCTACGGCAAGGTTGTTGAAGTTCTGAACCTCGGAGCCTCCAACTCAATAAAAATGGTTTTGGCCACACGCCCTACCGGTGACTCACAAACCCCTATGGTAAATGAATAAGCCACGTATCATCGCCGTTGCCTCGACCACACTGATAGCAATCGCTGCAGTGATTCTGATGCTTGTGACACACCTTTCGGTGCAGTTGTCAGGGCAGGAATGGCCTCCGAAGAGGCAAAACGAAGTTGCGTTGGTCGAGGAAGAGAATATTTTCGATATATTACCGGCCCCGAGAGCAGTCAACCGGGCTTACGAGGAATCATCCCCTGCACATAACGAGGTTCCGGCCGACAATTTGTCAACACCTGAACCGACCACCGGCATGGACATACGTGACAACGGTACCCCCGCCGATCCGCCTCCTCCTGTAACCTCTGCCCAACCCTCTCCTGTAAAGAAGCATATGACCGAGCAGCCACAGAAGACTGGTCCATCTCAGAAGGAATTACAGCAGCGGGCTGAAGCCACTCGTCGCGCAACCTCAGCTACCGAGAACGCATTCAAGAACGCACGCGGTAACAACAACGTGGCCAATCAAGGCAACACTCAAGGCAACAGCGGATCACCGGCCGGCACCAACAGATCATACCACGGCACCGGTTCAGGAAATGCCACCGGAGGTTGGAAAGTCCCTCGATACCAACGCATACCGGCCACAACCACCGGAGAAATCAAAGTCAAGGTCTCAATCAATCCTGATGGCTCACCCGGTGAAATCACATTCCTCACCGGAAAGGCACCGGCAGGCACTGATCCCACGCTCCGGCAAGCCGTGGCACAGGAGATAAAACAACGACGCTTCACGCGAGGAGACGGCACTACCGGTGACCGGGCAACGGCAGTCATCACATACATTTTCAAATAACTGCTTCCTACAGAAGTTACAGATATGTCGAACGCCCGCTGAACATGTTCAGCGGGCGTTCGACATATCTGTAACTTCAAAGCCTTTTATGTTCTAATCATGATTCTGAAGGGCGGCAAGATATTTACCTATGATATCGAACTCAAGATTTACAACTGAACCAACCTTTATATCCTTGAAATTAGTATGCTCAAGGGTATAAGGGATGATAGCGACCCTGAAAGTATCGCGGGTGGAATCACACACCGTCAGGCTTACACCGTTGACAGTCACCGACCCTTTCTCAACCGTCATGTAACCTTTGGCACGCATCTCAGGCGACACGCTGTAGCGGAACCTGAAATATCGGCTTCCATCGACATCCTCTATGCTGTCGCACTCTGCTGTGCAATCGACATGCCCCTGCACTATATGTCCGTCAAGTCGCCCCCCTATCTTCATAGAGCGCTCAAGATTCACATTATCTCCGGCCTTAAGGTTTCCTAAATTTGAACGACGGAGGGTTTCTTCTATCGCGACTACCTCATAGGTGGAATCGGGGTGGAGGGCCACTACCGTGAGGCACACTCCATTATGTGCCACTGACTGGTCTATTGACAACTCGTCGCAGAATGACGAACGCACACGCAGACGCAGATTCCCGTTATCCATGGCGGTGGCAGCAACTGTGGCCGCCTCTTCTACTATTCCTGAAAACATATCTTGTATCTTTAGAAAAAGCTTTATTTAAGTTTAAGATTGTTTGACTCTATGATTAACTGGCGGCTTACCGGCCAACGCAAATGCAGAGTCAGGGTGCCGGCAGCGGCATTGTAGCGAGCTTTCATATTGCGCCCGTTGACACGGAAAACAGCCTGGGCTGCCGCACGATGTATAACAAACTCAATCTCGATATTTTCCGGCGCACCGGGATAGGTACCCTTGGCATCTATGGTAACACGCGAGCCGCCTGCACTGCCGTTAAAGTTGATCAGTCGATAGTTGCCGAAGGAGAGCGCATCGGGGCTGACATGGTCATCATCGTACATCGTGAACTGCGATGTCTCGCCCTGAACCGGATAATAGTTTACTGTAAGCTTAGCAGGATTATAATCGCCGGTATTCTCCATCTTGTAATTAGCCATGGGAATAAATGCTCCGGCTCTCACAAACACAGGTATCACGTCAAGCGGAGCTTCACATGTAATTGTGGTGCCGCCCTCATGCACAGTGGCAGGATCTGCCATATCAAGCCATTTACCGGCAGGGAAAGTCACCGGGCGTGAAGTTGTTCCGGGGGTAAGAACCGGTGCGACAAGCACCTCCGGTCCCCACAGATATTCATCCATGATGGTATCGTATACCGTAGTGTGAGGTTCAGTGAAGTTGAGCGGGCGCACCAACGGGTAACCGAATGCCGCGTTCTCCCAGGCAAGGGTATAGGTATATGGCAACCAACGGTAACGCGCTTTTACAAGGTCTTTGATTATCTCAGCATGATCGGGATAGTTGTAGGGTTCGGCATACTGTTGCGCATGGGTACGCAAAACGGGCGAGAAAAGGCCCAATTGCAGCCAACGCACATATAACTCAGGCATATATGGCTCGTTGGGGTCAACCGCAAATCCGCCCACATCATGACTCATATAAGCCAGTCCGCTCAGACCCGTGTTCAGCATTATAGGAATCTGAGCCTGTAATCCGCCCCATGAACGCGACACGTCACCCGACCACGGGAACACACTGTAACGCTGCAAACCTGTTGTTCCGGCACGCATCATTGCCATAAGGCGGCGGCCGGGATATTGGGTGCGGAACAGATCAAACACTATCTCGCTCCAGTCGTTGCCATATTGATTATGGTAGATGGCCGCCCTTTGTCCATTATGATGCAAACCGCTCAAAGGATGCATCTCAGGTTCACCAAGATCACCCCACCATCCGGTGATGCCCTGATCCGTGAGGTCTTTATATCGGCGTGTGAGCCAGGCGCGGGTTGCCGGATTTGAAACGTCGAACATGCCGCCTTTGCCAACCCATATTTCCACAGGCTGTGTATTGCCCACTGTATCAAGAAGAAGCATAGAACTGTCACTCAGCAGTTTAAAATTATCGACTCCGCGGCCATTCTCAAGCACAAAAGGCTGGCTAATGGCTACGAGATTCACACCGCGGTCACGCAGGGTCTTTAACATTTTGCGTGGCTCGGGCCATTGCGACGGCTCCCAGTCAAGACGGCCCATGTCCTGCTCCTTACCATACCAATACAGATCAAGGACTATACCGTCGACCGGGTAACCCTCTCGCTTGAGGGTGTCAACCGTACCCAACGTCTCATCTTGTGTGCGGTAGCCGTAACGAGAAGTAATATACCCTAATGTCCACATCGGCGGGAGCGGTTGGCGGCCGGTAAGAGCAGTGAGCCGCTCTGTGACATCCGCCAATGTTGACGCGCCATTTATAAAGTAGTAGGTGACCGGACTGGTATTATCGGTTATGTATCTGATCGGATTACCGAGAATCATTTCAGCACGGGCATGGTCATCAAACACTATCGCAAATCCGTCGCTTGAGAGGAACAGCGGCATAGTTATGTTCATTTGGGATATGCGGGGGTCGCCGGCTGCATATCCATATGTAGGGCGGTTATACATCTGCAATGTATCACCCCGCAAATTTATTGCATGGCCACGTTCTCCGGCGCCATACATTGAGCCGGTCGATGTTGTTGCGATAGCAAGTTCCTGCCGCCCTCCTGAAATGGTGCGCAGCCCGTCGTCGGTTATGACCTTGCCGGCACCACCCATGATTGTAAGGAAACCGGTGCGGGTGTCTATTGCAGCCGTAACACCATCGGGCATTGATAGTGTGGTAACATATTGACCGGCACTCCCGGTAGTGCAGCTAACCTTTTCATTCACCGACACTATTGCACGCGATGGCAACGCTTGTTCATCAGGGGCGGCATTGGTCACGCGCAATATACCGGGTGCTACCGCTGTTACAGTCACCCGGTGACCGGCGGCTGTAACCGCCGTAATAGAATTGTTGGCAGCCATGGCGCATCCCGCGCCGCAAGTGGCCAGCAGTGTGAGTGTGAATAGTGTCTTCAGCATCATTAGGTATGTATTTTTTCCGTTATCAGGGATCTACCTTGTAAGTATAGTTGATATAACTTATTGATGTGTCACCGGCGCCGCAATAAGTGGCTCCGGCGGCGGGAGTGAATTTTTTCTTGCGGGAACCATTTTCTACGGCAGTCACGACCCTGGCAAAATTCTTCGACGATTTAAGCCTGGATGACCATGTGGTTGTGATACGGTCATAACGGTAGTTGTTAAGGTCATCGAATAACCCCTGGAGATCAGGGTACTTCTCCATTTCTGCCCGGTTCCATGATTTGTTGTTGTCAAGATACGACACAGCATCGGCTGATGTAACCTTGTTAACCGTATCCTGTGGCTTGTTTGTAGCGACCGGTTCTGGTACGGCAGCCGACGGGGCTTCTTTGACTACAGGTTTTTCGGGCGCAGTAGCCATGGTCGTAGGTGCGATGCTGTCAGGCGATTCTTCATTTGCCGGTTCCGAACCTGTGCCCATAAACAACCAGCCTAACAGAAATCCGAACACCAAAGCACATGCTGCCGTTATAGCCGTACGCTTGGCCGGCATTGACGTCTGACCTGTGTAAAGCAGATGGTTGACACGCGTACTGCCTTCCTGTACCGCCGCATTCAGTTCATAGCCCTCAATCGGGCTGTCTGTAATATCCCGCTTAGTATGAATCTCAAATCGGATAGGAGCACCAAGCTCGCTTGACTTTACAGGCAGCTCAAAGCGGTAAACCTTTCGCATCTCGGGCAATTGGATCAGCGCCTGTGTTGTGGCTGCAAGGTCACAGTTAGTGCGAAACGGCGCATATCCCGGCGCAGTCACAAGCACATCGGCATTCTTTAGCTCGGCGAGGGTGAAACTGCGTGCCTCTTTTATCTCAATGCCATTGACGGTGACAACGGCATTCACCACAGGAGCTTTGGATGAATGGGACGTTATATAAAACGATGCCGGGGATATTGACTTTCGCGAGTCGTCGGTATCAATAGCCGGAGGCGTCATGCCGGCAGTTTCCACAGTTATTTCCTGCAAGCGGTCTTCAAAGCCTTGACGACGCCAGGCAATAGTGGCAGTCTGCCCCAGGGGCACAAGGAATGGCCGGATGAAAGGGCGGTGAAAAATGTGAGGCTTAAAGCCGTCAGAATCCCCGGCAGGTGGGAGCAACGCAACATTCTCGGCAGGTGCGACACCGGTCAGATCATCACCGGCGGCAGTCACGCCAAGAGCTGAATCAACAAGTACAATACCCTCATAATCAATATAAGCGGTCTGATACATGTTTTTGCCGAAGAAACTTTCAAGCTCACGGCCGTCCTCGCCTCCATAGAAACATACCGCATACTCGCGCCCGGCAGATGCCACAACAGCTGGTGCCTGGGTATCCACCGCATATTCTTTTGCAAAAATATTATGCAGATCGGCAAGCTCCTCTGATGTCACAGCCGGATTTGACACCATGCGGGTGGTGCGCCTGACAATGTCACCTAATTCCTCAGGGCTTATCTGAAGCCCGTTAGGGATAAAAATAGTTGTGGCAAGATGGTCAAAAGGCTTGTCAGGAATAGTGCGAAGAATGGTGAAGAACGAACCCTCGTCAATGTAACTGATGAGGTAAAACAAATATTTCTCATGAGGGTCGTAGTCAAGTATCTCAAGAGCTCTCCGCACGTCTCTTATGTGACGCTGCACATTCTCCGACGGATTGATATTGCGCACACTCTTGAAACCTCGCAACGACTTGCTTATATATAATTGCAGCTTATTCATTGCCTTAAAAAACTAAGTTTTGCAAAGTTAGTGAAAATTACGCTGACATTTCCACTCAACGTTTATATTTATCTTGAAATAAACCGCCGGAGAGTGCCGTTTATACATAAATTAACAAATGTGCAGCTGTTTTTTACACATGCCGATTCATAACTTTGTACAAAAAAGCCTTATCTAACCTATACTTGACCGACACATTTCAGGACTCCGCC
Organism: Odoribacter sp.; assembly: GCA_023663145.1. GTDB lineage: Bacteria > Bacteroidota > Bacteroidia > Bacteroidales > Muribaculaceae > CAG-873. The sequence continues at coordinate 17,148 of JAMPHZ010000013.1, forward strand.
CGGGGGATTAAAAACCACAGAACACACAATTAACGGGCGACTATGTAAAGGTTTGTGAAAATATGCTTACCTTTGCAGACATGAATTGGTTTGAAAGTTTGTTTTTCAATCAGTCGCCCCTGCAGGCGGTATGTGTCATATCAGTGATCATAGCCTGCGGTCTGGGGTTAGGAAAACTGCGCGTGTGTGGCATCTCGCTTGGTGTAACATTTGTGTTCTTCACCGGTATTTTAGCGGGACATCTCGGATTGTCAATCGATCCAGGAATGCTCAAATATGCCGAAGATTTCGGGCTGATGTTATTCGTATACGAACTTGGACTTAAGGTTGGCCCGGGTTTCTTCAGCTCATTCCGCACAGGTGGCTTGAAGCTTAACATGCTCGGACTCGGGTTGGTATTGGTTGGAACGGCATTAGCTATCGGTCTTGGAATCATACTCAATATACCGATGAGTGACATGGTTGGTATAATCAGCGGTGCCACTACCAACACCCCGTCGCTGGGTGCCGCACAGCAGGCTCTCGCGCAAATGGGTATGGCGGGCAACGGCGCAGCCCTCAGTTGCGCGGTCACATATCCGTTGGGTGTAGTGGGGGTGATACTGGCATTTGTCATTATAAGGAAATTCGTGGCTCGACCGGCTGATTATGAATCCCACAATCAGGCCGACGCCGACCACACCTTTGTTGCAGAGTTCAGTGTAACTAATCCGGGTGTCAACGGCCTGTCACTGCGGCAACTCACGCAGTTGGTCAACACCCGATTTGTAATCTCGCGCATATGGCACGGTGAACATGTATGTATACCGGGCCCCGATGACCGCCTCGAAAGTGGCGACCGAGTGCTCGTAATCACAAACGAGGAAGAACTGCCGCGCCTTACGCTGCTTTTCGGGCGTATGAGCGACCGAGACTGGAACCGGCCTAACATTGATTGGGATAAGCTTGACAAGAATCTAATTTCACGCACTATAACCGTGAGCAAACCGCAACTCAACGGGCGCAGACTTGGCTCGCTGCGGCTGCGTAATAACTTCGCAGTCAATATATCAAGAGTAACACGCTCCGGAGTAAGACTTCTCGCCACACCCAATCTTATACTTCAGCTCGGCGACAGGCTCACTATAGTGGGCGAAAGCAACGCCATTGACCGTGTGGCCAATCTTGTAGGCAACTCCGACACAGACCTCAAGGACCCCAATCTGGCAGCAATCTTCATAGGACTCGTGCTGTCGCTTATCGTTGGTTCGATACCTATAGCCATTCCGGGCATCTCTGTACCTGTCAAACTGGGTCTCGCCGGAGGCCCGATTGTAGTGGGAATCCTCATCGGACGTTTCGGACCACAGTTCCATCTGGTAACGTACACCACATGAAGCGCCAACCTCATGCTGCGAGGTATCGGTCTGAGCCTGTTCCTTGCATGTCTCGGGCTGGAGTCGGGCGCGAAGTTTCTCGACACCATCATGAGAGCCGACGGATTGCTATGGATCGCTACCGGCTTCATCATCACCCTTGTGCCGTCGCTTATTATGACAATGCTCGCAATGCGGATGTGGAAGCTTGATTTCGCCACTTCGGCCGGTATGGTTAGCGGAGCCATGGCAAATCCCATGTCTCTCAACTATGCCAACGAGATAACGAGAGGCGACGACGCGTCGGTAGCATATGCGACCACGTATCCGCTGTCAATGTTCGCCAGAGTGGTAATAGCCCAACTTCTGGTAATATGTTTCAGTTGAACAAGACTGTATCCCGAATTATTTAATAAGTAGACCTACGTAAATATAAATAGAGGTGAACTCCAATGTTGGCGCTCACCTCTATCAATACGGTTTGGATTGATTACAGGATTAATTTTGGGTGAATGTCATATCCTCAACAATAAGAGTTTGCTTGCCGAAAGTGTAGAAACCAATTCCGGAAAAATCCAAAGGCATATATTTTACCTTGAGGATTTCCATTCCGTCCACATAAAATGAAAGGACATCACCATCACAAACGAGCTTCCACTCCTGATCAAGTTTCTTCTTGTTTGGCCACTTGACGCCCTGCATGATATTACCGACAACACGGTTATCAACGTAACGAGTGAAGTTCACCATCTCATCGTTGAAGTTAAAACAATAAAAATTTCCGCCATCTTTGTAGTTGAACACAAAACCGCATACACGGTCGTTGGCAAGTTTGTCAATCTTGACGTTTGCAATGACCTCAAAAGGCTTTTTTACGTCAAGAGGAGCATAACAGTGAGTCTCGAAGAAAGTGTTTTCTCCCACCTTTGTGGCGACACCACTCATAGCGGTAAGGAGTGCACCGGCAGCTTTGTTCTCTCCCTTAGATTTGATGGTCATCACACCTTTGTCAATAACAGCAGAACCTTTGTTGCTCTCAAAAGCGCACTCAGTCCAACCAAGAGAGTTCGCGTCGAAAGTGTCGACGAAACTCTGTGCATAGGAAACAACCGTGGCAGCTGCAACCAGACACACTGAAATAAAAATTCTTTTCATGTCGTTTGTTTTTATTATGGTTATTAAATGCTACTTGTTTTGCCTATTCTCGTCTGAAGCTCTTCTACCATAGGTTCTAATTCCTTAGGGAGTCTATCAACCTCGTCAAATTCACCATGGCGAGCTTGCATTGCTCCTGCGACTTCTGAAGAAATCTTAATTTGGAACGCTACTCGTTCCGGTGTAGTGACATCTCTTACTGTCACGCGATTTCGCAGTTGCTTTTCAGACATATTGAAAGTTTTATACTTCCAAGGGGTTTGGAGATAACCTCCATGAAAATCTGTAGTTTCTATTTCCGGAAAATAGTTCAGGAGAATTTGATGCAGCAGTTTCCATGCCGCCTCACTATTAACCTTTCCCTCTGCATCTATGGTGTAATACTGAGGGTCAAGTGTGATGGTCATATATTTGTTGACCAATCCCGAGGCTGCTGAACCTCGGTAGAATCCATCTTGCATAAGATTGAACGACAGCGAGTTTCTCTCATCACCACCATAGAATTTTGAATTGGCGGTTGTGTACTCATTACATTCAACCCGAATGATTGCAACCTGGTTTTTCTTTGGGGGGCGAGTGAATTCACCGTAGCCATAGCCAATTAAGTTATTGTCAACATAAATGGCGGCCTCTTGCGGTTGGACTGTGATCTTGATAACTTTGGCCTTCTTTTCTGCATATGCAGTCATGGCCACCATCAAAATCATCAAGATTGAGATGATCTTCTTCATGATTTAATAAGATTTGGATGAATATCTGTAGTTTTTAGGAATCTGTAGTTCTATAAGTGTTCCCTTGCGGTCTTTGACATTGATACGTCTATGATATACTTCCATGCCGTTTTCCCTACATGATACCTCGATGTATTCTCTACCTTTAGGTACTGTATAGTACACTAAATCGCGCCCCAGATATTCATCCTCAACATAAATTTCGATTTGGCGTTCCTGACATGTCAGGCCTATCGTCTTAGAAGATGAGCAAGAACTCAGGCAAACTGTTAGCAATAGAGCAAAACTTAATAAAAAAGTTGTGACGAAGGGCATGCGGCTATAGTACATACTCTAAAATTGCCGCAGGACCCTCTCATTGGCTTTTGATTAGTTTATATACAGAAAAACGTGAGGTCTGTACCGTTGCCCGTTCCACAGTTAGAGGCCTTCGCATTGCCCGGTTAGTTGAACGAGCAAACTTGCAGAGGCCTCACGTAGAATATGCGATATGCCCATTGCATGGCACTCGCGTGTCATGCCGAGCGGAAAATACATATCCACTAAGCCATCTACCGTTTGCTACATTCTTGACTAACCTAAGAAAGTTGCGAAGTTTCTAACTGCCAAGAAAGAGCGTTAAGTAAACGCTTTCCATTATGTCTTGCAGACCCTCCCGCATTGCCCGTGACCGGGCCTCTGCGATGCGGTCTGCAACTGCAAAGTTAATAATTAATTCTGAATTTATTGTAGATCTTGAAATTTAAATTATACTCATTAACGCGTGTACATAAAGTTTACCCCCCTTTGTTTCCCTCTTTAAATTTATCTAACTGTTCAATATGTTTTTTTTCACAAATCTCCCCTTTCTGATTTCACACTCAACCCAAATCATTCTGCAAATCCCCTTGCTGACATAACCGCTTGATCTATTTGGTCAAAATACAAAAAATCAATCGAACAAACAAACGCGTGGTTGCTTATCCGATTGATTGTCTTTTGTTTATGTCGCCCAAGTCGTTTAATATTCCTCCTCGTTGAAGAAATTATTCGCATCGTAATATCAGCTACTTATACTTTCCATTTCATAAATAGGCAAGTTTATTTGGCGATGAAAGACGATAAAACACTAACGCAAGAAATGAGTAAAACGAGTAAAAACACGCAGAAAACACGCAGAAAACACTCGAAAAACGCGCAGAAAACGTTCTTACTATGGTTAAGAATTCAAGTATTTCTTTCCTGCATCCGTGATAATCCATGATTTCCCAGTCTCTGACTTTATGATAAAGCCTCGTTCGTTAATCTCCATCAATAAGTGAGTCAGGAAATTAAGTTTCTGTGATTTGGTCAGACTTACCGAAAGACTTTGTTCAAGGATTTCAAATGCCATAGCGCGTTTAAATCCTTTTACTCCCGCGTTGTCCGCTAATTGTAAGATAAGCTTTACCATTGCGGTCTTATTTAAACCGGTTTCCTTGGTATAATGGCCTACTTGTTGAGCCTTTTGCGCTACAGATAGAGCGATGTTATATCTCGGAGACTTACCCTCAATGAGATTCCTATCTCTCAAATGCTTTGCGGCTTCTTTTGTTATCGGCTTGTGTCGTCTTACGGAATCAAGCCACAGACATTCCATAAGGCTTAACGAGGAATCACTCTTCAATAGATCTGTGTAGGCATCATCGCTTGATATTCCATATATCGTGACACTTACAGTGCGTTCTATTTCATCAATATCATATTCCGGCATGGGAAAGAAGCGACGACGTTGCTCCTTGAACATTTTAGGGATACCACGTCCAACGGTGTCAATCATATTGAAATGAACCATACCATGCGCAAGGCATGTGTTGCGATATTCCGATTGTGGTCCTTTTTCTTTCAGTACCTTCTCTATAGACTTTGGAATGAACGAACCCTTGTTACTGTAAAACAAGGACCCTTCGTTCTCTACCAAAGTAATTCTTCCCCCGAGGGAATAATCCTGATGTGCTATGCAATTATGTAATGCCTCGCGTATGGAATAATCCTCATACTGTTTCATTGTGTCGGGAAAGAGGGTTCCTCCCGGCAACTCGCGCATTGTTTTATTGCGAATCTTGTTGAAAATCTTGTCTACCGTGAGGATGTAAGGAATTGAGAAATGCTCGTAATCGACCACTTCCCCATCCTTATCCTTCCAAACCCAAGTAATCTGAGTATTGGCCGGGTGAATCTTTTGTAGCGCCAATGGCTTGCCTAATAGCAGTATCGCGGCTCTTGTAAGTTTACCATCACGCATCATCTCACTATGACACAGAAATTCGTCAATCGACCATTCATCAACCTCATTTGCCGGAATAGTTGACCCATGTACCTTCTTATACATGACTCGGGCTGTCGCAAGGGCCAATTCATCAAGATCCTCAATAGTAGCAGATTCGACAAGTTCAGCCGACCAGTCGGGAATTGGGATCTGATATCTTATTTCATCTGATTTTGACTGATTCAATGGCACAAGACTCTCACCATCGCGCCCATATGGAATTCCTTTCCATTTCACAACAATATTTCTGGGAGCGGCGGGAATCTTAAACATCAACACTCGCTTTCCATCAACGGTTATGGGTATAATCTCCCTAAACGTCAGTTTATCGGTTGAATTGAGGGCAATATCATGTTTCAATTTATTGATGCTTTCCTCACTATTCTTGAAAGAAGTACCGACAATAGTATGAGTCGGTTGGTGATATCCCATAACCAACCATGCGAAGTCAACGCCACACAGATTTGCCTCATTGCTCAACGCAGAGAAATACTTCCCGAGGTCATCAGTGTCAAAATTGCGCTCCGCCTTCTTGAACTCCACCACCTCATTCTCGGCGTGTTCAATGAGAGAATGGAATATTTCACTGTATTCTTGGTTTGTCATATTGCTCAAAGTAGTTTGACAAATTAAAAATATATTTTAAGCAGCATGAGAAAAGTTGATCACATACTCTTTCCAAATGCCATCCAATATTTCTTGGGTGGCTTCATGGAGTGTTTCAGTACCTTGAAATGGTCGCAAATTGCGACCACCTCTATATTAGTATCTGTTATATTAGTATCTGTCTCAGAACTGCCTTTTGGCGAGGTCTCTCATACCGGGAGTTTGTTGTTATCTTGTTTTTTCATGTGCAAATATAATCATTTTTAGTGAGATATAACGGCTTAAGTTCTTTCAGACTGTGGAGGGAAGGTATATGATTGATTAATCGCATGATATTCAGGTTGAACTGTCAAGTATTGCTTGACAATTGTGGAGGGAGTGTCTCGTCAGAAGATTTCTTCCTTATGAGTAAGAGGAATAGAGAGGAGTAAGGCATAGGAGGACTTCTTCTTTCGGGAATAAATCCTACTGAAGGGTGATTGTATTTTAGACAAACATACGTGATTCCGAAAAAATGCACAAAACTATATTCAATTGTATTTCATAGATTTGCAATGTTGGTATTTGCATGGCGAAAATACAAAAAAACAATCGGATAAACAACACTGCGTTTGTTTATCCGATTGTTTGTCTTTTATTTGCGTGCCTGTGCGCGATTAATATTCCTCCTCGTTGAAGAGGAAGTCTTCTTTTGAGGGATAGTCAGGCCAGATGTCTTCGATAGATTCGTATGTGTCGCCTTCATCTTCGATCTCCTGAAGGTTTTCAATTACTTCAAGGGGAGCGCCTGAGCGCATGGCGTAATCTATGAGCTCATCTTTGGTCGCGGGCCAGGGGGCGTCTTCAAGTTTTGATGCAAGTTCAAGTGTCCAATACATAGTTCAGGTATATTTCTTGGTCGGTTAATATGCGTGTTCAAAAAGTGCCGCAAAGTTAGTTATTTTCTATGTATTAACAATCTTTTTGCCAAAAAATTTCGGGTGAATCGTTATTTAAGTTTATTTCACGCGCGATGGCAAAAAGCAAATCACTTAACCGATTGATATATTGCAATATAAAAGGATCTACATGGACTGATCGGCTGAGGGCGGTAATGCGACGTTCAGCGCGACGTGCTACGGTGCGGGCGATGTTGGCGCGGGCTGCGTCGGGATGCCCTCCGGGTAGTATGAAACGGCGCAGGGGTGGTAATGCCGAGTCGATGGAGTCGATAAGTTTCTCGATGTGTGCGAGGGCCTCGGCAGAAGGAAGCTGTGGTTGCCAATCAGATTCCGGTTCGGTTGCGAGTGCTGCACCTATGTCGAACAACCGGTTCTGAATCATCTGTAGATGCCGGCGGCGGTCGGTAGAGATGGCTTGGGAGGCTGCAAGCAGTCCGAGCCAGGAATTGAGTTCGTCGATTGTGCCATATGCTTCAAGTCGCGGGCTTTCCTTGGGTGCACGGGTACCTCCTACGAGGGATGTGGTGCCGTCGTCGCCGGTACGGGTATATAGTCGGCTTTTCATTTTGTGTTGTTAGCGGCGGCAAATCGGTCAAGTGCTTCTTCAATGCCTTCCGGTGTTGTGGTTACTTCAAGTATCTCGAGACGGTCGGCTTTCATCAGGCCGGTATCAACGAATACATGGAGCTGGGCAAGGAGATTGTCGTAAATGCCGTCGGGGTTATAGATAATTATGTGTTTATCGCGGTGGTTTGTAAAGTTGATGTAGGAAAATGATGTGGCGAATTCGTCAAGCGTGCCATATCCGCCGGGGAGCACTATGAATGCATCGGCGAGCAGCTGCATCATTCCTTTCCGGTCGTTGAGATCGGATGCCGGCACACGCACGTCGTTAAGTTCTGAGGCGCGGTCGGCACGGCGCCATGGCACTACACCGACGACTGTGCCGCCGGCTTCTTTGCAGGCGCGGGCGGCAACTGTCATAAGTCCGGCATCAACGCCGCCATATACCATCTGTGCGCCGTGGCGACCTATCCATCGACCGGTGACTATAGCGCCTTCTACCCATGATTCGGGCAGGTTTTCTACTGAGCTGCAATATACTGCGATTTTCATGGTGGTTGGGGTGGGATATAATGTGATTTAAGGTTTCGTTAATCAGGGCTTCATTTATATGGCCTGAAGGATCGGAAGAAGCATATTATGCGTATTATCGCTCCGGCCATAGTGAATGCGAGCCAATCACGCGGCGCTGATCCCGGAATGAACAGGAACGCCGCAGCCACGCAGAAGAATATTGAACTCCACCCTTCGATGCGGTGCCACCGGCGGCGTGTGAGCGGCCACTGCCGTTGAGCAGGATTGAAGAGGGTTGACGCCAGGCATACGATGGCTCCTGCTGTAAAAATCCATTTGTAGAGGCTTGAGGTGGGGAATCCTCCGGCAATAATTGGTATGACGGTGGCGGCGGCCACTAACAGCAGGCCGAGGGTTGAACCCATTATGCAGATTTTAGCACGTGGTGTTATATCAGGTGTGAAAGTTGGCTGTGTTTTCATTGTTCAATTACGTATACGTCTTCGTGGGGGCGGTTCATATTGTATTGTTCGCGTACTACCTGTTCCATGAGTTCTGGGTCTGAACTTAATCTCTCATTGAGTGAGCGGTAGTAGCGCAGGGAGTCTTCCTGACGTGCGAGGTCAATTTTCAAGCTATCGATAACTTTCTGATATGCAATACGCTGCGATATTGAATTCTCACTGAAGAATGTGAGGTATACAACCACTGCAATTGCAATGATTGTTGGGATCGACAGGTATCGCCTCAGCCACGATTGATGTGGCCGGGGCGACTGGGAGGGTTGATTGTTATCGGTAGCTGTTGGCATTGTCACTGGAGGTGTATCATAAGATTTTCATAATCCTTGAGCGCTTTTTGCATCACGGGAGCCATGTCGTAGTATCTGTACTCGGCGAGCCTGCCTCCGAATGTAACACCGGGCTCGCGGTTGGCGAGGTCATGGTAGCGGGCGTATATTGCGGTGTTTCGCACATCGTTGACGGGATACAGGGCTTCCATGCCGTCGGTGTACTCGACTGAATACTCGCGGGTGACTACGGTTGATGGCAGGCTGCTGGCTTCCGAGTCAAAATGTTTGTGCTCACATATGCGCACATAGTCATGTTCCTTGGTATTATCGGTAATTACCGCCACAGGCTGGGCCACCGGTTTATCTATCACTTCGTGCTCAAAGCGCAGTGTGCGGTAGTCGAGGCGGCCGAAGCGGTAATCGAAGAACTCGTCTACTTTTCCGGTGAAAATCACGTGGCGTGCAAGAGCTGTCAGCTCCTCGCGATCGTTGAAGAAATCAACTCCAAGTCTCACTTCCGAATCCTGCAGGAGTCTTTCGATGAGCTTATTGTAACCACCTACCGGCACACCGGTATATTCATCGTCGAAGTAGTTGTTGTCATATGTGAAGCGGAGTGGTATCCGCTTGATAAGGAAAGATGGCAGATTGGCACACGGGCGTCCCCATAGTTTTTCGTTATATCGCTTTACCATCAGTTCATATAGGTCGCGGCCAACCATGGCTATCGCCTGGTCTTCGAGATTTAGAGGGTTCTCGGGGGCATCGGCACGCTGTTTCTCGAGCATGGCTTTTGCCTCATCGGCGGTCTCTACCCCCCAGAGTTCGCGGAAGGTGTTCATATTGAATGGAAGGTTGCGGTAAACGCCGTCGCTGCCGAGCGACATTGCCTTATGCACATATTTATCCATTGGCACAAGACTGCATACCATATCCCATATGGCTTTGTCAGAAGTGCGGAAGATGTGCGGGCCATAAGCGTGTATGTTGACGCCGGCAATTTTCTCACAATATACGTTGCCACCGGCCACCGGCCGACGGTCAATAACGAGGCACTTTAGACCATCGCGTGTGGCTCGGTGGGCGAATGTAGCGCCATAAAGGCCCGAGCCTACAATCAGGAAATCATACGGTTTTGCAGACATAAATTCACATTATATTTATGCAAAGTTACTAAAAAAATCAGAAGCAATGCGCGTCACGGTGCTATTTTTAGTTTTTTTGGGAAAAACATGTCATAATAACGTCTGTACAACCATAATTATCCATTTAGGGCCTTTTATTGGTCTTTTTCGGGAGATTGCGTGATTAGTCGGGGGAATTTTGTTACCTTTGCACGGAAAATATAAAGTGCTATGCTGAATTTCAAATATCTTATTTTGCTTATCATTGCGATTGCTGCCGGTGTGAGTGAAGCGCCGGCTCAGATTCTGTCAAGCAATAATGATAAGTTTAACACAGACAGCATAAGGCGCGACTTCCGTGACCAGCCATATTTCGGGCTATACAAGGATAATTACTTTATTTTCGGACCACCCATAGGGATGCGCCCCGACCGGTCGAACACAAATATCAAGTTTCAGATATCTATTGCCCAACGACTGACCAACGCCACCCTTCCCGGCGGCACTTACCTGTACTTGTTCTACTCACAGAAATGTTTCTGGAATGTGTTGGAGAATTCGATGCCGATGACCGATCTCAACTTCAACCCCGGCATAGGCCTCACCAAACCGCTGTTTGTAAAAAACAGGTATATTGGCAAGGCGAGCCTGATACTTGAGCACGAAAGCAATGGGCGCGACAGTATACAGTCGCGGTCATGGAACAAAGTGTCATTTGCCGCGAACATCATCATTGACCCTAACCTTATGGTTTCAGGCAAAGTGTGGATACCCATTATTGATGGTGAAAACAACAGAGACATACTCAAATATTGCGGGATATATCAAGTGAGTGTGCAGGCTTCGACCGATAACCGCAAATTCACCGGGTCAGTGACTCTTGTAAAGCGTCAGGGCTGGAACCTGAATTACAACACGATAATAGAACTTGCCTACCGTTGGTCGACCAAGGCCAACCAATACCTTTTCCTGCAGTATTACAATGGCTACGGTGAAGGTCTGCTCGATTATAAGGTGTTCAAGAGCCAACTGCGTGTGGGTATAGTGATCAAGCCACAGCTATTCAGTGATTTCTAAACATATATATGATGATAAATCGACTTACAGTACTTCTTACCATAATGCTCATGGCCTTAGCCATAAATTCATGCTCTGAAAGCGAACCTGAGCTTTACAGCCTTGAAGGGGTGTGGTATTATGGAGAGAACACAAGCCACGACAACTACGATATCACCCAGATTGTACTGGCGCGCGACGGTTCATTCACCTCATCCCAGAGTGTCATGACTCCCGGAGCTACAGAGACTATTTACAACTATCTCGGTCAATGGTGGCTCGACGACAAAACCCTCAATATATACTACACCGGACTGGGCACAGATGTCTATACCGTAAACCGCATAGACAGCAGCAGCCGCAAGCTATACCTTTCCATCCGCGGGAAGCAGGTAGTGTGGTGCCGCAACGCCTCCGACCTCTAATTTTCATGCTTTTTGCGCCGCAATTGCTTTTTTTTATGTAAATTTGCACCACTTAAGTAAAACTCACGTGATGTTACAGAAAATAGCAGATCTACGCGCTGAAATAGAAGCACTGACTGCGGCCGATGCGGCCGCAGTTGAGGCTCTGCGCATCAAATACCTGAGCAAAAAAGGACTTGTGCCGTCGCTGATGAACGACTTCCGCAATGTTCCTGCCGAGGATAAGAAAACCATAGGCCAGGCTATCAACGGGCTTAAGACCTTCGCAACTGACAAGATCAACTCCCTGCGCGAGCAGCTCACCGCCGCCCGTGATGACATGAGCGGCCTTGACCTAACCCGCACAGCCGCTCCGGTGGCCTGCGGCACCCGCCACCCGTTGTCATTGGTGAGGGAGGAAGTGGTCGACATCTTCCGCCGTCTGGGTTTCACAATCGCCGAGGGACCTGAGATCGAGGACGACTGGCACGTGTTCTCATCACTCAACTTCGCAGCCGACCATCCGGCCCGCGACATGCAAGATACATTTTTCATAAGCAGAACTCCCGACGTTCTGCTGCGCACCCACACATCATCCGTTCAGTCGCGTGTAATGGAGCACAGCGAGCCCCCAATCCGCATCATATGCCCTGGCCGTGTTTACCGCAATGAAGCCATATCGGCCCGCGCCCACTGCTTCTTCCACCAGATCGAGGCCCTCTACGTTGACAAGAACGTGACTTTCGCCGATCTGTTACAGACTCTTGACTACTTTGCCCGCGAGATGTTCGGCAACTCCACCAAGATACGTCTCCGCCCCAGCTACTTCCCGTTCACAGAGCCTTCAGCCGAAATGGATATAAGTTGCGACCTATGCGGTGGTAAGGGATGCTCATTCTGCAAAGGAACCGGATGGGTGGAGATCCTTGGCTGCGGCATGGTTGATCCGAACGTGCTTGATGCATGCGGCATTGATTCAAAGGTATACTCCGGCTTTGCCCTCGGCATGGGCGTCGAACGCATGGCCAACCTGAAATACCGTGTCAATGACCTGCGCCTGTTCTCGGAGAACGACGTGCGGTTCCTTGACGAATTTGCCGGCACACACTAAACCATCCCCTGCCACATGAAAGCCGCCGAGCGCTATGCCCGGGTTATCGAGCGCTTCCGGATGAATAATCCCGCTCCTACCACCGAATTACACTACGACTCTCCCTATCAACTGTTAGTGGCAGTAATATTGTCGGCACAATGTACTGACAAACGGGTCAATATGGTCACACCGGCCTTCTTTGAAGATTTCCCCACTCCGGAAGCTCTTGCCGCCGCATCGCCCGACGCTGTTTTCGACAAGATCAAGTCGGTATCATATCCAAATAACAAAACCAAGTCACTATGTGGCATGGCACGACGATTGGTTGACGAATTCGCCGGATGTGTACCTGATGACTTCGACGCGTTGATGTCATTGCCTGGAGTAGGCCGTAAGACAGCCAACGTAATATTGTCGGTGCTCTTTGACCGGCCGGCCATGGCGGTAGACACACATGTCTTCCGCGTGGCCGAACGCATAGGTCTTACCACCCGGTCACGCAATCCGCTTGAAACGGAGAAAGCCCTCGTGAGCCAGATTCCATCGCATCTCATTGCCACAGCTCACCATTGGCTCATATTGCATGGCCGATATGTGTGCAAGGCCCGTACACCGCTATGCGAAGAGTGTTTTCTAAAGGATCTGTGCCGTGCCTACCCCCGATATAAAAAGATAGCCGACGCCAAATCCATAACGAAATGAATCCGCAGACATTCCTCACCATCATAGAGGTGCTCGGTACGATAGCCTTTGCCATCTCGGGCATACGTCTGGCCGCCGCCAAGCGGTTCGATTGGTTCGGAGCGTACGTGGTAGGACTTGTTACAGCTATCGGTGGTGGCACCTTACGAGATCTTCTGCTCAACATACCTGTGTTCTGGATGTTGTCGCCGATGTATCTTGCCGTCACCGGTATATCTTTGATAACTGTTATCGTATTCCGCAGGGCACTTGTCGGCGGTATGCGCGCCTTGTTCCTGTTTGACGCCATCGGCCTGGCTCTGTTTGTCGTGGTAGGTATCGAGAAGAGTATCGCCACTGATTATCCCATGTGGGTGGCAGTGGTTATGGGTATTATAACGGGGTCATTCGGCGGAGTGGTGCGCGACATACTGCTCAATGAGGAACCGCTGTTCTTCCGTAAGGATATCTACGCCACAGCCTGTCTTGCCGGAGGGCTCGTATATTGGTTACTGTCAATGACCTCAATGCCCCTGTGGATTACACAAAGTGCATGCGCCGTGACCGTAATAGGCTTGCGTGTAGCGGCTGTTGCTTTCGGTTGGTCACTTCCGATTCTAAAAGTCGACACAAACACCTTACCTAATGACAAAAATGCAAAGTATTGACGTAGAACGCTTTATTAAATACTGTCTGGTCGGGGTTCTCAACACACTTGTCACTCTTGGGGTGATATTCGTCACAAAATCAGTGTTCGGTTGGAATCCATATCTTTGTAATGCTTTGGGATACGTGGCCGGGGTAACCAATTCATTCCTATGGAACAAGACATGGGTTTTCAGATCAACCGGGGGCTACCGCAGCGAAGCACTCAAGTTTCTTGTCGGCTTCGGCATTTGCTATAGTCTGCAGTTTGCAGCCGTATTTGCTCTCACCCAGGGAAGTTTCGGAAGCATAGAGGTTGATTTCGGATGGTTTGTTCTGTCAGGCTACGGGCTGGCGACTCTATTAGGCAATGTACTATATACCCTTGTAAACTTCGTGTATAACAAACTCATAACATTCAGATAAGTACCATTCCGTAACAATGTGATACAATGCCGGCTCACAATGAAAAACTGTGAGCCGGCATTATCGCATGAGCAAGTTGTATCAGATCGCGAATTTAAATGTTTTAGATGGTGTCGCAAGTATGTAAACGGCACCGGGAGAGAGGGATACCGTGTGGTTGTTACCTCGATATATCAGCCGGCCATAAAGATCTGTAACAGTAATTTCCGAGTCAACATCAAGCCCCGAGACCTCTACTTGTGTACCTCGTATGCTGATGTTCACCGTATTGTAATCTGCTGCGGCATCTTCAACTGTCTGTACAGGGTTCTTCTCCATAATAATCTCAAGTGTATTGCCACCTGTCAGTGCCGGGGTTGTAAACAGCTTGCAATCAGTAAGGCTATCCGTGACGTCATCGCCATTGAATTGCACGGAACTAATCTTCCAGCCGTTAGTGGGAGTAATAGCTAAACAGGCAGTCTCCCCTTCCTGATAATGGAATATTATAGAATTTGAATCGCAACCCTTCACCGTGAGAGTTACAGGCACGGGCAGTGCTTCAAGATCCATATCTTTCCACACATCGGCAGCTCTGTACGCGTCAAGCGCCTCTGCAGGGACTTTCACTCGGCATTCTGGCAGATTTGCGAAGGTGCTGGACATGCATACCGGAGGCGTCATTGCGTGGCTTTCAATTTCAGCAAGACCGGTGCAGTTGCCAAACGCATTGCTCCCAATACTTTCCAAGGTAGCAGGGAGGATGAGATGGGATACAGAACGACAATATTCATACGTATAGGCTTCTATAGCTGTCATTCCCGTTGGTATAGTGATCTCTTTCAGATTAGAACAATAAGAGAACGCATTACGCCCTATTGACCGTACTGTTGATGGAATATTTATATCGGTAAGTCCTGTGCAGCCATCAAAAGCAGCTACACCAATAGACGTTACGGCACTACCCAAACTTACCGATTCCAACGCAGAGCAGCCCTCAAACAGACGTGGAGCAACCTCTGTAATTGTCTCAGGCAGCTTTACCGATGTAAGATATATATGGTTATTGAACGGTGTGTAGTTGCAATCTTCTTTATAGGCAAAAGTCTCAACGGTAGCAGGAATCACAAGTGAATCGTTGAATGTGCCGGGCACAAAATAAAGAATCGTTTTATCGGCAGAATATATCAGTCCGTTGTCATTAATAGTGTAGTTGGTGGCAGGGAATGCAAAAGATTTGTTCGGGATGAGTTTGCTTACAGGATTGTTGCCTATATTTGTCACATCAGAGCGGTAAGCCACGAATTCCATTCCGCTTATGCCGGTAAGGATATTGCATGTTGTTGTCAAGGATTTCAAATAAACCCCTCCAAACGCGATATTGTCCGCCCACTTGATCGTATTACACAGAAATGTAATTTCATTCAATGAAGAGTAACGGAACACCTCGCGTCCCATTGTAATCTCTGGTGTCGTGATTTTCAAGCTATAGAGACCTTTAGTCCAATAAAAGGCATAGTCGCTTATTTGGGTAACTGACGACGGTATATTTATATCCCGCAGATTGTTACAGCTCCTGAAAGAATTCATTCCTATAATCTCAATTGTTGACGGCAACTCTACCGAAGTTATGCCACATCCCTGGAAAGCGCTTCCGCCTATCAATGTAACGGTATATGCTTTTCCATCATACTCAACAGTCGGAGGTATGACAATCTCACCGGTGTACTTGTTGTCATCGGGCGACTGCACGACTGCCACCGACTCTCCATCACTGGTCACTGTATAATAAATACCGTCAACTTCAAAACTCTGAGCCGAAACTGCTGCAGTGCCATTCACGGCAAGCAGTATGATACCCAATAATCTTTTAAGAATGGAAAACATAATTTAAAAGAACTAAGACCATGCAATAGTGCCATGGTGTGTAAATATTGGTTGATAAAGAATGAAATACTGGATTTTGAAAATGTCACTTTCAGAACTTGTATTGCATTGACATCAGCACACGCAGGTTCTTGAACACCGTGTTGTGATCAACGCTTACCGACACTTCGGGAACCACCGAAAGCTTACCTACATTGAAGCCGAAACCACCCCGTACCCGTTTCTCACTCATGCGGAACTCAGGAATGGTGGTATATGCAGCCCTCACGTCAATATGACTGTTAAGCCGCACCAAGGCTCCCACACGCCATGTAGTGGTATAATGCAGACCTGTATCATAAATTGGCCGGATAGCCGCGCTTATCCCAATGCGCCGGTAGTTGTAATCAACACCCACATTGGCCCACACTACCTGATAATTGCGGTTCCATGTAGTTGCCCCACTGATCTCAGCATCACCTGAGAAACCTGCGCCGAGTTCACGATGATAGCCCACAGAAGCTCCTATTCGCTGAAAGCCGATCTTTTCAGAGTAAACACTATGTTCTACCCTGATGTCTAATCCGTTGGAGAAATCATATTGGCCATATATATACCGGCTGTCGCGTATACCGGCCGAAAAATATTGGGCAGAAGCCTGAATGCCGCACAATGCAACGCACGTAAGTGTGGCTCCTATATATTTACGAATCTGTTTATTCATAGCTGTTCAAATAATTTACCACTCAGGATCTCGTAGCCCTGAGGGCTAAGATGAAGACCGTCACTGTAATATTCGCTTATTATACTTATTTCTTTATCAAGGAAACAGTCAAATACCGGCATGTATACAATGTGTGGATAGTTCCCCACTTTCTCGGCCACGGAAGCATTGAAATCGCGTATAAAGTCATTGATACCGTCAGGGTCGTTCTCAAATTCACGTGGCAGCACATCGTAAAGGTATATCTTCCGCGCACCGGTAGCTACGATTGCCCCGAGATATGTCTCGGCATATGTCTCGACATCATGGCTGAATTCAGCCCAGTCATTGGTGCCTATGAGTACCACGATATTCAATCCATTAAGTTTGCCCGCAAATGACCGGATATAGTCGATCCGGGCACCTGAAAGCCCTGAATTTACCGTATTCAATGAGCTGAAACATGATTGCAAATCCCAACGGGCTACCAACGAATCACCCACAAAGGTGAGAGTTGTCTTTTCATCAAGTTCGTCATCGCACGATGCAAGCATAATGCCTGACAAAATCATAAACAGGAACAAACGTAAAAATTTCATCTCCTCAGATATTTAATTACTGAATCTGTATATATCTTCGCGCCATTAACGTTCAGATGCGTGGCATCATAGAAAAGAGTGCTGTCGGATGAAATCGGAGTGTCACCTGAATCAAACCACAACTCAAACTTACCACTGTCGGCCTGTTGGCGAAGGTATCTTTCCACACCCGACACTCCTGCTCTCCTCTCGGCCCGTGGTGGTATGCACACGATGAGCCTCCAACCGTTGCGGCGCGCTATATCCACGAACTGCTGCAATTCATTCTTTCTTTCGGCTGACGGTGCGAGATCACTGTTAGCCATCTCACGACTGGGAAAATATGCCGGAAGACCTTTTGCCACAAATCCGTTCTGTCCCTTTATTCCCGATGACATGAAGTGATAAAGAAATATACGGAACCATATAGTGTTATAACGGAACAATGAGGACTTAAGGAAAAACTTATTCTCAGGATACATAGTCTCAAGACGCCGGTCAATTCCGTCGAAACCCCTCTTGTAGTATGGTACAAGGAAATTGTACCGGCTACCGACACCTGTATCGGCAAGGTTGTATTCTGCCACAGTGAGGATCACTGTATTCAACGACGGATTACGCTCGGCAATCTCAAGAATCGACAGATAAAACGGGAACTTCTGTCCGTTGGCGCCTGCATTGAAAGCTTTTACACCTTCAAGACTGTCGCTCAAAGCCTTTGTGTCAATTGAATTAAGCGCGACTGATGATCCAAGGACAAGCAATTGAGTTGTGCTGTCACGCATCACATAGTCGAAACTTTCATAATCGCCAGGCAAGCTATGCGTTGAGAGATAGCGACGCGAAACGTAGCCAAGCGAAATATCGACCAGTATAACCACTGCCGCGACAATTGAAATCCAGAGTATTAGCTTTTTCATTATCAGAACTGAAAATAAATAAACTGGCCGCCATGGAACTGTGCTGTAAGCAGTATAAGCACCATAAGCAATCCTGAAAGGACACCTCCTGCAACAACACGGCGAATCGGATGGGCGGGAGATAAAAGGCCGGTGGAGGTCAACCGGCTCTCACGCAGAATCTCGATTACCATAAGCACCCCTATCATAAGCAATGGGAGTACAATAGCCGGCTTACCTTCGCCGTTGAAGAGCATGCCACGCTCTGTAAATATCTTGGAACAGGCAGTCATGGCATCACTGATGTTATTGGCTCTGAAAAGCAACCATCCAAGCATCACAAGCACGAAAGTGCAGGCAATGTTGATCATGCGGAACAGCAGATTGTCAGGGAATATGCTCTTGACAACCTTGCGTTTGGCTACATTGACGCACTGAAGCATCCCGTGGTATGCACCCCATGCAATGAATGTGTAATTGGCTCCATGCCATAATCCGCTGACAAAAAAGGTGGCAAGCAGATTACCATAATGACGGGCGGGTTTGACCCTGTTGCCACCGAGCGGAATGTATACGTAGTCAGTAAACCAGGTAGACAATGAAATGTGCCATCGGCGCCAGAAATCTTTTATAGACACGGCAAGATAAGGTTGCCTGAAATTCTGCATAAGTGAAAAGCCCATGCAACGGGCAGCACCTATGGCGATCAGCGAATACCCGCCGAAGTCTCCGAATATCTGGAACGTGAAAAAGAATAATGCAAGGAGTATCGAATTACCGTTGTGCATGGGCAGATTGTTGAACACTGCGTCAACATAAGGCGATACACTGTCGGCTATGGACAGTTTCATGAAGTATCCCACAATCATCATCTGCAGGCCGGATATAATAAGATCAGCACTTGCCCGATGGCGTTCATGGAATTGGGGCAGGAGATTCTTGGCACGCTCGATAGGCCCGGCAACAAGTTGCGGAAAAAACGCCACAAAAAGGGCATATGTACCGAGATTCTTCTCAGGCGGCAAAGTACCGCGCCACACGTCAACTATATATCCAACAGCTTGAAAAGTATAAAAAGATATACCCACCGGAAGCAGTAGTTCAAATGTCGGAATCTCAAGTCCCAGACCGGCGGAATGCAACAAGCTTCGCAATATATCTCCCGCAAAATCAAGATATTTATATGTGAAAAGTATCCCGAAATTAACAATCAGTGTAGTTATCAGTACAGCCCGGCGTGTTTTTCCTACAGTGCGTGCAAGCCATAACGCTCCGGCCCATGTTGTGACTGTGGAGAACAGAATCAACAATGCATAAACCGGCTCCCAGTTCATATAGAAATAGTAGCTGGCAACCAACAGAAGCGCATTCCGTGCTTTAACCGGGCAAATCCAATACAGGATCACCACTACCGGAAAAAACACAAGAAACTGTAATGAATTAAACAGCATTTACAAGTTTATATTTTCATTAACTATTAAATACCTTGCAAAGGTACATAAAAAACACGGTTTTTCAAGGTTGAGGCAGAATAAAGTAATCATGATCCGGCTAAAGCAGGTCATCCACTCAGAAAATCAGAAAAAAGGATAAATAGCCGATATTTGACTGTGGCAGGGGATATTCTCGCTTTTTTTATGTAATTTTGCCAAAAATAATCAACAGCAATGCGCAAATTTATTGCAATCACTATACTTGCACTTGTGGCCGCGGCATGTGGCCACTCCGATTCATTTGTAGTCAAAGGGCGCCTGACCAACGGCGCCACTACTAACCTCCGCATCATCTACTACAGCGGCCACAAGGTTATGACCGGTGTCACTGCCGCTACCGACGGAGGCTTCGCCTTTGAAGGTAAGTCACCGTCGGACGCCCTGATCGAGATATACGACAACGAATACCGCCTGCTAGGGCGCACAGTGGCCCGCAACGGACAGGATGTGGAAGTGTCGGTAAACCCGGGTAACATCTCGGAATTCACATCGAAAGGCAATGAGATAGCCGAACGTTGGACCAGTTTCACCTCCGGCAATAAGAACACCACAGGAGCTGCCCAGCGCAATGCCGCGATAGCCAGGTATGTAGGCGAGCATCCCGGCGATCCGCTGTCGGCATTCCTTATAATGACTGAATTCGACTCAACCGGCAGCGCATACTCAACAGCCGACTCTCTTCTCACCCTCCTGACGCCCGAGGCCAGGGCCGAAGAGATAACCGCAGGTTACCGGGCGCTTCTAAACAGAGTAAGTTCTGCCACTTCACATTCCACTGTGTCAGCCATTCCTTATATCACAAGCGGCAACCACCCCAGGGTGTTTCTGCCGCGCGAGGCATCCATGTCATTGATCGCAATAAGCACACGCGAAGTAATGCGGGACTCGGTGCTTGAACTGATGCGTGACATGAGAGGCCGGGTAGCCAAAGGCAAATTCGCCATTATGGATTTTTCAGTTGATGCTGACACCATATCATGGAGCCGCGGACTAAGGCGTGATTCCGTAAACTGGCCCGCAGGATGGATCGCCGGATCTATATCGGGTACTGCCCTGGGAAGACTCGGCATTCCGGCTACACCGTACTACATAATAGTGGATAGCGACGGGCGACAACTGTGGCGTGGCACTTCGGCATACGGCGCACGTCAGTTCATTAAAAAATAAAATAAGCGCAATAATATATCCTATTATGCGTTATACCATTACCAATAATAGATCAATGTCACAATTTCTACATAAACATCTCCTCAACATTGTGGTGGTAATGGTGGCTTTAACCGCATGTTTCCAACACGCGCAAGCCTTTACCGCCGATACTTATGCTTCCCAATCAGTGCTCGCACAGGGTCGTTGGGTAAAGGTGCGCGTTGAATCATCGGGCCTTTACATGCTGTCTAACAATACTTTGCACTCGATGGGATTTACCGATCCGTCGCGGGTACGTGTATATGGTTATGGCGGCCGACGCATTGACGATATCATGTCCGTCTCATCATATATTGACGACCTGCCTGTGGCACCGCAGCAACTAACCGACCGAGGCGTGGTTTTCTACGCCGCCGGCCCCGACAAATGGGAACGAAGCGGCACAACAACGTATTACCATGCAGAACGTAGCCCGTACACCTTCTACGGCTACTATTTTGTGACCGACAATGAGGCCGATGAATCCGAATCAAACGGCATCATACGCACGTCAGGCACCGACGTGGACTGGAATGCTACAGCTGTTGACATTGTACAGGCCCGCATTCAGCACGAGCAGGAACTTACCATAGCAACCGAAGCCGGCCCGCTCACCGTGGGTGAGGATTTCCGTTATACCCCTACCCGTCAGTTCACATTCTCCATGCCGGGGCGCGATCCCGGATCCTCAGTATGGCTTGAATGCCAGTTTGTGTCACGACACGTGGGCGCTACTTCCCAACTATCTTTCATGGCAGACGGCGAGAAATTACCGTCAATGAGTACCGACCGCATAGAAGCCACATCAAGCAGCCAGTATGTGCATGCATCGATCGGACTTACGCGACGCACTTTCACCCCTACGGGCTCCAATCCGGAATCAATGACCATCACTGTAAACCACACGAGCACCGGAGTCATACAGCAGGCCAACCTCGACTACCTTGCCGTAAACTACCGCCGCAAACTGACACTTCCGGCCGAAGGCTACATGGAATTCTGGGCCAATGAACGGCAACTTGAGCTGAGTGGCGCCGGCACCGACCTTATATTGTGGGATGTTACGACCCCTACAGCCACCGAAGCCGTGAGATTCGAGTCCCGCGACGGTGTTGTACGTTTCCGCCCGTCCTACACCGCCATGCGGTCATACGTGGTATGGAGACCGGGCGCAAACATTCCGGAGCCAAAGATTGACGGCATAGTATCCAACCAGAACCTTCATGATTCTGCCGCCGAACCGGTTGATATGGTAATCATTGGTCCCGCCCAGCTTCTTGCCCAAGGGCGCCGCATAGCAGCTCTTCACGAGACAAATGACAGCATGCGCGTAGCAGTGATCGATGCTGCCCAGATATATAACGAATTCGCATCCGGAGCCCCCGATGTATCGGCTGTGCGCAAATATCTGAAAATGCTCTATGACCGTGGTATCGAAGCCGACCGGCCACTGAAATACGTTCTGCTGCTTGGCCGTGCCACACTTGACCACCGGGGAGTCACGGCATATACAAGAAATCTCGGTTACACTACAGTGCCGCTTTGGGTCAACATCACCGCACGCCAGTCTATGAATGACAACGACGGTTATGGCACCGATGATTTCGTGGCAATGCTGAAAGACGGTTCGGGGCGCGACCATGGCCTTGATGACCTGTGCGTGGCCGTTGGACGTATACCCATGACATCTGATGCCGACGGTGCATCTATTGTAGACAAGATGTACCAATACGCAAACTCATCTAAGAACACCCATTGGAAAAACCGTGTGCTCGTTCTCGCCGATGATGAGGACCAGGGTGTACACCTGCGTCAGGCCGAGTCAATGATAAAGAATTACCTTGCCACAAAAGGTCAGCAGCATGTGGTGGATAAAGTATACCTCGACGCTTATACCAAAAGCTCAGGTAACTATCCTGTTGCCCGCACCGAGATGTTCCAGGCTCTTGAAGAAGGTGTGGCCTGGTGGGTCTTTACCGGCCATGCCAATGACCATTCATGGACAGGCGACGGACAGCTCACCTATACCGACCTCAACAACCTGTACCTGCGCAACGTGCCGTTTGTCATAGCGTCGACATGTGACTTCCTGCGTTGGGACACAGAGAACGAAAGCGGCGGAGAGATCATGTATAAAGAGCGTTACGGCGGATCAATAGGCATGATAAGCGCCACACGCCCTGTTTATATCAGTGACAACGGTTATTTCCTCGAGGCGCTCGGGAAAGCCATGCTCTCGCGCGATAAAGAAGGCCGTTACCTGACACCGGGCGAGGTATACCGTGTGACCAAGAACACTATTCTCAACAGCCGCGGCGAGCACGCATCCAACACCAACCGCCTGCGCTTTGTGTTCATGGGAGATCCGGCATTGCGACTGGTCACCCCCGACAACATAGTCGAACTCACAACCATCAACGGCAAGGAGGTCATAGCCGAGGAGCAGATAACTATCGCAGCCATGGGCAGTCCTGTGATTTCAGGCCGTGTGACCGACCCTGACGGCAACCTTCTCTCCGGATTTAACGGTACAGTATACATCGATATATATGATGCCCTTACATCCGTGACGACCAACGGTAATGGTAACGGCAGGGTGGAGGTCTTCGACCGCCACGGCGACAAACTGTATGCCGGTTCAGCAAAAGTGACCGCAGGAGAATTCACCCTCACAGTGGCTATGCCACAGATGGTGGCCGACAATTTCAGGCCTGCCCTGATGTCAATGTATGCAGTTGAGAATGGCAATAATCCGGCGCAGGCGGTGGGAGCCAACCGTGATTTCTATGTCTACGGTTTTGAGGAACCGGCCGAGCCCGACGTAATCGCACCTTCCATTGATTTCCTTTACCTCAACCACAGCGGATTCGCTTCAGGTGACCGTGTCAATTCCGCACCGATGGTGATTGCAGGAGTGAGCGATAATGTAGGTATCAACCTGTCAACGGCAGGCGTGGGACAACGCATGACCCTCACCCTCGACGGCATGAACACCTACTCGGATGTATCGTCATCCTACACTCCGTCGGCCGACGGCTCTCCATCGGGCGTGATAAACTATGCACTCGAAAATCTGTCAGAGGGAGCGCACACCCTTAGACTCCGCGTATTTGACACATCGGGAAACGTGGCACAGCGCGAGATAGACCTCTTTGTAGATGATAATATGGCCCCTCAGATATTCGAGGTATTCTCAGATGCAAATCCCGCATCAACTTCGGCAAACTTCTATGTGCGCCATGACCGCCCCGAGAACATAGTCGAGGTTAGCGTCACAGTCTACGATCTGCTCGGGCATCCCGTATGGACCGGCTCCAGCAAAGGCATGAGCGATAATGACCTGTCATCGCCAGTAACCTGGGATTTGACAGACATGGCCGGACGACGTGTGGTGCGTGGCATTTACCTCTACCGCGCTGCTATATCGACCGACAATGCTCACTACGAGACATCGTCGCAGCGCATCGCTGTCACCGCCAACTGACACTGAACCATAGGGCCATACATGTTGTTAGATTCGTACACGGATCATAACCCGTGTCAACGACTATGGCAAAACTTACTTCAATCATTCAGGCCCAAGCATTTGCCAAAGGTGAATGGACCTATGATGTTGACGACGTAAACGACCTGTTGATGCATTTCGATTATTCCATAATAACGGTCAATACAAATCCGGCCGACATCAAGATCAGCGGTGTACATCCGGCATTGGTCGACTCTCTCAAGCCGGGATATATAGAAAGTGCCCGACTCAAGGCCCGTGCCTATGTCACGAGCGATCTCGCCAGGTTCACCACACTTCACAATTTGAATGTGAGCCGCAACGGCAACACCATGACATTTGATGTAAACAATCCTTCTCAGCAACTCTCGTTCAATTACGTAGACAATTGATTGTCCCGTGCAGGAACAGCAACACGTAACGGCTTCCCCACACCTCGCCCATGTAAACGTGTTACCCCGCGATAGCATACCATACTATTAAAAATATTAAAAAACCGGGAGTTATTGGATTAGATATGCTACCTTTGCATATGCGGCCTGTATTTCATTAGATGTGTAAGTTACGTAACATAATATTGCCGATAGCTGTGGCGGCGTTTGCCGCCACAGCTATCGGCGCGCCGCAACATCACACATTGGAAGACCCCGGCACTGGCCGCAACCCTTATTATCGCGGTTACAGTTACCGCATTGATACAGAGGGTGACACTATCCTTGTGCTTCATCTCAACGAGGTGACATGTTTTCCGAAGTTAATATTCAGAAACCGGAAAGAAGAAGAATTTTATTGGCGCACAGTGCGCGATGTGCGTCTGACACTGCCTTATGCCAAACTCATAGCCGAGACTTTGGTAGAGACATACGAATACATAGAAACTTTTCCCACCACCAAAGAACGTGAGAAATATCTCAAGAAGATGGAATCGGCATTGTTCGAACAATACAAGCCGGTGCTCAAACGTTTCTCCCGTTCCCAGGCCAAGATACTTATAAAGCTTATACAACGCGAAACCAATCAGACCAGCTACGAGATAGTCAAGGCATTCCTCGGCAGCTTCAGAGCCTCATTCTGGCAAGGATTCGGAAAGTTGTTCGGTGTGAGCCTGAAAAGCGACTTCCGACCCGATAAGAACCGCGAGGATGCCATAATCGACCGCGTGGCAACACATATTGAACAAGGAACATTATGAAACCAACCGCACTTATCACCGGCGCCACATCAGGAATAGGACTTGCCTGCGCCGAAAAATTCTTCAACGCCGGTTACCGCATCATCGCTACCGGCCGCAACACCGATGCCCTTGACAAACTGAAGTCAACCATGGGTGACGACTGCTTCACATTGGCATTTGATATCACATCACAGAGCGCCATCAAAGATGCTATCAGCTCGTTACCGTCAGGATGGGACACACCCGACGTGCTTGTGAACAATGCCGGCCTGGCACTGGGACTCGAACCAGAATATGAAGGTGACTTGACTGATTGGTCAACCATGATAGATACAAATATCAAGGGGCTTCTATCCATGACCCGCCTGATAGTTCCCGCCATGCTAAAGCGCGGCACAGGCCATATAATCAACATTGGCAGTGTAGCCGGAGATGCGGCCTATGCAGGCGGTGCGGTATACTGCGCCACAAAGGCTGCCGTAAAAGCAATAACCGACGGACTGAGAATAGACCTTGTTGACACCCCGCTGCGCGTCACTCTCATAAAACCGGGACTTGTGGAGACAAATTTCAGCCGGGTACGCTTTCATGGTGACAATGACCGTGCCGACAAAGTATACCAAGGGATTGACCCTCTCACCGCCACTGACATCGCAGACACAGTGCTGTATGCAGCCCAGGCTCCGGCACATGTGCAGATTGCCGAAATGCTTATTCTGGCTACCCGCCAAGCCAATGGATCAATCATCATAAGACACTGATTGTAAACGGGAATCAAATCGGAGGCATTGGTTCTCAGATAGATATACGTTATGTTTTTCAAGACATAACGGAACAATCATCACAGGGATTTATCCTTGTGTCGCAGTTGCTTATTATTTATTCAAGTAGCTGCGTAACTGCAAAAGTATTGCTAACTTTGCAGTATAAAATAATACAGCATTATGCGTTCAATCACACAAAATATAAGATTCATAGGTGCAGAAGACGATAATCTTGACCTTTTCGAGGGTCAGTATCCGATTCCAAACGGCATTTCCTACAACTCGTATTATATTGATGATGACCACCCGGCAGTGATCGATGCCGTTGACTTACGCCGGTGCACTGACTGGCTTGCATCTCTTGAGGCAGTGCTCGGCACTGACCGTGAACCCGAATATCTGATTGTGCAGCACGTTGAACCAGACCACTCGGGCAGCGTAGGAGCGTTAATGAGCCGTTACCCCGATATTAAGATAATATGCACAGCCAAAGCACGTACAATGCTGACCCATTTCTTCGAGAATGTGGATTTCAGCAACCGCACCATAACTGTTGCTGACGGCGACACTCTCTCGCTTGGACACACCACATTGCAATTCCTGACAGCTCCGATGGTGCATTGGCCTGAAGTAATGATGACCCTTGACAAGACCGACGGGGTGTTGTTCTCAGCCGACGCTTTCGGCACATTTGCCATGACATCGGGGCATACAGGAGAGGCATGGAATGATGAAGGACGCCGCTACTACACTAACATTGTGGGGCGTTTCGGGGCAAGTGTACAGGCCGTAATGAAAAAACTCACAGGACTTCCTTTCAATACAATAGCTCCGCTTCATGGGCCAGTTATCGCCGACAATCTCGCACATTACTGGAAACTATATGACAAATGGAGCCGCTATGAACCTGAATGCAAAGGTGTTCTTGTGGCATATGCGTCGATCTACGGTGGCACAGCCGAGGCAGCCCGCCGCCTTGGGGCCATGCTTGAGGCAGCCGGAGCCGGCGAGGTGGTACTCTTCGACCTATGCCGCCACGATGTATCATATGCCGTGGCCGAAGCTTTCCGCCTGTCTTCAATGGTGCTTTGCTCAGTGACCTATGACGGTGGCTTATTCCCTGCAATGGCGAATTTCCTGCATCACATCGAATCAAAACACCTGCAAGGCCGTAAAGTGGGCCTGGTTGAAAACGGAGCGTGGGCGCCTGTGGCAGGGCGCCTGATGGCTGAGGCCGTAGGCCGCATGAAAAACATGACCATAGCCGGCGACACGCTATCAATCACCGGGCGCCTGCATCAGTCTGATACAATAAGGCTTGCTACCCTCGCCGCTTCCCTGGCATAATATAAATACAACAACTACTTATGAAGACACTGCCGATCCTGTCTGTGCTGCTTACCACGATACTGTTGTCATGCGGCTGCGTTAAGTCCGGCACTGATGCTGATGCCGAGGCCGTTCCATCGCCCGCTGACACTATAACTGAAATAATAAATGCAAGCGGAGCCCGGGCCGGAGTCGCCGTAATATGCGAAGATGACACCCTGCTTATCAACAACCGTTCGTTGTATCCGCTTATGAGTGTTTTCAAACTGCACATCGCGGCCGCTGTGATACACAAAGGCCTGCCTCTTGACTCTATTGTACACGTGCCGGCCAAACAGCTGCGCACCGGCACATACAGTCCGATGCGCGACTCGGTGCAGGGGCGTGAAACTGACATCACCATTGACAGGCTAATGTATTTCTCAGTAGCTAAAAGCGATAACAATGCATGCGACATACTTATTGACCTTGCCGGTGGCATTGACAGTGTAAACAGCTACATACAGTCACTCGGGACAGGTAATGTACAGCTGTCAGAAACCGAGGAAACGATGCACGCCGATATAATGCACAGCTATAACAATTCAAGCGACCCGCAGGCTGTGTGCATCCTGATGTCGCGGTTATATGCAGGCGAGATACTCTCACCTGAGGGTACGAATTATCTAATCCGGTTACTCAAAGCCAGCACCACAGGGCGGGATAAACTTGCCGCAGGATTGCCGCAGGGCAGCTTCAAAGGGCATAAATCAGGGTTGTCAGACCGCACAGCCGCCGGAATGCTCATCGCATCGGGCGATGTGGCCGCGTTCACTACGCGCAGCGGCAAACAGGCATTTGTAGCCGTGCTTATAAAGGACAACTGCGATCCTGACTCAACTATAAACCGCATATTCGCCGATATATCACGCGTGGTTTATAATAATTATTAGTCTCTATAAATAACTCTTCTCAATCTCCGGAGACTAATCCTACCCATGTAAGTAACCGCCTGGCAGTAGAGTTCCGGCGCCAGGATGGAAATGCCGGTGTCTCAAGAGTGCAATAACGACGGGGATGGATGTTTGCGGGAAGCACACCGGCTGCCACAAGGCGTGAGATGTTCACTGTCTCAAGGTCAACATTACGCTCACCGATCACACAGTCACTGAAGCCTGCCGAGGCGAAATCTCCGGCCAATTCACGGCTCACTTCATAACAGCCGCCACATATCCCGGGACCGAAACAAGCCATCATAGCCGCAGGCGACGCACCAAGCATTCCAAGCTTTTCCACAGCCACATCGGCAATACCTCCCAATGTGCCTTTCCAACCGGCATGCACCGCAGCCACAGCCATTATATCAGGTGCAAAAAGCACAATAGGAACACAATCGGCAGTGCGCACCCCTATACGTATGTCAGGTGCAAGACTTATTATACCATCGGTCTCATCAAGCGCCGGCACTATGCCGTCGCGGCCAATCACGGCAATCCGGCACCCGTGTGTCTGGCAAGGTATGATCACTTTACCTGCCATAACTGCCACATCGTCGACCACACCGCCCTGCACATGCCTGCTCCCGAAATCAAATTCGTAATCCATGACGCGAAGTTACGCAAAAATGCTATAAAATCCTTCTTTAAAGAATGCTTATATAAAAGGACTGAGTACCGGTATAAATCGGTCATGTGCAGCCGATGAGTGACTATGGAGATGACCGTGGGTTATTTTTTTGAAAAAGGTGCTGTTTGTTATGGAATTTTTGTAACTTTGTGTGTTTAGTTATTATGAATACGGAAAAAGATAACATCACTCTGCGCAGAGCGCAACAGATAGTTGACGAATGGATAACCACTGTGGGTGTGCGTTATTTCTCGCCACTCACAAATATGGCAATCCTTGCTGAAGAGACCGGAGAGGTAGCACGCATCATGGCACGCCGTTATGGCGATCAGAAAGCGAAGGAAGGAGAAAAAGATGATCTCGCCGATGAACTTGCCGATGTTATGTGGGTGGTGATGGCTTTGGCCAATCAGACCGGTATTGATCTTCAGGAAGCTTTTGCCGCCAATATGCACAAAAAGACGGTGCGTGACACCGCCCGCCACGCTTCAAACGAAAAACTACATAACTGACATTAAATCACCAAAATACATAAATTATGAGCAACAAATATGAAGATGCCATTGCCAAGAGTGTTGTCATTGAAGATGATAACGCTGTGGCTGCAGCTGTCAATAAGATAATTGACGAGCACTTTCAGGAAAATAACAATAGCGATGTATACAAATTCCTTTTTAACACAATCGATCTCACCACCCTCAATACTACCGATTCTCCCCAATCTGTAGCACGCTTCGTTGAGCGCGTCAATGCATTTGACGAAGAATATCCCATGCTCAACAATGTAGCCGCCATATGTGTGTTCCCCAACTTCACAGGTGTAGTACGCACCGTTCTTGACGTTTCGAAAGTTAAAGTGGCATGTGTGTCAGGGTCCTTCCCCACCGCGCAATCGTTCAACGAAGTCAAGATTGCCGAGACAGCCTTGGCCGTAGATGCCGGAGCCGATGAAATAGACATAGTATTCAACGTGGGTAATTATCTTGACCATGACTACGAAGGCGTGTGCGATGAAATAATAGAACAGAAAGCTGCCTGCCGCGACGCCCGCCTGAAAGTTATCCTTGAAACAGGCGCGCTCAAGACAGCAGCCGACATCAAGAAGGCTTCAATCCTTTCCATGTTCTCAGGTGCTGATTTCCTTAAGACCTCGACGGGCAAGGGTTATCCCGGCGCTTCACTCGAAGCCGCATATATCATGCTTCAATGCATAAAGGAATACTATGAAGCTACCGGTACAAAGATCGGTTTCAAAGCATCGGGAGGTGTAGCCACCACCGAGGATGCCGTCAAATACTATACCCTCGTCAAAGAAATATTGGGAGAGGAATGGCTCGACAATGAATATTTCCGTCTGGGAGCCTCACGCCTTGCCAATCATCTGCTCGGCGATATCCTTGGCAAAGAAATCAAATTCTTCTAAGCTATATTTCCGCCGGGGTCCCCTACCCGGCCCCGGCGGTTCACCACTCACATACAGGCATTGGAAATGAAAATCTGGATACATCTGAACGGCATACAGCAAGGTCCCTACGAATTATCACAACTGCATCAGCTGCCCATTGAAGCCTCTACCCCAGTGTGGTATGAGGGACTTCCTGGATGGACATCAGCAGCCGAAGCACCGGCCACAGCGCCTATGTTCAGGAATGCTGATACCCAATCCCAACCAATATTCCCTACCCCTCAGCCAGCCGCTTCCACCACAACTCAACACACTCAGCAGAGTTCTGACTATGCCCCGGCATCAGCATATGCAGAGAATACAAAACAGCCTCCCACATACATCGGATGGTCTATATTACTCGCTGTGCTATGCTGCTCACCGTTAGCCGTCGTAGCAATCATTACCGGTGCCATATCATCTTCACGATATAACTCAGGTGACTATAGCGGAGCAAAGTCAATGAGTAATCTGACTGAATGGCTGCTGATATTTACAATAGTATTGGCTTTCATAACCGCTCCTTTAGGAATGTCGTGGTTTCTGCTGTGAAACCTCAGCATCTTTTAACTATACTTGCCGTGACCGCTGCTATATGCGGCACGGCACTTCTTGCATATATAGGTCTGCATGACCCTTGTTCATCGCCGGCGCCAAAATGCTTTTTCCACACACTCACAGGGCTGCAATGCCCCGGTTGCGGTTCTCAGCGTGCGATACACGCATTGCTGCATGGCCGCATAGCAGACGCTTGGCACTTCAACGCCGCATTATTCTTCGCTTTACCATTAGCCGCGCTATATATATCAGGACCGAAACGGATGAGGCCATTTCTATACAGCCGGTCAACACTGATAACGCTTATCCTTACCATAATTATATGGTGGATTGGACGTAATCTATAATTTAGATGACCAGAAACTGATGCAGCGCCCGGCCACTACATCGGCGCTGTTGTGACGGGCTACAAATTCACGCCCCATATTTCCCAAGGCTCTGACAAGCCCGGGTTGCAATACAAGATCAAGTAGAGTGGCATATATGGCTTCATCATCAGGTACCACATTTACCACGGGCAACAGATCTTTTTCACCTATGAACTCATAAAATTGTGGTTCCGCACCGCTCACTGCCACCTGTCCGCGTGCCATTGCCATAAGAGCATTTGTGGCGGGAGTAAGCGAATACAACTGGTCTATCACAACATCGGCGGCAGCCTGACGCCTGACATACTCGCGAAACGGAAGATTTTCAACAATCTCAAGCCTACAATGATCAGGATTATCCTCAGCTACAGCCTTGGCTATACGGCCAAGACGGTCTGTACCTTTAAAAGCCATTCTACGGCGATCGCGACCAAGAAACAAGGAAATACATTCCCCGATGGCCAACGGGCGTTCCAGGGGCTTCACAGAGGCCAAATCAACGGGTATTCCGCTATATGCAACCATATGGTCAGGAAAACGTCGGCGCATAGCAAGATCGTATTCATATAACGCGGTGGTTACTCCTGCCACGCGGTCATAAACATATTCGCAGAAATCAGCTATCGCACCCTGCTGCCACAGTCGATCGGCTGCAAGGAATTCAGATGTAAACTCATTGCGGGAGCCGTCGGGATTAGTATATTCGGAATAAGTCAAAGGGCAATCGGTAGCGGTCAGCATATCCATATATGCCTTATCGGTGCCGCATGCGTTGAGAAATACTTTGCCATTATGCCGGAGCAGCCTGTCAAATATAATCTTAAGGCGTGATGGCTTGAGAGTAACAAATGAAGGGTTTATCAACGACACCACATCATATCCTGACAGCTGCCGTGTAGTAAGCATTTTAGAAAAAAGCAAAGCCCCTCCAAAGGGGCCTTTTACTTTACGCGACAGATCAATCGCACGCCGTGTGTCCATCCATGAACAACCATCTGACGCCACTGTAACATCATGTCCCTGTCGTGCGAGCGCCGCTCCTAATGCAGGATGGAAATTACTGTAATCGCCTAAAAGTAATATTTTCATAGGGAGTTGAGCCTATGAAGCGCCTCAAGCACTTCGCCGGCAGTCATGCGCCGTCGGTCGCGGAGTGTGCCGGCAAAATCGCGGGCCACAACATTCACAGTGGGATGGCTGAAAAGACGGTTATAGTAAGCATAATTCTTATTGAACAGGCCTTCTATCTCATCAGTATCAAGTTCGCAGAACTCAGCTCCATGCTCACATGCAATCTTGCGCACAGCGTCCATAACTTGAGACGATGGTGAGTGCCCAGCCGCAAAAGCACGGCATATCACATTGCCGAGCAACATGGCAAGTGTTATCTGATACTGTTTTAAAAGCTCATTCCAAGCTATTTTAGCTGAAAAACGCGGATTGCCGCTGAAGAAAAATTCCTCGGCCATGGCGAGGGGTTCATCACCCGGTTCCATAGACACGGCCGAGAGATATTCATCGCCGTCACAGGCTACCAAAGAAATGGCCATGCCCGCGATACCGAGGCTTTTGTCTGTTTCGTCAATATATTTTAGTATTGAAACCATTGAACTGCACTATCAGTTAATCACAACAATTTTTGTAACAGCACCTGATGATTCACCCGAGCTGTTTTGCGAAGCATACACCATGTATACGCCCGAACGCACACGGCTTCCGTCACGGTTGCATCCGTCCCATACCACCATGCCTCCTTCGGAAGTTCCTTCCCAGAACACATTACCCTGCATGTCAGCAATCTTCACGAGAGAATTGTCCATAAGGCCGTTGATGGTAATCCATCCGGTATATTCTGGGCGCACCGGATTTGGAAACGCATATACCTCGGAATAGTCATCTGAAGCCGGAGCAGATGTCGAACTGTATAAGAACATACCGTCAGGGGTGCCTAAAAGCACATCGTTGCTGTTGGAATCACATGCAACAGTATATACTTCATTAGACAGGAGCGGCGAGTTGTCTGTATTGAAATGTTCAAGAATCTCTGTGCCGTCTTCATTCACAAGATAAACACCCGAAGCCTGTGTTGCTATCCACTTACGGTTTGATGGATCCACAGCTATGTAATAGATAAGTTCGCTCGAAAGCAGATAGTCAGCATAGTTTGTACCGTCATTTCTCGAGACCTTGGGCCTTATCACATTAAGGCGGTCAGTGCCGGCATCAACTCCCAACTGATCAATATCCCTTATTACGAAAACACCGGCCGAGGTACCTACCCACACGTGGTTGTTCTTATCCACGGTCACGCATGTC
Source organism: Odoribacter sp. (assembly GCA_023663145.1). Taxonomy (GTDB): domain Bacteria; phylum Bacteroidota; class Bacteroidia; order Bacteroidales; family Muribaculaceae; genus CAG-873. The sequence goes on from JAMPHZ010000013.1 coordinate 51,291, forward strand.
TTGAATGTCGGGGTGCTCTGTGTACCGTCTTGATCAACAAATGAAGTGTAAGATACAAAAGAGTCATCAGTAAACGATGATGTACCCTTCGTATCATAACCAATCATTGGTCCGCCATATGATCCACGGATATGGAAGAGCTTGTTGGTACCGGGAATGGCAACGAGGCGCATATCACACTTACCTTCATCATCAGCAGGCCATGATGGTTTTATAAAATCGCTTCTCACTATTGAAGACGGATCGCGGCGCAACTTGTCAACAGCTGCTTTAGGAAGCACGGCAAACGGGCTGTCTTTATAGGCCCACACCCCTATCCACAGGTTACCCATCTGGTCAAATTCAATGCACTCTACTCGTGAGTTCCATGAATTACGGTTGGGTATGACACTACTTGTTATCTCATGTAACACTTCCCTGTCTTTTATAATGATAAGACCTTCAAAGTTGTTGGCATGGTAGATGAGATCGTGGTCAACCGGATCAATAAGAGTGTTGCCCGGACCGCCATAGAAATATTTACTGTTACGTAAATCAGCTTCCAGTTGTGACTCACTTGATGTATTTCTTACTCCATAAGGATAAACGGGAGTAAAAGTACCGTCGGTCCAGTCGTATCGCTCGCATATGAAAGGCAGGTGCTGCGACCAACCTGCGTCGCCGGCATGATGATATTCACTCATGCCAATGCGTGTAACATAAACACCTGAACCATCAGGAGAAGATTGACAATAACCGGCACCAAACTGCTGCGAGGAAGCCGGCCTGAATTTTTCCGACAAGGTAGTATATGCATTGTTCTCTATCTTATAACGCGCTATACCATCGTTATCGGCACCCCACATGCTGTTAAGGCCCGAGTATGTGGCAAGAATCTGATTATCAAAAACTTCATTCAGAGCCACAGTGGATGTCACATTACCGGCTGTATCAAACAATACAAGACCGTTATCGCACTGTGCAATAAAACCGTCACGATATTTATAGAATGATACAAGGTTAGGAACAGCTACCACACGCGAAAAATAAGCTGATACCGGGGCATTAACCACAAGTTTATAAATAGTGGCATTAGCACCTGTGCCATTGACAAACAATATGTTATTGGAATCAATCGGAATCAGTTGCTCCATTACCACTCCTGCGAGCTTGGTGAATTTATCAAGGCTGTTATGACGCTCTTCAATGGGAGAAGAAAAGAATGCGTAATCAACATTGATGAATACGAAATCATCATTGGCAACCACATGAGGTATTGATTTACCAAGTATGGCACTTTCTTTCACCACATGATTCTGATCATCATAAACAACCAATCCGAAACCTGTGGCTATGTATATTGAGTTGTTATTGAAAGAAACATCATTTATGGTTTTGTCAGCAGTGATGTTTGCATCTTTTATCTCAGGCATATTCACTACACGGCCGTCGGAATATATGAGATCTATATTAGAATTATTGTATACAACCATCAGGTAATTGTTGATGTCGTTGTAATACAATTTCTGTATACCGCTCTGTGATATACGACTGCCCGGGGTATAATATACCGTTTCGTCAAATTCTTTATCATAACTGTAGAGAGATCCACCCGTGATATAATATACTTTGGAAGATGTATCAATCACCTGGTCGAAAAATTCGCCCGACATAGGAAATACCCTCCACGAACCGGGAGCATGCTGTGCTGTAGCAGCATGCACACCTGTAATCAGAGCTAAAAGGAGAAAGATTTTTTTTATCATGGATAACAATTCTTATTTTTTAGGTAGGTTTATGCAACAAAAAACTGATAAGGCTACGTGTTGCGCGGCCACGATGCGAAATACTGTTTTTATCCTCGGGCGACGCTTCAGCAAAAGTTATATCCCAACCGCATGGTTTGAACACGGGATCATATCCGAATCCCCCGCAACCAGCAGGTTGATCTATTATCTCTCCATCTACCGAACCCTCGAAAACGTGGGTTTCAGTACCTTGGATAAGTGCTATAACAGTACGGAAACGTGCCTTTCTGTCAACTTTACCCCTGAGATTCTCAAGCAAAAGAGCCATATTGGCCGCACTGTCATGACCTTCTCCGGGAGCATAGCGTGCTGAATGCACTCCGGGAGCACCTCCAAGACTGTCTACCTCAAGACCTGTGTCATCAGCAAAACAATCATAGCCGTAGCGATCCTTGACCCAACGGGCTTTCATAACGGCATTACCCTCAAGGGTAGGGGATGTCTCGGGTATATCATCATGGCAACCTATGTCGGCAAGTGACAATATGTGGAAGCTATCACCCACAATGCTGCGAATCTCGGCAAGCTTATGGGCGTTATTGGTAGCAAACACAATTTCCTTTTTCATCGTAGTTTAAACGGCTTTTTGTTTATTTTATTGCGTTTCAGCCTACAACAATATTCACAATCTTGCCTGGTACAACAATTATTTTACGTATCTGCTTCCCATCAATCCATTTTGCGGCACCTTCATGTGCAAGTGCAATCTTTTCAACCTCCTCGCGTGGAGTGGCGGCGTCTACGGTTATATTGAAGCGGGCCTTGCCATTAAAAGATACAGCGTAGTTAACCGTGGATTCCTTGAGAAAATCCTCATTCCATGCCGGCCATTTGGCATCACACACAGTGGTGTCGTGACCGAGAGCCGAATGCCAGAGTTCCTCAGCCACATGCGGAGCAAAAGGAGCCAGAACAACTACAAGATCTTCAAGCACTTCACGTGAATGACATCCACGGCGGGTAAGTTCATTAACACATATCATGAATGCAGCTACAGATGTATTGTAGGAGAAATTCTCAATGTCGCCTGTTACTTTTTTAATGAGTGTATGTATGATCTTGAGATCTTCGGGTGCAGGTTTGGAATCATCGACCAGCAATGTGTCACCTTTATAGAATAACGCCCACAATTTCTTGATAAAACGGTTTACTCCGTCTATACCGTTCGTATCCCATGGTTTTGATTGCTCAAGAGGTCCGAGGAACATTTCATACAGACGCAGGGTGTCGGCTCCGTAACGTTCAACAATATCATCAGGATTAACTACATTGAACATTGATTTCGACATTTTTTCAACCGCGTATCCGCAGATATATTTACCGTCTTCGAGAATGAATTCGGCCGTGGCAAAGTCAGGTCTCCATTTTTTGAAACCTTCTGTATCAAGAACATCATTGCTAACCAGGGATATATCAACGCGGATTGGTGTTGTGTCGTATTTATCCTTAAGACCAAGGCTAACAAACGTATTTGTATCCTTTATACGATATACAAAACTTGTACGGCCCTGAATCATGCCTTGATTTACAAGCTTGCGGAATGGTTCATTCTCACACACTTTGCCAAGATCGTAAAGGAACTTGTTCCAAAAACGGCTGTAAATGAGATGACCGGTAGCATGTTCCGTACCACCTATGTAAAGGTCAACCTGACGCCAATATCCATTTGCTTCCTCTGATACGAGCTGTTCATCGTTGCGGGGATCCATATAACGCAGATAATAAGCGCTTGAACCTGCAAAACCGGGCATTGTATTAAGTTCAAGAGGATAACCTTCCTCTGTTTTCCAATTTTCGGCACGGCCCAACGGCGGTTCACCTTTCTCGGTAGGCAGATATTCACTTATCTCCGGTAACCGCAGAGGCAATTTATCAATGGGCAGCATGTGTGGAATGCCGTCTTTGTAATATACAGGAAATGGCTCACCCCAGTAACGTTGACGACTGAATATTGCATCGCGAAGGCGATAATTCACCTTCACCCGACCAATACCTTTCTCCTCTATAAATTTTTTTGTGGCGGCTATAGCATCCTTAACCTGAAGTCCGTTCAAATCAAGTTCAGGACCGCAACTGTTGATCATTATTCCTTCCTTGGCATCAAAACTCTGTTCTGACACATCAGCTCCTTCGATAAGAGGAATCACCGGTAGATCAAATGCCCGCGCAAACGCGTAGTCGCGGCTGTCGTGGGCAGGAACTGCCATGATGGCTCCTGTACCATAACCTGCAAGTACATAATCGCTTACCCATATTGGAATATTCTTTCCGGTAAGAGGATTTATAGCGTATGATCCTGTAAAAACACCTGAAACCTTCTTGTCAATCATGCGCTCACGTTCAGTCTTGTGTTTCACAGCCTTAAGATATTCATCAACAGCTTCACGGTGTTCAGGCGCTGTAACCTGTGATACATACTCGCTCTCCGGAGCAAGAACCATGAATGTGACACCGAAAATAGTGTCGGCACGGGTAGTAAAAATATCAAGGTCAATATCGGTTCCGGCAACCTTGAATTTCATTTCTGCACCTTCGCTGCGGCCTATCCAATTGCGTTGCGTCTCCTTAAGAGAATCAGTCCAGTCAAGTTTTTCAAGATCTTCAAGCAGGCGACCTGCATAAGCTGAAACACGCAGACACCACTGGTACATGAGTTTTTGTTCAACAGGATATCCTCCACGCACACTCAGGCCTTCGCTCACTTCATCATTGGCAAGTACGGTTCCAAGTTGCGGACACCAGTTTACCATGGTATTTCCAAGATAAGCTATGCGGTAGTTCATCAATACCTCGGAACGCTCTTTTTCATTCATGGCCTTCCACTGGTCGGCTGTGAATTCCATTTCCTTACCTGCTGCGGCATTCAGACCGGCAGTGCCGTTTTGTTCGAAGTGTGATATTAGATCTGCGATGGGCATAGCCTTATCAAGAGCTGTATCATAGTAATGATTGAACATCTCAATAAATGCCCATTGGGTCCATTTATAATATCCGGGATCACATGTGCGTACTTCACGATCCCAATCATAGCAAAAACCTATTTTATCGAGTTGGGAACGATAACGTGCTATATTTTCGGTTGTGGTCTTTTCAGGATGCTGACCTGTCTGGATCGCATATTGTTCGGCCGGAAGTCCATATGAGTCATAACCCATTGGATGCAACACATTGAAACCTTGCAATCTCTTATAACGTGAATAAATATCGCTTGCTATATAACCTAATGGATGACCAACGTGCAAACCTGCTCCCGATGGATATGGAAACATGTCAAGTACATAGAATTTAGGTCTGTTTTTATCTATTTCAGCCTTATAGGTTTTGTTTTCTTTCCATTGCTGTTGCCAGCGCTGTTCTATTTCGCGATGTTTGTATTCCATTGTAATCGGTTTAATTTTTCTGTTTAAGAAAGACTGAGCATTCGCTCGATAGGGCGCCGTGCACGGTCAGCAAGCGCCGGATCAATTGTAATCTCCGGAGTTTCGTCACGCAGGCAGCGGTACAACTTCTCGAGAGTATTAAGTTTCATGAACGAGCAGTCATTGCATGCACATGTAGAGTCGTTGGGAGGGGCAGGAATGAATGTTTTGTCAGGACAATCTTTCTGCATGCTGTGCAAGATTCCGCTCTCAGTTGCCACTATAAACTCTTTGGCTTCTGAATTACGGGCGTAATCAAGCAGCGCGGCAGTGGAACCAACCTTTGAAGCTATCATTACCAATGGCCGCTTACATTCAGGATGCACAAGAACCTCGGCATCGGGATGCTGCTTCTTAAGCTCCATTATTTTTTCAAGCGAGAATTGCTCATGTACATGGCATGCACCATCCCACAACACCATATTGCGCCCGGTGATACTGTTTATATAATTACCAAGATTACGGTCAGGACCGAATATTATTTTTTCATCACTGGGGAGTGTGTCTATGATCTTGCGGGCATTGCCTGAAGTCACAAGTATATCTGTGAGGGCTTTCACTCCAACAGATGTGTTAACGTACGATACAACTGTATGACCTGGATGAGCGTTTATGAATTTCTCGAAATCCTCAGCCGGACAACTGTCGGCAAGTGAACAACCGGCCGAAGCATCTGGCACTATCACCTTTTTATCAGGACAGAGCAGTTTGGCTGTCTCTCCCATGAAATGTACACCGCATAATACTATGATCTCTGCATCATCAAGCTTGGCTGCATATTGAGCCAAAGCCAAGGAATCACCTATATGATCAGCTATATCCTGAATGTCTCCCTGTTGGTAATAGTGGGCCAGAATCACAGCCTTTTTTTCCTTCTTCAGAATTTCTATTTTTTGCTTAAGCTGTTCTTTGCTCATGCGGTTTTCAACATCCATTTTTTTATTTTTCTATATTTTTAAAAGAAAAATTTCAGACCTAATAAAAAGGTAATAATAATAATGGGGTGTTAAAAAGTTCAATAACTTTATGGGATTAAACTTGCTTTTTCGGGTTATTGAATGAAAAGCTCTGTTTATCTACCTGTTATCAACACTTGTTGTTGTTGATTATCAAAAAGTTTCAAACTTTATCAACATCATGTTTATAAAGTGCAAAGTTAATAAATTCTTTGCGAAATAACTTCAAAAACATGTATAAAAACGTGCTCTTTTTATGATGATGAGGGTTAATAACATTTAAGTCGCCTATATTGATTATATTTTATGATGATTGGTATTTACATTATAAACAGCTTTTTCTACACTTTATCAACATAGTTATCAACATAGTTTTTTGAGTAAAAAAATATGCTTAACTTTACAGCCATTATGAAAAACAAGCAATCTCTTACTATAGGTTTTGATGCCAAGAGGGCGTTTCTCAACAATACAGGACTTGGCAATTATTCGCGTCTCGTGGCTGCGACAATGGCTGCGGTATATCCGCATAACAAATATGTGCTTTTCACTACAAAGGTAAGAGAAAACAAGCGTATTGAACCTTTGCTGATGCGGGATAATATTGATGTTTTTTCAACTCCGGGGTTATGGAAAAAATGTCCTGCTTTGTGGCGCACTTTTACAATGGGCAGTGATGTTGCCGCCACTGGAATTGATATTTTCCATGGATTGAGCAATGAAATACCTGTAGGTCCGATGCCTTGTCCTACTGTGGTGACTGTTCATGATCTTATATGGCGGCGCGTGCCGCAGGACTATGCGGCGGTAGACCGTATGCTCTATGATATGAAGTATCGTGCATCTGCACGCCGTGCCACACGTATCATTGCCATAAGTGAAAAAACACGCGACGATATTGTTCAGGATTGGAGTATAGATCCGGCAAAGATAGATGTGATATATCAAGGATGTGATCCAATATTCTCTCAACACATCGATTATGAAAAACGGAAGGAAGTGCTCGATAAATACGGTATTGTGGGAAGATATATCATTTCTGTTGGAACTGTGCAGTCGCGGAAAAACCAGTTGTTGACAGTCAGGGCTCTTGAGGCTTTGCCACAAGATGTGAAACTGGTGATAGTGGGCGGAAGTGAAAGAAAGTATGGAATGGAAGTTGAGAAAACTATTTGCAAACTCAACCTTTCCAATAGAGTGAAATGGTTGAAAAATGTACCTTTTGATCATTTACCTTATTTATATTCAGGTGCGGAAGTATCTGCTTATACTTCCAGATATGAAGGATTCGGAATACCTGTTATAGAATCATTGAATTCCGGTACACCTGTTGTGGCTTGCACAGGATCATGCCTTGAAGAGGCCGGAGGACCTGGTGCTCTGTATGTAAGTGCCGATGATGTGAAAGCTACCGCAGATGCTATAAATTCTATACTTGAAAAACGCTATTTACATGACCGGCTTGTAGAAGCAGGTCGCTGGCATGTAAAAAAATTCAACAGCAAGGATTTTGCGACTTCGCTCATGGCTACTTATAATAAAGCCTTGGTAGATTATATATTAAGCAGAAATTGAAAATCAGTTTCCAATTGTAGACTTAAAAAGAGACATCAAATATCTGGTGAGGAACCCGGGTATTTATGAATATTGCTGCTTTACGGCTCATGAATATATGACCTGTGGATGCTTTTTTTATGTCATCCATTACCGGATGTTCAAGGTTATTTATCATGGCATGTTTCCATCGGCTTTTCACAGTTGACACTGAGTCAAGACATATCATCATATCGGCTTCACCCTCTGATATGATTTTAACAGGATGGGCGGCGTGGACAATTGTTGCCACTTTCTTTACTTGTGATATGTCGGAGCCTGCAATTTCCACAGTTGCAGGTGTTAGAAATGCTACTGTGCGGAATATAAGTTCAGCCGATATATTGCAATATGGCTTAGGCAGGGTAGGGTAGGCGTAATATGTGTAGTATGGTAACGGATGAATTACATCAGTTATGAATTGATAGGCCGATGGTGAGTGCACACCGAAACCTTTGCTATGTCTCAGCCTCCTGAAAGCCTGCCAAAACCACATTTTTTACTTCTTTTTGCCTGATGATGCTATGCGGCGGTATTCAATGAACATTGCAGCAAGCAGCAGCATGTAAATCAAGGAAACCGATGCATAAGCTATATTACCTGTAATGTGGAGTGAATCAGGATCGAAAGTCATGGTAATATCATGACTTCCCTCGGGTATAGCCAACGCCCTCAGCACATAGTTCACTCGCCCCAAAGGTACATTTTGGCCATCAATAGTTGCTTTCCAACCCCATGGAAACCATATTTCGGAGAAAACACCTATGGCCGGCGATTGTGTATTGCTATGATAGGTAAGTTTGTTGGGGGTATATGAGACGAGTTTTATGGTATCTCCCGGCATTAGAGATCCACCTGCGTTTCCGAGTATGGTGGCGAACCGGGCATCAGCAACTGCTTCGCGAGAAGGATCAAGGGTTTCAAGCGCCTGCATCTCAGCATCAGCATTCTCTACATATTTTATGTCGGAGACAAGCCACGCATTCCCGAGTGCTGATGGATTTATGGCAAGCGGGCTGTCCTGTTCGCCGGTAATTATGTAACGGGTATTTAACATGTCAAGTATACGGTAAACGGCTGCAAGTTTGTCTACCATGGCGCGTGATTCTTCAGGATAGGAAGCTCTTACAGAGTCTTCGCGTAATTCAGGGAAGTAACCGGTTTGTGTTACATATCCGAGTTGGCGCTGTATAAGGTCTTCATATCGGTTTAATTTAGCCGCATGGTAACCTCCGATCATATTGTGAAAGAAAGATCTGTCAGCTTTGTAAAAACCGGGAATATCAAGCACACGGTAATGTGAAGTGTCACGAAGAATGAAGCTGTCGATGTCATCGGGAACGAATTCAGGTGTTGAAGCTGTCACTGTTACGAAGCTGTCGTTGGATACATAGCGTTTATCTACCGTATAGAGATCAATGAGGATTGATAAACCTACTGCCGCTATCGCTATGGTCTTGCTGCACCATTTTTTTGAGTAGCAATAGAAAGCCACACATACTACAAGTATGAAGAAAAGTGATCGCAATCCATCGGCGCGCAACATTCCATATCTGAGCGATTTAATAGCTTCTGCATTTGCCGGATTTGACAATGAATATTGATATACCATTCCTTGCAGGTCGCCTTCAGAATAGCCGTATTGTCTGCCCATTTCTACAACCTGTGATGCTAAAGCCTGGGCTGTAGACTGATCCTGAGTAGTGATGGCGTCGCCGAAAACACCGGGTGTGAGCCATGCGGCAAGGCAAATAACGATACAGATGCCCGCTGATATAATCATTGGTTTGCTGTAAACCTTGAGAGCATCGGGTGTAGTGAATACTTTAGCAAGAGCCATTATAGCCAGTAACGGCATTGTGAATTCAGCTATGACGAGGATGCTTTCAACCGCTCTGAATTTATTGTAAAGCGGAAAATTATAGATAAACAGATCAGTAAGCGAGGCAAAATTCTCACCCCATGCGAGCAGCAGAGATACTACTGACATGACGAGTAGTGCCCATTTTACAGGCCCTTTTATGATGAAACAACCCAAAAGGAACAGCAGACACACTGCCGCGCCTACATATACGGGTCCGTTCGTACCTTCTGAATCGTTGAAATACTGCGGCATGTAGGGTAGCAGAGCTCCAGTTGCCTGATTGTCATATTGACGTGCTTCATCAAGGCGGTCAAGGGAATTGAACACCATGTTGCCTTTTTCAGGGCGGGCACTGGCACCACCTTTGATATTTGGCACTAACAGTGAGAATGATTCAGATTGTCCGTAACTCCACCCCACTATCTGTTCGCGTGGCATACCGCCGGTAGGTTTTGAAGCTGATGAAGCATCGCCTCCGGCTGCCTGGGTAAGCGGTGTAAGTTCGCTTTGTGCACGTTTTGTTTCTTTGGAATATTCGTATGTGTTGTAAAGGCTCGGTAGATTTGCACCTATTGCGAGCGCTCCTGCAGCGAGTGTGAAGACTGATGCCATGGTCCATCTACGCACAGTTTTGGTTTTCAAAGCTTCAATGAACCATGCTATTACAAGTGCAAGCATCACGAATGCAAAGTAATATGACATCTGGGGGTGGTTGGCGTTGAGCTGCAACATGGCGAACAGGGCTGTAAGACTGCTGCCAACTATGTAACGGCCGCGGTAAGTAAGCACAAGCCCGGCAATGGTGGGTGGAATATAGCTGAGAGTGACGAATTTCCATATATGGCCGGCACCTATTATTATTACGAAATATGAAGAGAATCCCCATGCTATCGCGCCTATCAGCGCATAGTACCATCTCATTTTCATGGCGAACAGTAGAATGAGGAATCCGGCCATCATCATGAACAGCAGGTTTGATGGGGCCGGAAGACCTAATCCGTAAGCTGTGTTCATCCATGTGAACAGGCGGTTGGAGGGATATGTAGGAGATATCTGGAATGTAGGCATTCCACCGAAAAGGGCATCGGTCCACAGAGCTTGTTCGCCGGTTTCTTCATAGAACAGTTTACCTTCCTGACCGTTAGCTGCACCTTGTTGCATGTCAGCCTGGCGCAGTGAGTTACCATCGAAATTGTCGGGATAGAAAAAGGCTATCGACACTGCTGCCAATACGGCCAGCGAAACAAAGAATCCCCACACCTGCGGGTTCTTGAACCATTGCTTAAATCTCTCCATATTTACAAATTTCGGGCTTTATTTTACGATGATCTTTTTGGCACCGCCGGCGGTGACTTTTATATAAAAACCAGGTGAAGGAACTGCTGCGCCTACTCTGACTCCGTTTATGTTGTAGTATGTTGCGGGTTCATCGCGGTCATAATCAATTCCAGCTATTCCGCTGTTGTGGCTCATGTAAACTGTCATGGTCTTTATGCGGCTTTGCTGGAATGATGTAAGCACTACTGAATCAATGGTTTCATCATCAGGTGCGTTCCATGTGTAGTCCCACAGATCGAATTCTCCGGCTGACGGTTCTAATTCAATATTTGAAGTACCTGATTCGCTGGCTTCAAATTCTATGCGTACCAGATGCATTGACGGGTTCATTGACGAGATTGTGATAGTTTCACCGTCATATATTCGCACATCGCATCCTGCATCATAGGAATGATACAGTCGCACGTGGGTGTTGCCTGCGTCAGAGGCTGTGAAAGTAACGGCTGCATCCATATCTGTAAAACTGCGGTTGTTCAGGTCTATCCATTCAGATCGGCCCGGTTCTTCAATGGCCGGATGCAGAGTGCCGGGTTCGTTGAAATTGAAGAAAGCTTGTTGTTCGGCCTGTGAATCCGATACGGTGAATGAGGCTTCTGCTACAAAACTGTCACTCATACCTTCTTTACAAGCTATTGCTCGTATAACTGTAGCCGAGTTTATTACTATGGGTTCTGTGTAACGCAGTGTTAGCGGTGAGGGATCGGAACCGTCGGTAGTGTAATGTATTTCGGCATCAGGGGTTGAGCATGATATGGCAACAACGGATCCTTTGGTGATGTTACCGCCTGCCGGAGTAAACTGTGGTGTGGCCACAGTCTCTTTCTCCGGTTCTACAGTGCCGTTGGCAGTGTCGTAATAAACTGTTATTGATTGCAGATATACACGCTTGTCAGCATCAAGGATGAGGTTTGTGATTTTCTGAGGCTGTATGGCCGGTACATCTATGCGGTATGATGTGAATTCGGTATCGGGAATATATACAGTCTCTGAGTTGAGCATGATAGAAGCCTGTGCATCACGGTTGTTATTGTAGCGGGCTGCTACTATTTCGTAATACTCCGGTATTATGCATGCGCCGGAAGCGAGGTGGATGTTGAATTTTCCATTAGTCTTGGAACTTGACAGTTTTACTGAACCGACTTCCGGAAAAACATTGACCACACTTGTCACTTCTGCTATATATCCACGCCCTTTGCTGACTGCATCGGTGAAATCACTGTTGTCAAGTGACTGTGTGCTTGAATGGTCAGACCCAAAACTTATTGTAAATGAATTAATTTCGGCATTTGCAGTGGCCAGTGAAGCCAATATCGCGAGTGTTGTGAGAAATCTTTTCATAATTTGCGTTTATTTTCAATCTACAAATTTAAGCAAAATATCGCGGATTATGTGTAAATTTGTGCATAAATATAAGTTATGGAAAAAATTGCAAGTTTCACCATTGATCACTTTCGCCTTTTGCGCGGGGTGTATGTGTCGCGCCGTGATATTACCCCGTCAGGTGATGTCATCACCACATTTGATGTGCGTCTGACTGAACCTAACCGTGAGGCGGCCCTTGATCCGCGGGCGCTCCATGCCATGGAACATCTTGCCGCTACATACCTCCGCAATAATCCTGAGTGGAAAGATCGGGTGGTATATTGGGGTCCTATGGGATGCTGTACAGGCAATTATCTTATAATGCAAGGGTTTCTTGAACCTGCTGACATTGCGGGATTGCTTCGTGACACGTTCTCATTCATTGCCGGGTTTGAGGGAGAGATCCCGGGTGCCACGGCACGTGACTGCGGAAATTATACTTACAATGATCTTCCGGGGGCGAAAGCTGCTGCCGGTCGTTTCCTCTCGGAAGTACTGGAGCATCTTGGTCCTGAGAATACGGTCTATCCTTCCTGATCATCGGTTTCCCGATATAGCCGTGCGGGAGGAATCACTTTCATGGCATCGGCATTGAAGTGTTTGCCAAATGACAACGAGTAACCGGCTTTTACAAGCTGCGTGGCAAGTTCGGGCTTTCCCCGGAAACCGTGAATTATCCACATTCCAGGAGTCGGGGAGTGCTTTTTTATTGCTGTGAAGAGCTGATTGTTGCTTTTTACGGCATGAATTATGAGCGGCTTGCCTGTGCGTGCCGCAAGTCGTGCATGAAAATCAAATAATTTTTGTTGGACCTCAGGATCTCCTCCTCGCAGGGTATCGAATCCACATTCGCCTATGGCTTTTACTTCTGTGCGACGGCTTTTCTCCACCAGTTTCTTAAGCGTGGATAAAGCCGGAGCTCCTGAAGTTGTAGTCCATGGATGGATACCTACAGAGTAGTGGCCGCCGTCTTCAATATGAGTGTCGGGAGTGATGCTCACAAGTGTGTCGCCGCGTGTGGCAACCTGTAGGTTGTGGCTGTGGATGTCTTTATAATGGTCAAGAGGGCGTTTCATGGCACAGGGTCATAGCCGCTGCCTCCCCACGGGTGACATCTTGATATGCGGCGTAATGTGAGCCACAGGCCTTTTACTGCACCGTGTCGCTGAAATGCTTCGAGTGCGTATTGGCTGCAGGTGGGGGTAAACCGGCATGACTGTGGAGTCATGGGCGATATACACCGTTGATAGAATATAACTGTAAGTCGTAGTAAACGGGCTGTCAGGCGGTCAAGGATTTTGAGAGGGTTCATCAGCATGAGGAGATTGGATTGAGGTTGCCGCTGTATCGCTTACTCGTGATAAAATACGTTTCATTGCCCGTTCTATAGCTTTATAGTCAAGAATTTTGTCAGCCACGTATATGAAAGCAAGGTCAATCTTTAAACCTTCTGGCGGTTGGAAGTCAAGACGGTTGAGCCTGTAAGCCTCTCGGATTTTTCGCCGCATGCTAACTCGGTCAACAGCGTGTCTGAGCCTTTTTTTTGGTACACTGATTACAAAAGCGATGCTGGAGTCACTGTGTCGGCGTGGATTCTCGCGCCATACAGCGCGCAACGGATAAGCCAGGTTGCTGAAAGCGCCACTGCCGCGGCTAAAGAGCGAGTCTATAGCTACGGCAGAGCATAATTTTTCCTTTTTATATAGCCTCAGGCCTTTCATTGCGTTGACGATGGCAGTCTCCGGCACATTGTGTGTGGAGGCTAAGCTATTATTTTTTCTGCGCTGAGAGGAATTGGTCTATGGCGGCCGGCATTGAAGGTATGTTGGGTGCGGGAGCCTCAATATCCACACGCAGACCGGCGTCACGGGCAGCCTTGGCGGTGGTGGCGCCGAATGTGGCTATTGCAGTGTCGCCTTGTTCAAAGTCGGGGAAGTTCTTACCCAACGAGTCAATTCCCTGCGGGCTGAAGAATACAAGCATCTGATAATCGAGAGGTTCGTCGGGGCCGAAGTCGTTGCTTACCGTGCGGTATATTACCGCGCGGTTATAGTTTATCTTATTCTTTTCGAGAAGTTCGGCTTCGGTGCCGCTGTTGACATCACTCACGGCAAGAAGGTATTTTTCGTCTTTGTGACGCACCATCTGGGGCAGCATGTCGGCGAATTTACCTGTTTTGGGGAAGAATATCTTGCGCTTGCGGTAAATTATATATTTTTGTAAATAGTTGGCAATGGTTTCAGAGGTACAAAAGTATTTTTGAGTGTCGGGCATTGTAATGCGCATTTCCTCGCACAGGCGAAAGAAATGGTCAATGGCCGTTTTTGCTGTGAAAATGATTGCTGTGTGTTCAGGAATCGCTATTTTCTGGGCGCGAAATTCACGTGGAGTGAGGCCTTCAACCTTAATAAAGGGGCGGAAAACAATCTCAACACCATGTTTTTGGGCCAGCTCGAAATAAGGCGATTTTTCAGATGAAGGCTTTGGCTGCGATACTAAGATTTTGTTAACTTTCACTATAGTTTTGCTTTTTGACTCATCAAATGGTGTGGTGAAGTACCGTTTGCGAGCATTTGTATACAAAAATTAAAGGTATTAATTCCAGGGTGCAAAGGTACAAAATAAAATAGAGTAATGAGCCAAAATTGGTGTAAAAAATTCTAAAACCTTTGAAAATAAACAATAAACGTGCCGCCAGATATATGCACAGTGATATTAAAACTACCGTTGATGTCACTTCAGGATAGAAAATAGCCAGAGTGGCCGGAATGACAAGGGCAAGCCCCAGCAATGCCTGGGAGGCATTGTAGCCCCGCACCCAGTCGCGTTGTTGCTCGGGGGTGGTGAAGGCATATCCTACAAGATTGTACCCGCAAAGCAGAGCGAAGTAGTATAGTGCTGCCACGGTGGTTACTGCGGCAACCTTGCCTCCGCTGAGATTGGTGAGGCCCGGTGCACCTGGGGTATCGGCTATTGCGGTTGAGAGCAATGTGCCGCAGCACACTATGGCCATCGTGATAAGGAGTATGAGGACACGTGTGTCACCTGCAGGGCGTTCGTCAAATACATTGTCGCGGCCGCGGCGCACTTTTATGAGTTCATCCATATAGGTGTGCACCAGACGGCTGAGATGTCTGAAATTATATATCAGCACCACCGCCATCAAGGCAAGTATCATCAGGAAGCCTGATTGATGTCCGGGTTGCATGACGCGTGAGGCCGGTTCAAGACCGCTCATCCACGCCGGCTGCATCTCTTCACGGGTCAGCGGCATCACCGGTTGTATTACATCGATGCGGGGTCGTGCGTCGATCAGAGCAGTGTCAAGTCGCGTGTCAAGGGTTGATGACACGGTTGCGGCCGGCTTGATGATATACAGGGAATCGGCTTCGCTGATGCGGGAGGTGACTGTGTCGGCTTGTGCGGTCATCAGAATTTGGGTTTAAGGATTAGACCTGTGACCGGAGTGATAGCTGCCTCAACAGCTTTCACAGGTGATTCTGTCACGAACCACAGGTTATGGTGGTCGGCCGGCATGAAGCCGTCTGATATGGCCCGGTCAAGCATCTGCAGCAGTGGGTCATAATAGCCGTCAGTGTTAAGTATCACTATATTACCGTCGTATAATCCTAATTGCCGCCATGTGATTAGCTCTGTGAGTTCTTCAAAAGTGCCTATTCCGCCTGGAAGGGCGATTGCGCCGGCGGCATGGGAAGCCATGGTTTCTTTGCGCCGGTGCATGCCGGTGGTGATGATGGTGTGGGTTGAGTCTTTGTCGTTCCACCCGCGGTCAACCATGAACTGCGGTATTATGGCTATGGTGGTGCCACCTGCCTCGCGGCATGCGCGTGAGGCTGCGCCCATCATGCCCATGTGGCCTCCGCCATATATAAGAGGCACACATGCGCGGGCAACGGCGGCCCCGACAGCGGTGGCAGCTTCTATGAATGCAGGAGAATTGCCGGCTGATGAGCCGCAGTATATGGTTATGCCTTTTTTATCTGTCATTTTTGTAATAGTCGGGGTTGTCAAGATACCATTTTATGGTTTTTTCTATGCCTTGCTCGAATGAGTGCGACGGTTTCCATCCCAGGTCATTCATGAGTTTTGACGGGTCTATGGCATAGCGCATGTCATGGCCGGCGCGGTCGGTCACATAGGTGATGAGATGTTCGGATGCTCCCGGTGATCTGCCGAGCAGGCGGTCGGTGATGGTTACGAGCAGTTTTACAACATCTATGTTGCGCCATTGGTTGTATCCGCCAATGTTATAGCTCTCGCCGGTGGCGGCGCGGTGAAACACTTCGTCGATAGCCTCTACGTGGTCACCGACGTAGAGCCAGTCGCGTACATTTAGGCCACGACCGTAGACTGGCAACGGTAAATTGTTTACAATGTTGCTGACACACAGCGGTATAAGCTTTTCGGGAAATTGCCGCTCACCGTAATTGTTGGAACAGTTGGTTATAACTGTCGGGAAGCCGTAGGTATCGTGGAAAGCACGCACGAAATGGTCGCTTGAGGCTTTCGATGCCGAATATGGGCTATGGGGAGAGTAGGGGGTGGACTCGTTGAACATTTCGTCGGTGTCGGCTTCAAGGGCGCCGTAAACCTCGTCGGTCGATACGTGATGGAAACGTTTTCCTGAGAATCCGCCGGGTGAGGCCTCCCAGGCTTCACGTGCGGCCTGGAGCAGCGTGAGGGTGCCCATTACATTTGTACGGGCAAATATGAATGGATCTGTGATGGAACGGTCAACATGGCTCTCGGCTGCCAGATGGATGATACCGTCGATGCTGTGACGGTCAATCAAGGCTTTCATGGCGGGGTAATCGGTGATGTCGGCGTGTTCGAATATGTAGTTTTGCCGGCCGGCTATTGTCTCGAGGTTTTTGATGTTCCCGGCATATGTGAGGGCGTCGACATTCACTATCAGGTAATCGGGATATTTGTTTACCATGTGTTCCACCAGGTGGGAGCCTATGAAGCCCGCGCCTCCGGTAATCATTATATGTCGTTTATATTGTTGTTTCATATAGCCTGAGATTCAAAAAGGTGTTTTAAATGAACTGAAATCTTGATGATCAAGGTCTTTTGACGACAGCACCGCGTCGGCCGGTTTAACTTTCCAGTCAATGGCCAGGGTAGGGTCGTTCCACATTATGCCGTCTTCTGCCAGGGGGGCGTAGTAGTTGTCGCATTTGTAGATGAATGTGGCATTTTCACTCAGCACGGCGAATCCGTGTGCGAATCCGCGTGGAATGAACAGTTGCCGGCAGTTGTCGGCCGAGAGTTCCACAGCGTGCCATTTGCCGTATGTGGGCGAGTCACTCCTCAGGTCTACCGCAACATCAAGCACGGAGCCTTC
The DNA here is from genome assembly GCA_023663145.1 of Odoribacter sp. Lineage (GTDB taxonomy): Bacteria > Bacteroidota > Bacteroidia > Bacteroidales > Muribaculaceae > CAG-873. The sequence goes on from JAMPHZ010000013.1 coordinate 68,978, forward strand.
AACCACTCTCACGAGCTTTGCCTGGGAATGGGGAGGTCTCTGGAAATGGAGGCCGCGCACGACGCCCCGTGACGAGCGGCTTTGGTTTTCCTGTACGAATGTTATATCACCGATAAGCTTTGAGAAGTCGCGCGCAGTCCAGCTTTCAAAGAAGTACCCGCGGGAGTCGCCGTGTATGCGGGGTTCAAGCACCACAAGTCCTTCAATTCCGGTTTCTATCAGTTCCATCTACTTCGTCGATAACTTTAAAAAGATATTGGCCGTATTGGTTTGAGGCCATGCTTTCAGCGGCGCGTTCTATGGTTTTGCGGGGAATCCATCCACGGCGGTAGGCTATACCTTCGAGGCATGCTATCTTCAGCCCCTGGCGTTTTTCAAGCACTTCCACGTATATCGAGGCTTCTGACAGTGAGTCGTGGGTGCCGGTATCAAGCCACGCGAATCCCTCGGGCAGCGTGGCCACATGCAGCCGGCCCTGCTTGAGGTATTCATTGTTGAGCGAGGTTATTTCAAGTTCGCCGCGGGCCGATGGTTTTATTTCCGATGCTATCGCGCTCACCCCGGCAGGGTAGAAGTATATGCCTGTGACGGCGTATTTTGACTTCGGCATGGCCGGTTTTTCCTCAATTGACAGGCACCTGCCTTCGCTGTCGAATTCAGCCACGCCGTATCGTTCGGGATCATCGACCCTGTAGCCGAATACTGTGGCCATATTATCATTCACGGCGCGCCCGACAGCACCTGCAAGTATCTTCGAGAAATTCGCACCATGAAAAATATTGTCGCCGAGAATCAGACACGAAGCATCATCGCCTATGAAATCACGGCCTATGATGAAAGCCTGTGCAAGTCCGTCGGGCGAGGGTTGCGCCGCATATGAGATATTTACCCCGAAGTCGCCGCCGTCGCCTAAAAGACGCTTGAATGCGGCCATGTCATCGGGAGTGGTTATCAGAAGTATGTCGCGGATACCGGCGTGCATCAGTGTGGCCAATGGATAATATACCATCGGTTTGTCATAGATGGGCAGCAGTTGCTTGCTAACACCCTTTGTTATGGGGTACAGGCGCGAACCGGTACCGCCGGCCAATATTATTCCTTTCATCGGTGCGTATTTTTGGCAAATTTATAACAAAATCCTGAGATTTCTACACCGGCAGGATAAAAAAGACATAAAAAGACAGTGTGCCCACTGACTTTTTTCATAATCTACTTTGCTACATTAATAAGTTTATCCAACAGTACTTTTGCTATGATACAATGACTTACATTATCCCTCTTTGTTCTTCTGCGTATGAAAGAAAACTCTGTTGCATACCTTGTAGGAGACTATCTATCCGGCCAGTTTTGATCGAAATAGAGTGGAACATTGAACGACTTAGCAACATAATTGTAAAAGACATTCCACTCTTCCCTGAGGAAATTGCTTGATATCGTGTCAATAATCACATCTCTTCTATCCGAAGAAAACATTCTTGGTAAGGATATAGGTGATTTGACATTTGTTCCCTTAAACTTCAAGCGATACCCCCCCAAGCTATGAGCGTATTTGATATCATCGTGTATTTGATTACTGGGGTAGAAAACCCAATCGATGTTAAACGGCCAGTCGTAAGCGATCGTTTTAGTATTGTTGTTGTCGTCAACAAGTGTTATCTTAAGAATATGATGATCCTTATACGGCTCGAAATGCCAGATAACAAAAGAGTCATCAAAAGAACCGCAGGCGAAAGAGTTCCCGAAATTTTTTAGATTTTTGTTAATGATCAATCTGCTGAAATAGGCTGACTTATCACTATAAGACGACCGTGTTTCATGATCATTATACAAAAGGAACTGATCTTCATTCCTTATTTCAGATAATTTCATTTTTAAAGAAATACACCCCGATAAACACAGGGCCGTGGAAAGACCTAATATAGTTACTAACTTTTTCATAATCTACTTTGCTACATTCGTGGACACTAATGCTCTACACCATCAACATAAAGAATATAACGAGGGACATTGAACGACTT
>JAMPHZ010000014.1 GCA_023663145.1 Odoribacter sp.
TTACCCTGAGGAGGAGTGAGGAGAATGCCGTTGCACTTCTTATTGGAAACTTTGGAAAGTCTTTTTAGTAATTTTAAGTTGTATTTAAATCTTAAAAGGCTTATTTTTGTGCCGATAAACAAATTTTTGATAGAAAAACCATGATTATTATAATGATATTAATGTCGGTCGCTTTGATTGCTGCCATAATCGCTGTTATTTTTCTGCTCCGTAGGTGTAATCTTGCTGCTGAGGAGAAAACGGCATTGGTCACGCGTCTTGCCGTTGCCGAACAACGGCTTGAAGATGAGCGTGCTATGTCAGGTGACCGTTTCAGGTCGCTTGCCTCTGACGTCTTGATGGCCAACAGCTCATCTCTTGAAAGCAATGCCCGCTTGGGTCTTGAGGCAGTACTCGCTCCGGTGAGGGAAGCTATAGAGAATTTTACACGTGATTTCAAGGCATGTTATGATGTGGAGCGCGGCGATCGTGCCGCTCTGAGAAATGGCGTTGAGGCATTGGCACAACTCAATCGCCGTATAGGTGACGAAACGGCGCGTCTCACTCAGGCTCTGAAAGGTGACAAAGGCTTTCAGGGACGCTGGGGTGAGATGGTGCTTGCCAATGTTCTTGAACATTCAGGTCTTGAGGAGGGGCGTTGGATGGTTTATCAGCAGTCGGCTACAAATGATGACGGACGACGCCTCCGCCCTGATGCGATTATAAACTGCCCCCGTAACCGCCGTATTATCATTGATGCTAAGTGCTCGTTAAATGCTTATCTGCAACTGCAGCAGGCTGTAGGTGAAGATGATCGCAGACGTTTTGCAAAGGCGCATGTAGCGGCGATAGATGCGCATATAAAGACACTCGCTTCAAAGGCTTATCAAGATGTGGTGACAAATGCCGAAACACCAGGCTTCGTAATCATGTTCATGCCTCATGAGGGCGCATTCATTGCTGCGATGCAGACGGACGAGTTATTATGGCAACGCGCTTTTGATTCGCGTATAATAATTGCATCGCCGGTGCATCTTGTAACAGTGGTAAAGTTAGTTGAACAAATGTGGGTCAGCGATGACCGCGGTACCAATGCGCGTCGTATTGCTGACGAGGCTTCAAAAATGCTTGAGAAGCTTATTGCTGCATACGAGGACTTGGCGAAAGTCGGTGATCAGATAGACCGCGCCAGAGACGCCTATGATGCTGCTGTGAACAAACTTCGCACCGGAAAAGGCAATGTGTCTCGTCGTATAGCCAATATAACAGCTCTTGGAGTTCATGCATCAAAAGGTATTCCGCATGGAATGGATGCTACAGATGAAGATTAGCGATAGTCGGTGAGAGCTTTTTGTAGTTGTTTGCGTGCAAAGAATATACGGCTTTTTATAGTGCCGACCGGCTGATTCATGTACTCTGCTATCTCTTTATATTTATAGCCTGCTAAATGCAATGAAAACGGGATGCGCATGTCATCGCTTAGTTTATCAATAAGTAAATGTATGTCTCCTGATGACATTGCGCCTTCGGGTGACTCGAATCCTGACGACTGTGACATGTTTATCTGATAAAGGTCGTCGGAGCGGTCTACGACAATCTTGGAACGTGCGCGACGTCGGTAGTTGTTGATGAACAGATTGCGCATTATTGTGAAAGCCCAACCTTTAAAGTTGGTGTTTTCAACATATTTATCTTCATTCTCAAGGACTTTCAATGTTGTGTCCTGCAACAGATCGTAGGCGTCGTCGTGATTGGCTGTCAACATATAAGCAAAGTTCAGCAAATTATCCTGTACAGCCATTATACGGGCTTGAAAACTCTTTGAATTCATATAGATTAAGCTTTAGGTGGCGTTGGAATCATGCAATCGTGCTTGTTTGCCATGATGTGTAATTCCGGTGCCGGTGGAGAGATTGTTTTGGATATATAACAATCTATAAGTCTCTTAAAAATGTAATTTTAAGATTTTTAGCGTTTTTAACAGCTAAGTGTGAATTGAGGATAAAAATCGAACAATAACTGCTGAATGCTGTTTTCTTAGTAAAATAAGAACTTAAAATAAATAATTATGCGCATCACATATCTCGCCCACAGTGGCTTTATGGTAGCAACACCTGATGTTGTGCTGGTTTTTGATTATTACAAAGATCCGGCTCACAATGTTATTAAGGAACTTGAGCGTAGGCCCGAGGTTCCGGTTATTTTCTTTGTTACCCATCATCATCCCGACCATTATAATCCCGAGATTTTTAATCTCGCTCAAAATCATAATCGTACATATGTGCTCAGTAATGATGTCCTTGCCAGAGATACTAATTCGCGTCTGGCTATCCAAGGAATGAGTGCAGGAGATGTTGTAGGGGATTTACCCGGTGGAATTGATGTAAAGGCTTATGGGTCAACCGATGAGGGCGTATCATTTGTTGTCACTCTAAAAGATGGCCGTAAAGTATTTCATGCCGGTGACCTTAATGATTGGCATTGGAATGAAGTATCAACACCACGCGAGGTGGCTAAAGAGGAAAGTAAATTTATGTCGATAGTGCGTCGTATAGCACAGGAAAACACTCAGATAGATGTTGCATTCTTCCCTGTTGACACACGTCAGGGCAAAGATTTTGCCAAAGGAGCGGTAGAATTTGTAGAGACTGTCAATGTAAAGAATTTTTTCCCTATGCATTTCGATGGAGATCATGATGTGGCTTGTGATTTCGGTGTATATCCGTTCCATCAGAATGTGTCCACGAAGTTCCATTGCCTGTATAAACCAGGTGAAACTACTGAGGTGAGTTAAGGTATAGCGATAATATACCTGATAGCAAAGGCCGGTTCAACATTTCTATTACGTGTTAAACCGGCCTTTGCTATACATTTTCTGTGGTTACGAGCCAACGGTTGCCGCAAGCATCACTTATGGCGAAAAGTCTTCCGGGACCGTCTTTGACGCCAAGCTTGCTTCGTAAAGTATCTGCCGTCATGTCAAAATTTCTGGTGGTGACGCTTATACGGCTATGGTTGGTAGCATAGCGTTTTATATGTCTGGACGCGTAGGGGAGAATTTCTGTGATCCGGTATGCCTTTCCGGGGAAACCGGCCGGTATTTCAGAGCCAAACCATACATGGGTGTTGGGTGCGGCTTTCTTAAGGCCGAATCTCGCGGCCAACAACTTCATTGATCCGGCTTTCATCACGGCCGGATAAGGATTGAGAATATATTCTCCTACAGCCGGCTGTCCATAATCTACGGTAGCATCCGCCTCTTCTTCGCGTGTGAATGTAAAACGCGACAGGCTGCTGTCGCTAAGGATTGTCACGGCGCTTATGACAGGTGTAGATACTGGATTTCTGAAGTCAAGTACAAAATCAAGTTCCTTGCATTCGGTAGTTGATCCTATGGATATAACCTCGGCTACATCAGCAAGCACGCTAAGAGAATGCGATATGTCAAGCATTGGCGATGCCTTTATTATAAGGCGACTGCACAACTGCTTGAGCACCGGCAACATCTCAATTACGTCGGGCGAACAATCAGACAATGCGTAAACGCGACCACCGGTGTTGTCACGCCGGGCAGGATCAATGAAGATTGTATCAAATTCGATACCTTTGCTTAAGGCAAGATCTGCAAAATGACGGCAGTCGTCGTTAACAACCCTGACGTTGTCAAACCCACGTAAGTTGTGGCGCAATGCTTCTGTGACGTTTTTGTTGATTTCTATTGCTGTTACTTGAGATGCTCGTGATGCCATCGCCATCACGTCAATGCCAAGACCGGAGGTGAAATCGGCGACAGTTGTTCCTGGAGCGATCAGAGAAGCGTGGAATCTCGCCAATGCTTCAGAGGTTGATTGCTCGCCGGCCAACGCTGTAGGGAAGATGAATTTAGGATCTGTGGCAAGAATATGATGCAACTTATCGTCAAAACGACGCCTGCATTCTATCTGTAATATCTCATCGGCGCGGTCCTTGCCATATTTGAGGCGCAGACGACTTGTGTCATCGGTCATATGCCGGTCAATCCAGTCAAAAAAGTCTTGTTCCATGATTTAAGAACAAAGACAGGCCGGCAGAAGTTTTTTAGCGTATCTGCCGGCCTGTGATATACAGTATTGTGAATTATTCGCCTTTTATGGCAGCTACGCCCGGGAGCACTTTACCTTCGATGGCTTCAAGGAGCGCACCGCCACCGGTTGAAACGTAAGATACTTCATCAGCGAGACCGAACTTGTTGATGCAGGCTACTGAGTCACCGCCGCCTACAAGTGAGAAAGCACCGTCTTTGGTAGCTTTTACAATAGCATCGGCAATAGCACGTGAACCGGCAGTGAAGTTGTCGAATTCAAATACGCCGGCAGGTCCATTCCAAAGGATGGTCTTTGAGGGCTCGATTACAGCTGCGAATGATTTGCGGGTCTCAGGACCGGCATCCATGCCTTCCCAACCTTCCGGAATGTCCATTACAGAGCAGATCTGGGTATTGCAGTCGTTTGAGAATGCATCGCCGGCAACGCAATCAGTGCCAAGTACCAGGTTAACGCCTTTGTCTTTGGCTTTCTTCATGATATCAAGGGCGAGATCAAGTTTATCATTCTCGCACAGTGACTGACCGATTTTGCCACCCATGGCTTTGGCGAATGTGTATGTCATGCCGCCGCACAGGATGAGGTTGTCAACCTTGTCCATTAGATTCTCGATTATACCGATTTTGGTTGAAACCTTAGAACCACCCATTATGGCAGTGAAGGGGCGCTTGATATTGTTGAGGATGTTGTCAACAGCCTTAACTTCTTTTTCCATGAGATAGCCGAGCATCTTGCTGTCGTTGTCGAAATAGTCGGCGATAACGGCAGTTGAAGCATGACGGCGATGAGCTGTGCCGAAAGCATCGTTTACATAAACGTCAGCATATGATGCCAACTTTTTGGCGAAATCTTTTTGGCGGCTCTTCATTTCTTTCTTGGCTGCGTCATAAGCGGGATCCTCCTTGTCAATACCTACGGGTTTACCTTCTTCTTCGGGATAGAAGCGAAGGTTCTCAAGCAGGAGCACCTGCCCGGGTTTGAGAGCGGCGGCCATGTCGCCGGCAGCGGCACAGTCAGGTGCGAATTCAACATCTGTGCCAAGAGCTTTTGCTACGGCGTCCTTGATCTGGCCGAGTGACATTTTGGGATTGACTTTGCCCTTGGGCTTACCCATGTGCGACATGATGATAAGTGAACCTCCATCGTTAAGAATTTTCTTAAGGGTGGGGAGGGCACCGCGGATACGGGTGTCATCGGTGATATTGCCATTTTCGTCAAGAGGCACGTTGAAGTCAACGCGCACGATGGCTTTCTTGCCTTTGAAATTGTAATTGTCGATTGTCATTACTTTGTATATTAATAAGTTATGATTTTAGTCAGATAAGGTAACGCTTCAAGGCGTTTTAACGTTGCAAATTTAGCAAAAATTTGCGATATTTTAGATCGGCTATTGAATAAAATTACGGAAAAATTTCAATAATTACATGATTTTTCCACTTGATCATAGCTGCTGTTTCCTGAAAAAAGGTGTATTGTTTAGCCGCAAAGACAAATCACTGCCATTATGCCTATATGATCGCTATAAATGGCTCGGAATGTATGTCATTCAGTCTTGAAGGGAGGAAGCGGGATTGTGAGTGCGGAGCGGCGGTTCAATACTTGGGCGCGTATCTCTTTCTTTTTCATTGAGCTGAGGTGTATGTATTGGCCATCGCTAAGCATGAGTTTGAATGTCCCAAGCAATCCGTTCTTATATCCGCATATTTCCTCATATCCAAAAAATAATACTCCTGTTCCGAAAACATCGATGACCAAGTAGTCATCAAACAGATAGAGTCTGGCTATAGCGGTGTTTATTCCTCCGGTGAAAGCGCTTACTGTATATTTTTTCAACTCGAAATGATTGCTAAACGGCCGGTTTTCCAATGCTGCCATGAGTTCGGGAATGTGGCGTGCCTCTTGCCAACAGTCCGCTTCATCACTGAAAACGGGGGTGTCGGGTTCGATACCCTCGCGAAGAAGTGCCGCCTTTGATACCGGTCCAACATGTTTGTTGTTGATTATGCAATAATACATGACCCTATACCTTGTAAAATTATAATCAATTATCTACGATGGCGGCGGCGACTGCGTCGAGGTGGCACATTCAGACCATTGTATGCTGTTGAAAAAATCTGATCATTGATTGGTACTGTTGGCTTTGCGGCCCGGTTTTCATCGGTAAGTGAATGGCTGAGCAACCAGTCATATATGGCGGTTGAATATAGCAGTCTGGCAGGTTTGGAATGGTTCATGCCGGCGACGCGGTCGTAAGTCAGTCGTACAATTGTGTCTGACTCGTGTCGGGAGTCGTTGATAGCTTTTACCACACGGTCGCTTTGCGCAACTGTTACTGCGCGGTCAGCTGTACCGTGGATTATCCAAAGGGGAATTCTGGTGAGGCCGCTTAGGTCTTTGACAGATGCTCCGCCGCACATTCCGATAGCTGCTGCTATGCGGTCTGGATAAGTCGCAGCAAGGTCAATGGTGCCATACCCGCCGAGGCTCATGCCTATGACATATACGCGTGTAGTGTCAACGAGGTTGTGCTGTTCCACGTAGTCAACGCAATTCATCACCTTACGTGGACTCCATGCCCCCCCCGGGTTCTGTGGCGCGACAACAAAGGCATCAAGTTCCCGCCCCATTGACACTGCATCAATTGTACCATAACGTTTTACCTTGTCAAGGTTATTGCCGCATAAGCTGGCGCCATGAAGAAAGATAACCAATGGCTTAGCTACGGTGTCACAAGCGCCGGCAGGTGTGTATAACCAAAAGTTATAGCCATCTTTTACTTTACCTTTGACCGCCTTTATATCTGGAGCTGCATTTATTGCTGCAGTCGTCAGTAATATGGTGAAAATCAATATCAGACGCTTCATAAGATTGAGAGTTTGTAGATGATTTGTCCGCGCGAGCCTACTACCGCTGTGTTGTCGATTACCACCGGCGATGACTCGAAATTCGCGCCTACCGGGCGGCGACATATGATGTTTCCGTCAATGCCGTCTATAAGGTATATATTGCCGCCGCAGTCAGCGGTGAGCACGTACATGTGTCCTTCTTCATTAAGATAACCTACCGGGGATGACCATGCATATACCCTGAGAGGCGTTTCGTATATAATATCCCCGGTATTGCGGTCAATCGCGACAAAAGAGCCGTTCTGGCCGTGGGTATTCCGCACCAGATTGGAAAAAATGAGGTGGCTGCAATTACCGGTTCCTGGCAGAGGTGATGAATAGAATCCGCCGTCGAAATGTTTGCCATCCGGACTGTCATATCTTCTCCCTTCGAATCGCGACTCCCACACTGGCTCGCCTGTCAGCCCGTCGAGTTTTGCAAACAAAGCCGTGCCCTCACCCTGCCGGTCTATCTCGCTTGAGCAATAGATGTAAGGCCGGTCGCCTTCGATTGCGAGCACAGGAGTCGCATCGTTGTCATCGCCGCTGGCGTAGACCCATACGGGGCGCATGGTGTCAAGATTTGTACATACCACATATCCATGGTTGTCAGCCGTGTAACCGTAGTTGCGGTATACACTCATCGATGCCTCAATGCCTGGCGCCATACCGGTGGAAGCGGTTGTGTAGGTCATGGTTGAGTGCAGCGAGAAATCTTGGCCGACTGATTTGTATTTGTAGAGGATCCCGTTTTCGCCGGGTCTGAACACGAAGTCTCCGACCCTCACAGGTGAAGAGTCATATGCATTCCATCGGCGCAGAGCGCGTGCATCCTCAGGATATATATCGGATACTTTATGTCGGTACAGATCAATTACAAGAGCCCCGAACGGCCGTTGCGCAGGCACGCCGTGGCCCACATATAGATTCCCGTTAAGAGACGGATCAAGTGAGATTGTACCCTTTATGGGGTTTCCGACATCGATAGGCTGGCGGGAGGGTTTCCCTGTCAGGTAGTCGATGAAGTATACTTTAGCTGCCAATGATCCCACCATTATCTCGCGGCCGCTGAATCCAGGGGTTGTGTGCATGGCGAACTTCCTCAGGCTGCTGTCAGGCCATTCTACATATAGGGGTTGGCCTGTCCATCCTGTTCCGCCTCCCCATCTTCCGAAACCTGTTTCCCGTTGGTCAGTTTCCGTCGAAAATGTCCAATCGATACTTATTTCTTTTGGGATTCCCTTTACCGTGCCATGCATGTCTGCATCGCGCCGTTGGTTGGCCCGGAAAGTCAGCACTCCGTTGGACTTGATATATGGATCGTTCAGGTTCCTTATCTCGGCGGGTGTGACTGTATCTAAAACTTTTGTTATTGGCCGTATTTTGGATACGGAAGGCATTGCCGTGTCAGGTAACCAGGGAATAATCACACAAATGGGGGTGGAATCTACCGGTATTGTGATGGAGTCTGAGGATTGCTGTGCATGGCTTCCAGAGCTTCCGCATGAAATTATTGCGGCCGATAGAAAGCTGATGAGTGGAATACGGTTAATCATGGTGGTAAGGTTCTCCGCGCAGAATTGTCTGTGCGCGGTAAAGTTGTTCTGCTGCGATCACGATAGCCATTTCATGAGTGAAAGTCATGCGGGAAAGTGAGATAAGGGCGCCGGCCCGGTTGTATACATCTGTGTCGAAACCATATGGCCCTCCTATTACGAAAACGAGGTTCCGTGATAGATTTGCCGCTTTTTTATCAATGAAGCAGGCAAGTTCGCGAGAGGTCATCTCTCGGCCTCGCTCGTCGAACAGCACTACGAAATCACCCGGTGCGGTGCGTGACAGTATGGCTTCTCCTTCACGTTGTTTCTGAAGTGCTGCGGTCATGTTTTTGGTGGCTTTAACGTCTGGCAACGGAATATATTCAAATGGCATGTAATATGGGATTTTAGAGGTATAGCGTCCCAGAAGATGCTGCAAAGCCGCATCCTTCACGTTGCCGATGCTGATTAAAAGTATTTTCATGTCAGTTTTTCGATGCAAATGTAGGTAAATTCTCACGAATTTTTGCTAATTTTGCGCAAAAATTTGTAATATGGATACACCTAAGCAATTAATAGACCGTCTTATTGACCTTGCATTTGCCGAGGATGTGGGAGACGGTGATGCAACCACTCTAAGCACAATTCCGGCCACAGCCATGGGGCGTCAGCACCTTTTGGTAAAGGAGGAAGGCATAATTGCGGGAGTTGATGTGGCGCGACGTGTTTTCGAGAAATTTGATCCATCTCTGAAGATGACGGTATTTATCAATGATGGAGAGCATGTCAAACCCGGTGACATCGCTTTTGTGGTTGAGGGACCGGTTCGCTCATTGCTACAGACTGAGCGGACTATGTTGAATATAATGCAACGCATGAGTGGTATAGCTACAACCACGGCTCGTTATCAGTCATGTCTTGCGGGGCTTGATACAAAGGTGCTCGACACCCGTAAGACAACCCCGGGTATGCGTATTCTTGAAAAGGAAGCTGTTAAGATCGGAGGAGGTGCAAATCACCGTATAGGTCTTTTCGATATGATTCTAATAAAAGATAATCATGTTGATTTTGCCGGTGGTATAACTGCTGCCGTAGAGCGTGCCAAGGAATGGTGCGATAATAATGGTAAGGACTTGCGTATTGAAGTGGAGGTCCGCGATACAGATGAGATACTTGAAGCGCTTGCCGCAGGTGTCGACCGCATAATGCTTGATAATTTTACTCCGGAACGCACTGTTGAGGCTGTGAAATTAATCCGTTCCAGAAATGCAGAAGTGGAAATTGAGTCATCAGGCGGTATAACACTTGAAACTCTTCGCCCCTACGGCGAGGCCGGTGTTGACTTTATCTCGGTTGGTGCGCTGACTCACTCGGTAAAAGGTCTTGATATGAGTTTTAAAGCCTGCTGATTATAAACAATCCAATATAAGAGGGGGTGAAACGTCTACAAGCGCTTCACCCCCTCTGTTAATATCTTGAACGCTAACTGCAGTCGACTACGCCGTCGAAAATATATGGTGCTGTAGGTGATGATCCGGCAGCGATTTCCTCGGGAGTACCTGTGGCAAGAATGCGACCGCCTCCTGCGCCTCCGTCAGGCCCCATGTCAATTATATGGTCGGCTGAGCGCAATACGTCGGTGTTATGTTCAATGACGAGAACTGTATTGCCTCGGTCTACGAGTCGGTTAAGAATTGACAACAAGGTGTTGATATCCTCAAAATGCAATCCAGTGGTGGGTTCATCAAGTATGAAAAGCGTGCGCCCTGTGTCTTTTTTTGCGAGTTCAGTTGCCAGTTTAACCCGTTGATTCTCGCCGCCTGAGAGAGTTGACGACGGTTGCCCCAACTTTATATATCCAAGACCTATGTCTTGTAGAACTTTAATCTTTTTGAGGATTTTGGGTACACCGGCAAAGAACTCTACAGCTTGATTGATCGTCATGTCAAGAACATCAGCGATAGATTTCCCTTTGTACCGCACCTCAAGAGTCTCTCGGTTGTAGCGCTTTCCACGGCATACTTCGCACGGTACGAGAACATCAGGCAGGAAATTCATTTCAATGGTCTTGTAGCCGTTTCCTCCGCAAGTTTCACACCGGCCACCGGAAACGTTGAATGAAAATCTTCCAGGTTTATATCCTCGGATTTTGGCTTCCGGTAACTCTACAAACAGGGCACGTATGTCGGTGAATACACCGGTATACGTGGCCGGATTTGATCGAGGTGTGCGGCCTAAGGGGGATTGATCCACTGTTACTACTTTGTCAATGTTTTCAAGACCGCGCAACTCCCGGAAAGGAAGCGGTTGGCGGAGCGAGCGGTAGAAGTGCCGGCTCAGGATTGGTTCAAGAGTCGCGTTTATAAGTGATGATTTCCCGGAACCGCTCACCCCGGCCACGCAGGTGAAAGTACCAAGTGGAATGGTGAGATCCACGTTTTTGAGATTATGTCCGGTGCAGCCGAGCAGTTCCAGTGACAATCCGTTCCCGGAGCGTCTTTTATTTGGAGTGGCAATAGCATCGCGACCGTTGAGGTAACGGGCTGTGACGGTGTCACTCTTCAACATTTCAGCAGGCGTGCCGGCAAATACTACATCGCCGCCACGGCGTCCGGCTCCCGGACCTATATCTATCACATAATCGGCCTGCAACATGATATCGCGGTCATGCTCGACAACAATGATGGAGTTGCCGGCGTCGCGCAGTCGTTTTAATGAATCAATAAGACGGTGATTATCACGCTGATGCAGGCCTATTGAAGGCTCATCAAGGATGTAAAGCACATTTACAAGTTCTGAACCAAGTTGGGTCGCGAGGCGTATGCGTTGGCTCTCTCCACCTGAGAGAGTTGCGGACGCACGGTTGAGCTGAAGGTAATCAAGTCCTACATCAACGAGAAAACGCAGGCGTGTTGATATTTCCTTTATAATCTCAGATGCTATAGTCCTGTCGCGTTTGTCAAGACGGTCCATTACGGTAGCAGACCATTCGCTGAGCTGTTTTATATCCATGCGGCATAATTGCGCGATGTTCAGGCCATCTACAAAGAAGTGGAGCGCCTCACGATTGAGGCGGTCACCATGACACTCGGGACATTCACAGCGGGTAAAGAATTGGCCGCTCCATTTCTGGGCCGATGCTCCGGCGTCATCAGTTTGTAATGTCTCGATATATTTTATAAGCCCTTCATAGCTGCCGAATGCTAAAGTAGTCCCAGTCGTCTCATTGTCGAGTGACAGCCGCCGGTCAGTGCCATTAAGAATCTCATCGAGGCATTCTTCGGGAAGGTCTCTTACAGGAGTCTTCAGATCGCATCCATGAGCATGGCATATTGCTGATAATTGCCAGAATATAGTGGTATTTCTGTATTTACCCAAAGGAGTAAATGCCCCGTTATGAATTGAAACAGTGTCATCGGGAATTATCTTTGATTTATCAATGATATTTACATAGCCGAGACCCTTGCATTTAGGACAATATCCCTGTGGAGAATTGAACGAAAAATTGTGTGGAGCCGGTTCCCGGTATGATATGCCACTATCCGGATCCATCAAGTGCTGTGAGTAATAGGCGGTTGATCCATTTTCTAGGTCGTAAATCATGATTTCTTTGTCGCCCTGTACCAATGCAGCCTCGACGGTGTCTTGTAATCGCCGGTCATCTTTGTCGCTTACAGCGAGCCTGTCGACCACGAGTTCTATAGAATGGTTACGGTAACGGTCAAGCTTCATTCCAGGAGTTATCTCACGTAATTCTCCATCGACTCTAACCCGCAGGAATCCTTTCTTGGTAAGCGTTTCGAAGAGTTCCTTGTAGTGTCCTTTCCTGTTCTTTACGAGAGGTGCGAGAATATATATACGCCTTCCGTTGAAACGTGCGAGGATTGTATCAACAATTTTCTCAGGTGTATATTTTACCATGTCGAGGCCGGTGGCATAAGATCTTGCGTGTCCTGCCCGGGCGTATAGAAGTCGCAGAAAATCATAAATTTCGGTGGTCGTACCTATAGTTGAGCGTGGATTGCGGTTGACAGTTTTCTGTTCGATTGCAATTACGGGACTCAGGCCGCTTATGTGATCAACGTCGGGTCGCTCAAGGTTACCCAGCATATTGCGTGCATAACTTGAGAATGTCTCGATATAGCGGCGCTGACCTTCGGCGAAGATAGTGTCAAAGGCCAGAGACGATTTGCCGGATCCTGAGAGACCGGTGATCACAGTAAGTGCATCATGGGGTATGTCAACGTCAATATTCTTAAGATTATTGACCCTGGCTCCTATAACGCTGAGAGTTGACGACGTGTCTGAAATTCTGTTCTTGCTATTCATCATTACCTAATGGCCCAGTTGGGATTAAATACCGATGTGCGGGCGGTAGATCTACGTCGTGACTCCTTCATAGGCACACGCACCCGGTATGTCTTGCCGGCTTTATTAGTCAGTTTAGGTGATCGTATCCATGGATTCTCATCACGCAGGGTGAGATACGATATGCCATGCTCTGAGGCCCAATCGGCCCAACTTTCAACAGCTCCGCTTACCTCTACTATTTCTACCTCGCGTGGCTGATAGAGCTGCTCGGCCGTGATCATGAATCCATAATCCCGGGGATTTTCAAGTATTGTTTTCATCGCCATCACGCGGAATGGGTATCGCATTGTTTCATCCGCAAGATAAAGGTCAAGAGCTCCATCGGCTCCTTGCTTGCCAAGCTGTCCTGATACACGGGTCATGCCGGCATTATATGAAGCCATTACAGAAGCCCAGTCTCCGTTATAACGGCTCAATGCGCGTTTGAAGTATCGGCATGCCGCGTTGGTGGCCTTTTCTATATTGTAACGTTCGTCAATCTCGTCACTGACCTCAAGCCCGAATTCTTTGGCTGTGGCGGGCATAAATTGCCATATGCCGGCAGCTTTAGCCGGTGATACAGCTCGTGGGTTGAGTGAACTTTCAACGCATGCAAGGTAAAGGAGGTCTTCAGGCACTCCGTTCTGCCTCAGTATCGGCGCGAGTTGTGGAAAATATCGGTTGGCCCGTTTGAGGATAAGAAGGGTGGTGCCGTGGGTATATGTAAGTGAGGTAAGTTCTCGGTCAAAGCGTTCATAATAGTCTGTTATATCAAGATCTATGTCCTGCCCGCATATTGCCATTTTTGACGGTATCGCCGGATTTATGACTTGTGCGAACTGATTGCCTGCGGGAGTTTCCGGGGCCGCCGCCACACCTTTGACGCATGAAGACAATACTCCGGCAGCCAATATTCCGGCTGATATTGTTTTTAATATTGAGAAACCTATATGTGTCATATGAAATTCGATTGAACTTCAAAGTTACAAAAAAAACGGCGATTCTCAATGCCATGCAGAGTCGTGGTCAGTTAAAAAATCAGAAAACTATCTTTGAGTGGCTTTTTTCTATCACTAATGCTTTTGTTTGATGAAATATTAAGATATTATGTGATTTTTTTAGCAAAAATCTTTGTGTTAAAAGAAAAATGCTTAAATTTGCGCCATGTTATTATCGTTTAATTTCCAATAATCAGTTTCTATGAAGAAAATCTACTCAATGCTTTTGGCAGGTGCAGTCGCGCTGACTTCACAGGCGGCAACACATGAGAATATGTTGAATTCTTTAAGATCCAATCTATTGCATCGTGAAATATTAACAGCTCCGGCAAGTTGTGTGTCCAAAGCTCCTCAAGCCAAAGTTGCCTCAGGAGAGTGGACAGAATGGGAAAGCTTCGGAACCGGTACATTCAGTATTGATGACGGGCTTGAGGCTTTCGGCGCGGTCGACAGCTACAGTGGCGATTTTCCAAACATCACAGTTGATTGCCGCAAGGATACCGGGGACGAGTCTATCATGCAGTTCCGCCTCAATAATATATATGGCGGCGTGAATATTGTGCTTGATTATAACGCCTCTGTCAATCAGCTTAACTGTGTGGCCCAACCTACCGGATGGGATTACTGGGGTATGGGTGATCTGCTTGTGATTGATCCTGCCACTGCTTATCAGACAATTTACGATGACCCTCAGATTACAGAAGAAGAATTGCAGGCTCTAATTGATGAATATAACAGCTATAACTATTTCATAGAGCCAATGGGGCGATTTTATATCTACCTCGGATATACTATTGAAGGTTTAGGTGATCTGGTTGCTCTTACAGACGTGACTTTCCAGCTTGACGGATATGCTGACTATGTTCCTAAGATCGACATCTCCAGATATGTGGATCCGGAATCAACGACCCTTGGTTCAATTACTCTTGATGAAGGTGTGAAAGAAGTACGTTACGGCATCTTTGAAGGTTATATGAATCAACACAAGATCAATGCGGTTATGAAAGGAGAACAAGGAGTAGTGACAATGGCTGGCGGTGATATAGCCACACCATCTTCACTTTCTGCCAACACATTGTATTCGATAATCGCCATTACTTATGAAGACGGCGAGGCGATGGAATGGGGCTACTCTCACTTTACGATATTCGACGACGAGGAAGATAAGTGGGTCTCCTTGGGAATGGCCGACATAACCCTTGATATTCTCGAAGGTCTCGTTTGGGAGAAAGACCCGGTAGACATCAAAGCTGAAATTCAGCAGAGCAAGGAGAATCCATCGATTTACCGTATCGTTGACTTGTACAAGAGCAATCATCCGATGTGTGAATCTACAATGTGGACTGACCGTCACCAATATCTTGTAATCGATGCATCCAATCCTCGTTTCGTTTACATACATCCGTCTGATCTTGGCGTTGAGCTTGAGAGTGGTCCCATTTACATACAGTCAAGTTATTATGTGAATCTTGAGAAAGGTCTTGATCCTACAATCCAACTTCTTAAAGGATTTGGTGGCAAACTTGAAAATGGTGTGATCACATTCCCTGCCGATGATATTGAACTTTGGAGTGCTGGTTGGAGTGCTTTCGGTGGCACTGATGAAGCTCCCTATACTTGTAATGATAGTGCCTCATTCAAAATTACTTTACCCGGTAATGGTGTGAGCGATGTGTCAGTTGACGCCGATGGTGACGCCGTTTATTATAATCTGCAAGGCATGCGTATCGATAATCCCGCATCAGGGCAGATAGTTGTACGCAGAGTCGGTGGCAACGTGACAAAGATGATTATCCATTAATCAAAATTATAATTTCAAGCACACAAAAAGAAGCGCCTCTGTTGGGGGCGCTTCTACTTTATAGGGGGATAATGATTATTTATCGTGCAATCTTGAATGCTTGGCGACCGGAACGTGCTATATATATACCTGAGCCGAGATGTTCGAGTGACGTGCCGGCTGCAATGCCCGTTGCCACACGTGCTCCGGTTAGGTCATATACTTCTACAATAGTATTGCTTTCAATACCGGAAATAGACAGGATACCGGAGTCAATAGTTGCAATGCCATCAGTTTGATAAGCGGAAGTTGGATCTGATATACCGTCGCTTGATCTATCATAAAGTCGATAGGTAGCCATGCCGTTGGCCGGACAATATTGGTATATATACCACTCTCCTTCTTTTTGTTCCTCGGCGATGAGCCAATTGAAAGTGGAATAATTGCCTCCTTCTTCATAACCAAGAGTACCTATGGGATCAACATTGGTTATTACAGTACCACGGGATTGGTTGCGTACTGTGAATCCTCCCTTATAGTTGGCCCCTGAATTATGAATGAAAATACGATTGTCCTTGAGTTTGAATATGGCTGCTCCGCCTGTAGAGTTGCGTGAGGGGGCTGTAGTTGAAGCGCCACCTACCGAAAAGTCATCACTTACCTCACCGCGGTAGTAATATATGCCCTGATTGCGCACCTGATAATACCAGTTTACTTCCGAGCTTGCAGTGGGAATTATATATCCGGCAGCTGAACCTGTTAGCATGAGTTCGGCCGACTCCTTGGCTCCAAGGAAGTAGCCAAGCGATACTTCTACTATATTGGCTTTTTTCGCGTCTTTTGGGAAAAGATATATATATCCGCCATCTTCGCCTGTGACATCGCCTGAAGCACTTATGAAATTGGTTTGGCCTGATACGGGAACTTCGACCTCTATTTTATACATACGGCCCGGATTCTCGGGTGTGGCACCGGCACGGTAGATTATAAAATTGTGCTTGTTGCCGGTCAGTTTATCGTCACGGACAATGATATTGCCGGCATCGTCGCGGCAACATCCCCAACCTGATCCACCGGGTAGCGTACCTATGCATTCACCTTCCTTAAATACGTATATGAGTTTGTCACTGCAGTCATTGATATAGAACAGACCATTGACAGCCGTACCCTGCTGTGCATTAGTCCCATCAATGTGCTCAGGCGCATCACCTGTTGATGTTGAGCGTATCCAAAGCCGTTCAAACACAAGGTCAACTTCCTGTGGTTCCGGTTCCGGTACGGGTGGAACTATTATAGGCAGCTTGGAAGAGTCGAGGCGATCGGTGGTGATGAAATCACAGCCCCAACCTGCATACTTGCGGTAGCCTGCATCATCATTGGTAGTCCACATGTTTACTTTCAGGCCTGCATCGTGATAGCGTTTAACCGTTGACTCTTCAAAATAACCTGCCTGAATATCTACGTCTATTCCTTTTTCAACACACCAGTCGAAGTGGCTTTCCCAATATTGGCCTGTTAGGAATTGCAGTTCAATGTCAGGATAATGCTCGCGTATGTATTCGAGGCACGGTTTCATTGATGTGAGGATTATACAACGGTCGCGGAATCCACAGTCCTCGATTGTTTCTATGAGGAGCGGAATGTTTGAACAGTCGTTATTATTGATACCTGTGGCCCATTTAAGTTCAATCAACGGGCGCACGTCAAGTTCATCACATAAGTCAAGCCATCCCTCGAGTGACATCATGTGTCCGGTATATTTCACGCCACTGCGTGTTTGTGTGAGGGTTTCTCCGAGAAGCTGCTCAAGGCTTGAGTTCGCGATAGTGAGTTTACCTCCTAAACGAGTGGTGTTGTCATCGTGGCTGAGCACGAAGCGTTTGTCACGTGTTACCTTGATGTCAGATTCAACATACTGATAACCGAGTTCAGCACCACGCCTGAAGGCCTCTTCTGTGCTTTCCACACCGTAGCCGCTTCCTCGGTGGCCCACAAGTATAGGCTGTGCCGCAGCGCTTAATCCGGCGGATGCAAGCACGATAATTGATAGTAAAAATTTTTTCATGGATAAAAGGTGTTATTTAGGATTATTTGATTCAAGGCTGTAGAAAGCCGGTCATGATTGTATCCTTGACCTAAGTATATCTGCCATCTGAGAAGCGAGTGCTGCGGCTTTTGCTGCAGCAGCTTCTGCAAAATCATCGCCTGATGATGCATGTATTATGCCACGCGATGAGTTGACCAACAGGCCCACTTCATCAATCATGCCGTAGCGGCATACTTCCTCAAGGCTGCCTCCTTGGGCACCCACGCCGGGGACGAGAAAAAAACTGCGTGGCGCAAGACGTCGCACATCTGCGATAAGTTCACCACGTGTCGCTCCTACAACATACATCATGTTGACCGGCGAACCCCATTTAAGTGAACGTTTTACAACCCGTTCGAAAACACGGGCACCGTTACCGTCAGTTATCATCTGGAAATCTTCGCTGCCTTTATTTGATGTTAGAGCAAGTAAGACTACCCATTTATCGGGTGTTTCGAGGAATGGCTTTACGGAATCCTCGCCCATATAGGGGGCTACGGTTACTGCATCAACTCCGGCGCGGTCAAAAAATGCCCGGGCATACATGCGTGCGGTATTACCTATGTCACCACGTTTCGCATCAGCTATAATGAACATCTCAGGGTACTTTTCACGTATATAGGCGCAGGTTTTTTCAAAAACCTCAATTCCTGAACCTCCCATAATCTCATAGAAAGCCAGGTTAGGTTTATATGCCACTGCATAAGGGGCGGTGGCGTTGATGATGGCTTTGTTAAATTCCAAGACACCTTCCGGTCCTTTTTCAGCAAGAGCCACGGGCATTTTATCTGGGTCAGGATCAAGTCCCACACAAAGGAATGAGCCTTTGCGTATGATATTTTCTACAAGTTTTGTACGTTTCATATTATAATGGAATTGTTTTTTTCTAAAAATGATTATGGGATAGGGTGTATCAATATGCATGAGCGTTAGAACTCGGCAGCTTTGAGTCGCTCGGCATTCTCGGTGGAACTGAGGTTGTATATCAATTCGTCAAGATCACCACTCAATATACCGTCAAGATTGTGAGTCGTGAAGTTTATACGGTGATCAGTCACGCGGCCCTGCGGGAAGTTATAAGTGCGTATCTTAGCAGAACGGTCACCTGTTGAAACAAGGGTCCGCCTTTTCGAAGCAATATCATCAAGATATTTCTGATGCTCCTTATCATAAATGAATGTACGCAAACGGCTCAGGGCTCTTTCTTTATTTTTTGGTTGATCACGGGTCTCGGTACATTCAATTAGAATTTCATCGACCTGTCCGGTGATTGGATTCTTCCAATTATATCGCAGTCTCACGCCTGATTCAACTTTGTTGACATTCTGGCCGCCGGCACCTCCGGAGCGGAAGGTATCCCATTTAATCTCTCCTTCGTTTATCTCGACATCGAAGGGTTCTGCCTCAGGGAGTACTGCAACTGTCGCTGCCGAGGTATGGATGCGCCCCTGTGTCTCGGTAGAGGGCACCCTTTGTACGCGATGTACACCGCTCTCATATTTGAGGATGCCGTATACTCCGTCTCCTTCCACGCTTATTACTACTTCTTTAAATCCTCCGGCAGCGCCTTCGTTAGATGATGTAATTGCAGTGTGCCATCCTTTCGAATCACAATATTTGAGATACATCTTGCATAAGTCTCCGGCAAATAGAGCTGCTTCATCACCACCGGTTCCGGCTCGAATCTCGAGGATTGCGTTTTTGTCATCTTCCGGATCGGCAGGTATCAGGAACAGTTTTATTTCCTCACCCAATGTTTCAAGGCGGGATTCGTCATCATTTATGGCCTGTCGGGCCGTGTCAGCTGAGTCTGGGTCTATATCAATAACCTCCTTATAGAACTCAATGTCGGCAGTAAGGCGCTGTTCTTCCTCAATGAGGCTGTTGAGTGTACTGAGGTGCTTGTATTCTTTGGTGAGTTTTACGAAACGCAGCTGGTCAGCAGCTACAGCCGGATCGCCGAGAAGTGTCTCGATTTCGCGAAATCGGGTTAAATGGGTTTCTATGAGGGGAATCAGTGTTTGCTCGGGCATAGTTGTCTCGTTTTTCGATTACAAATTTAGTGATTTTTTTGATGTGAACTGACAAAAAATGAACAATTGTAATATAATGTTGTTAACAAAACATAACAACATTCAACTAAAACAGAAAATAAAATGAAAAAACTGCTACTCGCACTTGTTGCCGTATTCGGCATTACAACTGCCTCTCAGGCTCAGGTATCACTTCAGGCAAGCTACGGCGGATATACACAGATGGATGCCATGGACATGCATGACGGGGGCTCGGTAAACACAGCATGGGGTGACGTTACAGTGGGCGCCTGGTTCGATGTGGCACCAAAATTCAAGCTTGGTGCTACATATACTTTCTCCTCCACTGATTTCAAGCATAGTGATGCCAACGCTTACTATCATGTCATCATGCTTAATGGCCGGTATGATTATTGGCGTAATTCAATTGTAAAGCTTTATGGACATCTTGGTATAGGCTGTGATATCACCCACATTACAGCCGGTGATTACCGTGAGAATAAAGGCTATTTTGCTTTCCAGGTGTCGCCTCTCGGAGCTGAGGTGGATCTTAACCGTACGGTTGGTATCTTTGGCGAACTTGGTTTCGGTGCACAGGGTCTGTTGCAGGTGGGATTCCGTTTCAAGCTATGATATGAGATCTGTTTAATTCTTTTTATAAATAATCCGCGCAAGAGAATCGATTCTCTTGCGCGGATTATTTTATCTGAGTCAGTGTATATCAGGATCAATCTTCGCCTTGATTCTTTTCAGCATAATCTTTTAGGAGTTTGTCCTGAACATCGCCCGGCACGAGTTCATATGACGCGAACTTCATGGTAAATGAAGATCTGCCACCAGTGATGGAGCTTAGGGCTGTAGAGTAGCTGGCCATCTCTTTAAGAGGAACCTTTGCCGATAATTTTTCAAATCCGTTCTCACTTGACATACCCATGATTATTGCACGACGTCCCTGAAGGTCGCTCATTACGTCACCCATTACGTCGCCTGGTACAAGTACTTCAACGTCATATACCGGCTCGAGTACCTTGGGATTGGCGTTGCGGAATGCCTCGCTGAAAGCATTGCGGCCGGCCAGACGGAATGAGATTTCGTTAGAGTCAACCGGATGCATCTTGCCGTCATAAATGCAGACACGTACGTCGCGTGCATATGAGCCTGTGAGCGGACCTTGTTCCATGCGATCCATCAGCCCCTTAACAATGGCGGGTATGAAACGGGCGTCAATGGCACCGCCAACTATGCAGTTGCATACAACGAGCTTACCACCCCATGCCAAAGGTATTTCCTGTGTGTCACGGACACTCATTTTGAATTCCTGATTTCCAAACTTGAATGAGTCAGGTGCCGGCATGCCTTCTGTATAAGGTTCTATGATGAGATGAACCTCGCCGAATTGTCCTGAGCCACCTGATTGTTTCTTATGGCGATAATCGGCGCGGGCAGCTTTGGTGATTGTTTCGCGATAAGGGATCTTGGGCTCGTCAAATATGATGGGAAGTTTATCGTTGTTTTCAACGCGCCATTTAAGGGTGCGGAGGTGGAATTCTCCTTGTCCTGAGAGTATGGTCTGTTTAAGTTCCTTGCTTTGTTCGATGACCCATGTAGGATCCTCTTCATGCATGCGTGTGAGTATGGAGTTGAGTTTTTCAGCGTCGCTTTCGGTCACGGGGCGTACAGCGCGTTGGTAACGGGGAGCCGGGTATTTGATGAAGTCGAATTCCCAATCACAACCCTTTTGGTCAAGTGTATTGCCTGTACGCACGTCTTTTAACTTTACACTGGCACCTATATCACCGGCCTCAAGGGTGTCGACCGGCGTTTTGATCTGTCCGCATACGCAGTAAATCTGAGCGAGGCGTTCTTTTGAACCGCGGGTTACGTTATCAAGGTCGGCACCTGCGTTCAGAGTGCCTGACATAACTTTGAAATAGCTTATTTCGCCGATGTGAGGTTCAATGGTAGTTTTGAATACAAATACACTTAGCGGACCGTTTGAGTCTGGTTTGATTTCCTCACCGGCAGTATTGACGGGTGCAGGCATGTCGTCAACGAACGGTACAACATTGCCAAGGAATTCCATCATTCTCCGTACGCCCATGTCTTTTGCCGCGCTTACGCAAAATACCGGATAAATCGAGCGGTCAATTAGCCCCTTGCGTATGCCAAGACGCAACTCGTCTTCACTAAGGTGCTCTGTCTCGAAGAATTTCTCCATCAGGGATTCGTCGTTCTCAGCAGCAGCTTCTACCAACGCGCGGTGCAGTTCTTGAGCACGGTCATGTTCCTCGGCTGGAATCTCCTCAATTTTAGGAGTGCCTCCGTCTGGTCCCCAGGAGAGTTTTTTCATGATGAGAACGTCGATTATGGCATTGAAGCCCGGACCGCATTCGAGAGGATATTGTATGGGGGTGATTTTTGGCCCGAATACTTCACGCATCTGTTCGATTACATTCTCATAATCGGCTTTTTCACCGTCAAGTTGATTGAGAGCGAAAATTATAGGTTTATTTATTGATGTGGCGGTACGGAATATATTTTGTGTACCCACTTCCACGCCATATTGTCCATTTATTACTATGACGCCTGTGTCGGTAACATTGAGTGCTGTAATAGCGTTGCCAACAAAGTCATCGGCTCCTGGACAGTCGACTACATTTAACTTCTTTCCGTTGAACTCTGCATAGAAAACAGTCGAGAATACAGATGATCCGTATTCTTTCTCTACAGGAAAGTAGTCGCAGACGGTGGTGCCGTTTTCTACATTGCCGCGGCGTTTTATAACTCCACACTCGAGAAGCATCGCTTCAGCGAGTGTGGTTTTACCGGAGCCCTTGCTTCCGAGCAGGGCTATGTTCTTGATTTCGTTGGTCTTGTATACTTTCATGGTTTTTGAGTTAATATTTTATCTAAGAATAGTTATTATTTGTGCCGCAATTTAGGTATTATTCTTTAAATTGGAGGCAAAAAATATTATGTTATGTAGCATAAAAACATTTTTTAGCAGAATACGTCAACCGAAATAATAGTAAACAGTAATAAATAAAAATAGTCACCGCTCAATGCTGAGCAGTGACTATATTACTTATTATTTGAGAGTTCGTTTTTACATCATTCCACCCATGCCCATTCCGCCTGCAGGCATTGCAGGAGCAGGGGTTTCTTCTTTCTTTTCGGCAATCACACATTCTGTGGTGAGGAACATGCCTGCAATTGATGCTGCATTTTCAAGTGCCACACGTGTTACCTTGGCAGGGTCGATCACACCTGCTGATAGAAGGTTTTCGTAGTGATCTGTGCGGGCGTTGTAACCGAAGTCATCTTTGCCTTCGCTGACTTTCTGCACAACTACTGCGCCTTCAACACCGGCATTGTTTGCGATCTGACGCAGGGGTTCTTCAATGGCTCGGCGCACGATGTCAATACCTGTGGTTTCGTCATCATTGTCACCTTTGAGACCGTCGAGTGCGGTAAGTGCGCGGATGTAAGCGACGCCACCTCCGGGCACTATGCCCTCGGCAATAGCAGCGCGGGTAGCGCTCAGTGCGTCGTCTACACGGTCTTTCTTCTCTTTCATTTCCACTTCGCTGGGAGCGCCCACATGTAGTACGGCTACGCCGCCTGCGAGTTTGGCGAGTCGTTCCTGTAGTTTCTCTCGGTCATAGTCACTTGTGGTCTGGGCAATCTGAGCCTTGATCATGGCCACACGTGCGGCGATGGCTTCTTTGTTGCCGTCGCGGTTGACAATGGTGGTGTTTTCTTTTGATACAGTAACTTTATTGGCTGTGCCAAGATCCTGCATGGTGGCGGTGGTCAGCTGCATGCCTTTATCTGCAGAAATCACGGTACCTCCTGTAAGGGTTGCTATGTCTTCGAGCATTTCTTTACGGCGATCACCGAAACCTGGAGCTTTCACTGCACATATCTTCAGTGAACCGCGGAGACGGTTTACGACGAGTGTGGCTAAAGCATCCTGGTCAACATCTTCTGCAATAATGAGAAGCGGGCGACCACTCTGGGCTGTCTGTTCAAGTACAGGAAGAATGTCCTTTATATTTGAGATCTTTTTGTCATAGAGCAGAATGAAAGGTGCGTCCATCACACATTCCATCTTTTCACTGTCAGTTACAAAATAAGGTGAGATATAGCCACGGTCAAACTGCATACCTTCTACAACTTCAATTGTGGTTTCGGTACCTTTGGCTTCGTCTACAGTGATGACACCTTCTTTCTTGACTTTCTCCATGGCTTCTGCAATAAGACGGCCAATGGTTTCGTCATTATTTGCTGAAACGCGGGCAACATCTTCAATCTTCTTGAAGTCATCGCCTACTTCCTGTGACATATCTTTGATTTTTGCCACAACAGCAGCGACAGCCTTGTCAATACCTCTCTTGAGATCCATTGGGTTGGCACCTGCTGTGACGTTCTTCAGACCTACGTTGATGATTGATTGTGCGAGCACGGTAGCGGTAGTGGTTCCGTCGCCGGCGTCGTCGCCGGTTTTTGAAGCAACTTCTTTCACAAGTTGAGCACCCATGTTCTGGAAAGGATCTTCCAACTCTACTTCACGTGCTACGCTCACCCCGTCTTTTGTAATGTGAGGAGCACCGAATTTCTTTTCGATTATAACATTGCGTCCTTTGGGACCAAGTGTTACTTTTACTGCGTCGGCTAAAGCGTCAACGCCTTTTTTAAGTTCCTCGCGAGCCGAGGTTGTGAATTTTATTTCTTTTGCCATGATGGATTTACTTTATTTATTTTTCGATTACTGCGAGAACTTCGTTCTGGCGCATGATGAGAACTTTATCGCCGTTTAGGTCGATCTCTGTGCCGGCGTATTTGCCATAAAGCACTTCATCTCCTTCCTTAAGGGTCATTTCCTCATCTTTGGTTCCGGTGCCCACGGCGAGTACTGTTCCGCGCAAGGGTTTCTCTTTTGCTGAATCAGGAATTATAATGCCTGAAGCTGTTACTTCTTCAGCGGCTGTGGGTTGAATGATAACCCGGTCGGCAAGTGGTTTAAGTTTCATATTGTTCTTTTATGATAGTTATATTTTAATATTCTGCAATATTAATGCATAATTCGTGCCACAGGCAATTCGTGCCATTTTGTCACATGCCCGGCGATTTTATCATGAATAACGCTTAATCTGCTGTAATGTTTATACGGCAGGCACCTGACCGGGCATTGATCTCAGGAGCATACTGGCTCTGTATTATAGCGGGACCTGAAGCGTATGTGCCTGAGTTGTTCGTGAATGCATCGTAGGTGATTGTGTATGTTCCCGCGGGCATGTAGTCGATGAAGAATCGGGTTCGTGAATCGGAGCTCTCACGATATAAAGAGAGTCCTCCTTGAAATATACGGCCTGGAAGCTGATTCTCTGGCTCAAATGCGGCTGGGCGTTCGTCAATTATTGTCACGTATTCAAGATCGCGTTTAAGGGTTATTGTCAGCTGCACTCTGACTTTTTGTCCAGATGCAAACGATGTGGTGACTTTCCAATTATTGCCATCTTCTGTAAGGAAGCGCTTATCTATGGAGAGTTGGCTGCTTCCTCGGGCCTGGATACTGTCAAGCGGAGCTTTGTAAATGGTGGAAAGTGAACCGTAAGATACTCCCGGAGTATCTGTGTTACGCATTACATTTATTGTAGCCCCCATTTTGTTTACCGTTGAGGTGAAAGAACCTGTGATTTCTTCGATATTTGATATTGATAGCGGGGATCCGTCTATGCTTACGGAAGCAACAGGTGATTTTAATGTTATCCAACGGTTGCCGGTTGATAGAATTGCCGTTATTAAAGATGTTGGGTCCCATGTTCCGAGATCATCAGTGACTTGGGTGCGCAGTATGAGCCACTGGCGCATGCTATCGAGTTGATGTTGATCTGGTTTGATTGTGGCGAAAGCCTGCATGATTATTGCGTAGTCATCAATGCGGTCAACCGAAGGGAATGATATGCCTGCAATGGGACTTCTAACTTCAAACTGGCTAATAGAATTTACTACCTCCCGGGCAACATTCTCATAACCGGTGGCATTAAGCAGCAATGCGTAGCGAGCCTTCATGACGGTTGATGCAGTCTTCCATTCTTTGATGGCGTTTTGTGCCGCGGTGGCCAATGCTTGTTTTGCTGCCTGAGTGGATTGCAGTCGGTGGGGATATAGAACAGCAGTGGATGCATATATGTATTCGTTGTGGTCAATGTTGTTTTCAAGATAACAGAATGCCTTATCTATAATCTTGTCAAGACGGCTGTTGCCTGTCAGGAATCCCCAGGCATTGAGCCGCCCGATGATCTGTAGCACAGACGCTGTCATCCAGAAACTGGATGCACGGTTCCATGTACCCCATGCGAAGCCTCCATCACCCAGTTGCATTGATTCAAGTACGTCAATGGCTCGGTTGAGCTGCCCTTTTATCTGAGATTTATCAAAGGTAAGAGCCATTGCCTGCATGCGGTCGGTTTCTGAAGCTGCGGTGGCTACCCATGGAGATTGTTGTAGTGTGGCAACTTTCAATTGTTCGTTTTTATAAAGACGTGATACAAGCGCAGAGTCTTCGGGATTCGACATCCATTGGCTTATTGCACGGTTGATTTCCGGATATTTTCGGCTGAGTCCGCGTGTGGTCAGAGCTGCGAATATAGCGGTTGCGGCTCCCGTAGATGTAGTAGGCTTATAGTCATATAAATAGGGTAGGGCTTTGACTACGTCCCATACTGGGTTGGTGCAATATTGTATCACGCTTTGGGCATTAATCTCGTTAGGAACTGTGCATGTGAATGACTGATTTTCGGATGTAAGGTAGAAGTTTTCACTGTCGATTGCAGTGAGTTCTGATGCCAACACCGGCAGGTAATTGACTTCTCCGTCAGTGTAGTTACCCATTGTGGCGGAAATACGCATCCCTAAGGTAGATATCTCGGGACTGTAGTCAACCGGGAAGCGGATAACTTCGCTTTGACGTGCATTCACATCAATATTGAAGGTGGTAGTGGTGATAATATCATTCGATGTGGGGTTGAATACGGACACGGCGATGCTCACTTGATTATCGGTGTCAGTATTGTTGTATACAGTGATAGCCGCTATCGGTTTATCTCCTGATCTTAAGAAACGTGGCAGGTTGGGCTGAATCATTACCGGTTTGCTTGAGACAGTTGTTTTATCAACAGATGAGCATCTCAGGTTTTCGTCCCATGCAGTAGCCATAAAGTGCCATGTGCCATTGGCTCGCGGAGCGATGAAGGATATTGAGGCTATACCTGATGTATCAACGGCTATTCCGGGTCTCCACAAAGCATCGTATACAGCGCCAGGGCGCAGATCTGTATTGGCTGGTGATTGAGATCCTGATGCTTGCTTGTCAAATTTTACAGCACCGGCTGACATCATGGGCGTCCCGCAATCTTCAAGGACTAAGACCTCGCCTTCAACGGTTTCCTCTCTATCGGCTGTCATGGTCACAGCACTGTTGAGAGCATTCATCCTATATCCGCGGGACATATATACCGGAGCGCTGTATCTTATGTTGTCGCGGATTGAGTAAGTAAAGCACGGAGCTATAAAAATGTGTCTGGATGATGATTTCAGCTTGCTTCGGTATACTAAATAATTGATATTGGCATTTATCTTGTTTGTATACGTTCCTGCAACGCTGTTGTAATCATACGAAGGGAACATGCAGTTGCCATCACGGATGGTAAAGAAACCGGGATAGTAGCTTTGAAGTGCATCTAACGCATGGTTATACATTGTGGCTGTTACAGCTCCATGTGCAGGATTGCCGGAAGTGTCAGTGAGGCGCATTGTAATGGTTTCGGTATTTCCGGGTGTTATATTATCGCGCCAGCTTTCGATATGAAGCACCAAGTCATCAGGGTCAATTCCATTAGCAGTCAGAGATTCTCTGTGGAATGAGAGTTCATCGTGTACAGCAATAGTGATAGCGACTGTTTGTCCTGCTTCGAGTTCCGGACTTTCTATAGTGTGAAATCCTGGAGAGAATACACGTCGTTCTGCTCCAGAAAGCATGCCCGGAATAGCAGTGAATACATATGCCACTGTTTTGTGTGGAAAGCCTACAATGAATTTTGCTTTCTTTCCTGGAGCTGCGGAAGCAACAGATGAGTCTACGATTATCTTAACTGAAGCAGGCACGGCATTGCGGTCAATGGAGTAGGTGGTGATGTCGAAGGTGTCAGATGTGCATTCAATGTTTTCGATAGGGGCGAAAGTCATGCGATATGCTGCTGCCGGATAGCGTGATAGGTCTATGTCACAGCCGTTCTTTGTCACAAGACACTGGCCGGTGGCAACCACTCTGTTGTCGGATTTTGCTATAAGAGTCCAATGCGCTTCTGTCTCAAAGGCCTTTCCGCTGCCGGTGTAGGCATGAACAGGCAGAGGTTTCCGGTTATCGCTGTTCCATATAGGATTACCTGTATATGATATAGTTATTGCGTCATTCAGGTAAAGGCTTGTGCTGCCCGATACTGTTTCTGATGCAGCATCAGTTATAGTTACATTGATACTGTAATTATTTCGTGGCTCAAGTTTGTTCTCATCATTTCCGACAGAAATTTTGAAAGAACCGTCTTCACCTGTAATTGTGGTATAGTTTACAGGGTCTTGTACAGGCATATTGCGACTCCACCAACCATACATGGTTTCGATGGCTACGTCAACTTTGGCTTCATTTACCGCCATACCTGAATAGGTGATTGCTTTGCCGGTTATTTCAAGTACTCCTGTTGGGCTGACAGATGCATTGAGGTCTTTGATTTCGAATGTCGGAACTTTGAAATCACTTACCATAAAACGGGTATATTCATGTGCCGGTTTAAGTTGGGCATAAGATGTAGATACCAGCCTGAGACTATAATATCCGGTGATTCGCCCTTGTGGTATTACAAATTTTCCGTTGGCGCATCCCATGGCATCTGAGGTAACGGTTATGGTATCAACTCCCTGATTATTTGCGTCATACATGGCCACATCAAATTCTATACCTTTGCAAGCTATGGCATTGCGGGTGATGTTGTCATACCGCCCCAGTACAGCGCTCCACTGCACGGTGTCGCCTGGATGGTATAGGGGCCGGTTGATAAAGAATTCAGCACTGACTTGGCCGGTATTGAAATATCGCTTTGAGTCTGTCAGATATATTTCGTTGCCGAAGTCATATACGCGGTTGTTCTTGATCGCAGTGATTCTGCTTCGGAAATCAGCTGAGGGTGAGAAAAATGTCAGTAGTCCATTGGCATTGGTGAGCCCGGCCACACTGTCGCCTACCATTATTGTCGCACCTTTTACGGGTGAACCATCTGATACATTAACCAATGCTATCGCGTTGCGGTCGTTCCATGAGGCTACAAACGGAGTGATGCTCGTAGAGGTGATGAACTGCGATTGACGCTGTGTGTTGTCATTGTCAAAAGTTAATTCGACGAAGATTTTTCCATCGGATTTTGGTGTGAAGCTCAAAGTGTCTGACCTCATGTAGCTGTTCCCATCATATGAGAAAGTTCTGGTCAGCATCAGGGAAGAATTACTACCGTCTGGATTGAACGGCAGTTTAATTTTAGTGCCGTCATTGATTGAATATACATTTATAACAGCTTCCTTTACAAATGAAGACGATATGACTACGTCTACTGGCTTTCCTGTTGTGGCTATTGTCGGTATAGAGATGCTTGCCGTAGGGCGTGTAAGTCTTATGAGAGCATGTTGCAGTTGTTTGGTGAATATGTTGGCTGTGTTGTTTTCAAGGTAGGCCTGCAGCAGCTTTATACATTTCTGTACATCAGTACCTGGCTTATTTGCAATCAGACTGAGGGTATATGCTCCGGTGAGGCCGTCGGGGTAGTGTTCGTAAATAGCTGCATGGTCTACTTTGCGACCTAAATTTACCCAATAAGCCCACGGTGGAGTGCCGGGTGTTGTCTTAGATACAATTGTCTCTATGAATGAGTATGCTTTGTCGGGGTTGTATATACTGTATATTTCGTTGCTAATGCAGTATCCGAAATCGCGCAGGGTAGGGAAGAACGGTCTTTCTTTTTCTCCAATTTCTATAATTCCATTGAAATTGTCAATGCGTGCGTCACCTGTGTTGGAGTATAGTAGAGTCATTGCACTGTCGAGCGACTCGAAACTGCGGCGTTGGATCTGATCCTTATTCCATAATTCAATTTTTGCCGGAAGTGGATCGATCGGGGCGTCGCGACTATCAAAATCCGGTTGATACTCCTGATATATCTCACTGAACAAATCAGCTTGGAACAGGTAGAGCAGAGCCTTGCAGGCCGGTGATGACACCTTGCAAGTGTAGTTCTGTACAATGTTTGGAGTGATGAAGACGGAGTCAGGATCTATGGCCGTCTTGGCAACAGTGATTTGTATCACTGCTTTGGTTATGTCAATGTCATTGTGTGAGTTTTGGAGCACACTGTCGGCATCGGCTATCACATTGAGCGGAAGAGAGAAGTCAGGAGTAGAGAAAGATGGGCCGGCTGATGCCATACACCATCCTAAGGCAAGAGCCACAGCAGGAGACAGGTATTTTTTCATGCTATATAAATAATATATGTTCTATGTTAAGACTGCAAATATAGCCAAAAAGTTTAAAAAGCGGCATTAAAATAAGTGTCCATTGAAAAGAGATGCCATTGACGTCTATTGTGTTCAACACATTCATTAAGCGTGAAATATTAAAAAAAGACGGGCTTAAAAACATAATTAAGCCGGGTTGTGTTATAATATTAAAATTAACAAAAACTCAATAGAAATATTAACTCAACTAATTTATATCCATTATGAAAGCTTTAAACATTAGCTACTTAGGACAGACCCGCGCATGGTGGGTTGTACTTATCGTGGGCATCCTTATGGTGCTCTCGGGTTTTGCATATTGGTTCTGGCCCAATGCCGGTTATGCCATTGCCTCTCAAATATTTGGTTGGCTGCTTATTCTTGCAGGTGTAGTGCAGTTGTGTGTTGGCTCGGGAGCCAATCGTACCCGTGGTTGGGGATGGTGGATCGCCGGTGGTGTCATTGACATATTCATCGGGTTCATGCTTGTGCGTTCCATCATTCTTAGCGAGGCTGTATTCCCTTATTTTATTGCCTTTGTATTTATTTTCTGGGGTATTGAAGCGATTGTAGGCGCATGTTACAAGAATAAAGGCCATTATTGGTGGATTGGGCTTGTCAATGGCATTCTGATGAGTCTTATCGGATTCTTCTTCCTTGAAGCCGGTTATATCTCCGATATGCTCATGGTTTCATTCCTTACTTCAATTGCTTTCATCTATTGGGGATTTACCCTTGCAATAGCAAGCTATGACCTCAAGCCCATTGAAACAAGATAAACTAAACTGAAAGAGATCATAACATCACAGCCCCGCAGCAATCTTTATGCTGCGGGGCTGTGATGTTATGATCTCTCGGATGATTATCGTAGAAGTTTTATCATTTTTACAGCAAGGTCAAATGCAATGATTTTTGCGTTGCCATTTGATGCGGTGTCAGAAGCTGCGCGGTCAAATTCGTTAATGATATTCTCAATGTTGCGTTCGGTTATGAAAGCACAGAAGCGTGATGAAAATTGCTCTTCTTCAGCAGTCAGGGCAACTATAGACTGATTTCCAAGATTTAGCATGAAGTTGTCACGTGTCATGCGCGATGCGTAAGTATAGAACCTGACCAAACCTTCACGGCCAAGATCAGCTACCTCGACACTCCATCGGCGTAAATCGAGTACCTGCCGTTTCCAAGCGAGCCTCATAAGAGCCATGTAGAGGTCAAGCATTTTGCTCGAAATTTTATTGCCTGCCACAATGTCAAAAGCTCGGTTCATGTTGCCTTCAGCGAGTGTGGCGGTGACTGATGCTGCTTCAGGATCAACGCCTCGTTCAATAAGCATAGCGGCTACCTCATCGTCGCTGTAGCGGCTTACCTTTATACGTTGGGTGCGTGAATATATGGTGGGCAGGATATCAGCCGGGTTGTCAGATGACATTATGAATAATGTGTCGGAAGCCGGTTCTTCCACCAGTTTCAGAAGTTTGTTTGCTGCTGATGAGTGAAGACGCTCGGGTAGCCACATAGCCACAACTTTGAATTGGGAGCGTCGGGCTGTGAGGGTTAGTCGTTCGAGCATTGCAGTGGCTTCCTCTACATATATCAGTGGCTGTGAGTTGATGTTGCCCAGTTCGAGTTGCCATTTGTCAAAAGGCATGAACGGATATTCATCTACAAATTCATGAAATGCAGTTGCATAGTCATCGCTTACAGTGGGCTTGGAATTCTTTTTTATAACTGGGAATGAGTATAAAGTGTCGATATGGTTGAACGATGCATGTTGTCGGCAGGCTTCGCAACGGCCGCATGAGTCTCCGTCGTGTCGGTCGGTGCAATGGATGTATGCAGTCAGTGCCCTAACCATGGCAAATTTGCCTGCTCCCGCCGGCCCTTCAAGTAGTATAGCATGGGGTATGCGCTCCGCGTCGACCATCTCGCGCAGCCGGTCTTTTACTCTTTCGTGTCCCGGTATGTCGGCGAATCTCATGGGCGGGGCTTCTCGTTCTTAACGACGTATTCCCGTACTTCCTGAAACAGGCGTGTTGCGAATACAAAATCATTAAGGGCTTGATTGGCTGTGGTGTATATCTGGGTCATATCTCCTACCCACTCGCGGTGCCCCTTATTGATGAAGATAATGTTCTCACCGATACCCAACACTGAATTCATGTCATGTGTGTTGATAACGGTAGTGATATTATATTCATGGGTGATGTCGCTTAGCAGTTCGTCAATCACTATGGAGGTTTTGGGATCAAGACCGGAGTTTGGCTCGTCACAGAATAGATATTTGGGATTGAGTGCAATTGCGCGTGCGATTGCGACGCGCTTCTGCATGCCACCTGAAATCTCGGAGGGATATTTGTTTTCCGCACCTTTTAGATTGACACGTTCGAGACAGAACATAGCACGGTCGCGCATTTCATCATATGATGAGTCAGTAAACATCTTCAGCGGGAACATCACATTGCCCAAAACGGTTTCCGAGTCAAATAGTGCCGATCCCTGGAACAGCATACCTATCTCTTTGCGCAATTCCTTAACCTGATCGTTGGTCATGCCAAGAAGATCTCTTCCATCGAACAGAATCTGGCCTTCTTCGGGCCGCATCAGTCCAACGAGAGACTTCATGAGCACAGTCTTTCCTGATCCGCTTTGGCCTATGATAAGATTGGTCTTACCGGTATAGAAGGTGGCATCGATGCCGTAAAGCACCGTGCGGTCTTCAAAGGACTTGGTTACATTCTTTACTTCAATCATTGCAGCAACAGCTTGGTTAGTAAGACATCAAAGAAGAGGATAAGGATACTCGAGGCTACCACTCCGTTGGTGCTCGATTTGCCCACGTCAAGGGCGCCTCCCTTGACATAGTATCCGTAGAAAGAGGCTACAGAAGCTATGATGAACGCAAACACAAGCGATTTGATCAGTCCGTACCATACATACCATTCCGTAAACATGGCCTGAAGGCCATATACATACCGTGATACAGTAATAATATCAGTGAACACGGCTACAAGCCATCCACCGACAAGCGACGTGGCCATGCATATAACCACCAGAACCGGCATGAACGACACAAACCCGACTATCTTTGGAAGTACAAGGAAGTTAGCAGAGTTAACACCCATGATTTCCAAGGCATCTATCTGTTCTGTCACCCTCATCGTGCCAATCTCCGACGCTATGTTTGACCCGACCTTTCCAGCAAGAATAAGGCACAGGATAGAGTTAGAGAATTCAAGCAGGATGATCTCACGTGTGGCAAGACCCACCGAGTAGGCCGGAATAAGAGGTGAGGTAATGTTAAGTTGCATTTGTATTGCTATCACAGCACCGATGAAAAGCGAGATGATAATCACCAGAGGTATGGAGTCAAGGCCAAGTTTGGCTATTTCCTGCACAGTGCGACGTCCGAACTCGCGCCAACGGTCGGGCAACGAGAACACACGTTTGATGAACAGACAGTAACGGCCGAATGTGGCCAAAGATGAAGTCAAAATCATAGACGTGATGTCAATCTAAACGTTAGATATTAGAATAATCTTCCCGCACCGGCAGGGGATTATATCGTTTATAACAAACGTGACACGCCTGCGGTGCGTTATTAGCGACAAAGGTACATAAAAACTTTAAAATACAAACTTGATTCTTGCCATTACAGCCATCTTTATGGAATCTTTTGCCAAAATTAATCATGACTATGTTGATTTTCCGATTCATTTTTGTAACTTCGCGAAAAGTTTCTCAACCAAAACAAACAATATCCACACCATGATAATTATCGGCATCGCCGGTGGTACCGGCAGCGGCAAGACAACCGTAGTCAACAAGATAATCAAGAGCCTGCCTGCAGGAGAAGTAGCCGTGATTCCGCAGGACTCCTATTACAAGGATTCGAGCCATGTGCCGGTAGAGGATCGTCAGAAGATCAATTTTGATGAGCCCGGTGCTATTGAGTGGACTCTGCTTGTCGATCATTTGCGTCGACTTAAGGAAGGGCAGACGATACAGATGCCTACATATTCATATCTCACGTGCACCCGCCAGGCTGAAACAGTAGAAGTGCGTCCGAGCGATGTAGTGATAGTTGAAGGTATTCTTGTATTGACCGATCCGGTGTTGCGTGACATGATGGATATAAAGGTGTTTGTGGATGCCGATGCCGATGATCGCCTGATACGTGTCATAGCACGTGACTGCATTGAACGCGGTCGTACACCCCAGATGGTGATTGACCGTTATGAAGGGGTACTCAAGCCCATGCATTGCCAATACATAGAGCCATGCAAGAGATTCGCTGATCTTATTGTTCCACAAGGCGGCTCCAACATTGTGGCCATCAATCTCCTTACTGATTACATTGATAGCCGTCTCAAAAAAGCTAAAGCATAAATGGCAGTACAATATCGCCTTGACCGGAATAAAGACGACAACGAACCTATGCCAGATCTGTTTAACATCAGTCCGGCAGAGGCTCGTGTTGTGTTTGATAAGGAAGCTTCCTTTATTCCTGACGATGAAAACCCGGAGATAATCCCTGCAGCCGATACCGCCATGGTGCTCCGGACAGACAATCTCGTGAAAAAGTACGGTAAGCGTACAGTCGCCAATCACGTGAGCATCGATGTCACGCAGGGCGAAATAGTGGGGTTGCTTGGTCCTAACGGGGCTGGCAAAACGACCACTTTCTATATGACCACAGGTCTTATAACTCCAAACGAAGGGCGCATATTTCTGAATGATCTCGACATCACTAAAGCCCCTGTATATAAACGGGCACGTTTGGGTATTGGTTATTTGGCGCAGGATGCTTCTGTGTTCCGCAAGATGACAGTAGAAGATAATATACGTTCGGTGCTTCAGCTTACCGGAACCTCAAAGGAATACCAAAGAGAAAAACTCGAAAGTCTTATCGAGGAATTCCGCCTTGAAAAGGTGCGCAAAAATTACGGTGACCGCCTTTCCGGTGGCGAGCGGCGCCGCACCGAGATCGCCCGATGTCTGGCTATTGATCCAAAGTTCATCATGCTTGACGAACCGTTTGCAGGTGTCGACCCAATTGCTGTGGAGGACATACAGGGCGTCATCTACAAGTTGAAAGAGAAAAATATAGGCATTCTGATCACCGATCACAATGCGCCGCAGGTGTTGTCAATCACGGATCGTGCTTATTTGCTATTTGAGGGGCGCATCCTGTTTCAAGGCACACCGCAGGAGCTTGCATCAAACGAAGTTGTACGGCAGAAATATCTCGGGTCAAACTTTATCTATACACCGAGAAAGGCTTAATTTATAGAATTTTTTCGTAACTTTGGGCTTTAAAAATTATAGAATGCGACGCATACTTACCATATTACTCACTTTGGCTGGAAGTTTATGCATCTCAGCAGCACCAATCGATGAAGCCCGTAGACTTTTCAATGAGGGACAATACGAGCAGGCACTTGAGAAGCTTACGGCCATAGTCAAGAAGAGTCCGCGCGACGGCAACGCCAATTATTGGCTTGGTGCCACCTACATGGCGCTTGACCGCGAGCATGAGGCGCGCACATATTTCATTACTGCCGAAGATCGTGGAGTGGCTGATGCGGCTCTTGCTCTTGCCCGCCTTGATATTGCCACATATGATCCTGAAGGAGCCTCCGGGCATTTTGATACATATGAGAGGCTGATGCGTAAGAATAAGCGCACCATTAATGAAGATCTTGAAGCGGAGAGATCCCGGCTTGTGACAATGGAGAACATGCTCGCCCGAGTGGAACGGATTGCCGTGATAGACTCATTGGTAGTTGATGCCGAAGAGTTTTTCAAGCATTACAGAATATCGCCGGAGGCTGGAAGACTTATAAATGGTGCTACAGCCC
The DNA here is from genome assembly GCA_023663145.1 of Odoribacter sp. Classification (GTDB taxonomy): domain Bacteria; phylum Bacteroidota; class Bacteroidia; order Bacteroidales; family Muribaculaceae; genus CAG-873. Next base: position 36,192 of record JAMPHZ010000014.1, read on the forward strand.
GCCTGCCAGAGGTTGAATATGTGTTCATGCCACAAAATAATACTGAGATCATCTATGCCCAACCCGACAGTGCCGGTAATTACCGGTTGATGGGAGCTGATATACTTGATGATGGCAGTCTTGAGCATCCTGCTCCGCTGCGGGGAGATGATCTCGCGGGCGGCGGTAATGCAGAGTATCCATTTATGCTCACCGATGGCCTCACGCTTTATTACGCTAACGATGGCGAGGGGTCGTTGGGAGGATACGATATATTCCTTACCCGCCGTGATGAAGATGGCGAGTTCCTCCAACCTCAGAACATAGGCATGCCTTACAATTCTCCCGATGATGATTACTTGCTTGTCATTGATGAGATTACCGGTGCAGGGTGGTGGGCTTCTGACCGCAATCACATTCCCGGAATGGTCACTATATATGTATTTGTGCCATCTGAGACCCGCGTTAATGTAGATGCCGATGATCCGGCTCTTACTTCCCTCGCACGTCTGTCATCTATTGCAATGACTCGGGAGCCGGGTAAAGACTATAGCGGTCTGCTGAAACGTATTGCCGTAATTGACACTACAGTCTCAATGGCACAGCAAGATGCACAAAGTTCAGCATTCACTCTGCCGATCGGCTCCACCTCGCGCATTTACCATAATCTTGGCGACTTCCGTTCAGCTCAGGCAAGGCAACTGATGGCACGCGCCATTGATGCCCGTGCAGGTATAATGAAGCTTGAATCACAACTTGAAAACTTGCGGCGGACATATGCAGGAGGAGATCGCTCTGTTGCCAACCGTATTCTGCTCCTCGAGGATCAGCTTGACGATGCGCGTGGCCAATATTTGGCTCTTGTCAACAAGGCTATTGCCGCCGAATTGAAGAAATAACCAATAAAATAACTGATTTACATGGACATCACAATCATTATCCTGGCAGTCGTCATAGTGATTTTGCTATGCGTATTTTTCTATTATTGCCCATTCTTCCTTTGGATATCCGCCCGGGTAAGCGGGGTTAGAATATCTCTTGTCCAACTTGTCCTGATGCGTATACGTCAGGTTCCTGCGTCGGTTATAGTGCGTGCTCTCATTGAGGCTCATAAGGCCGGTCTTAGCGATGTGAACCGTGATGATCTCGAGGCCCATTATCTTGCAGGCGGCAATCCAGAGCGCGTTGTACATGCTTTGGTGTCGGCAGCCAAGGCAAATATCCCACTGAGTTTCAAAATGGCTACAGCGATTGACCTCGCAGGTCGAGATGTGTTCCAGGCTGTGCAGATGAGTGTGAATCCCAAGGTTATAGACACTCCTCCCGTAACAGCTGTGGCTAAAGACGGCATCCAGCTCATTGCTAAGGCTCGTGTAACTGTTAGAGCCAATATCCGGCAACTTGTGGGCGGTGCAGGAGAGGATACAGTGCTTGCCCGTGTGGGTGAGGGAATCGTGTCGTCGATAGGCTCTTCGGAAAGCCATAAGCAGGTACTTGAGAATCCCGACTCAATATCCAAACTTGTACTTAGCAAGGGTCTTGATTCAGGTACTGCATTTGAAATTCTGTCAATTGATATCGCCGACATCGACATAGGCAAGAACATTGGCGCTGTGCTTCAGATTGACCAGGCCCAGGCAGACAAGAACATTGCCCAGGCAAAGGCTGAGGAACGTCGTGCAATGGCAATTGCTCTTGAACAGGAGATGAAAGCCAAGGCACAGGAAGCACGTGCAAAGGTAATAGAGGCAGAGGCTGAATTGCCACGTGCCATGGCCCGTGCATTTGAGACCGGAAATCTTGGAGTCATGGATTATTACAGACTTAAGAATGTAGAGGCTGACACCAACATGCGGGCATCTCTTGCCGACGGAGCCGATGGCTCATTGACCGCTCCTGAAAAGTAATGTAAATCATTTAATTCAGCTAAGTGATTCCTTTAAAAGACATAATAACCTCTACCCGAAATTATAATTTCCACTCCCACACACAGTTCTGCGATGGCCATGACTCTATGGAGGCAATTGCTGAAGCTGCGGTGGAGGCAGGTTTTGTGCACCTGGGTTTCTCCCCTCATGCTCCTGTCAACATACTTTCGCCGTGTAACATGAGCTGTGACGATGTGCCACACTACTTTGATGAGGTCAGGCGTCTTGACTGTGTTCTGCCTATAAATGTATATGCAGGGATGGAAATTGACTTCCTTGACCGCGACCGTGGTCCTGCAGGAAGCTATTACCGCGACCTGAACCTTGATTTCTCCATTGGCTCAGTTCATTTTATCCCTGACCGTCGAGGGCAGTATGTTGACATAGATGGTAGTGCTGACCGGTTTGCCCGTTACATGCATGACGTATTCAATGACGACCTTGATTATGTGGTGAAAAAATTTTACGAGCAATCGGCGCGAATGATTGATGCCGGAGGGTTCGATATTCTCGGGCATTTTGACAAAATAGCCCAAAATGCATCTATATACCATCCGGAACTTGAGCAGGAAGGGTGGTATCGTGACGAACTTGACCGATATATTGGTATGATCATTGACTCGGGTGTTATAGTGGAGATAAACACAAAGGCCAGGGAGCGTCTTGGGCGATTCTTCCCGCACGAATCGTGTTGGCACCGCCTCGTAAGTGCAGGTGTGCCCTTGATGGTGAACAGTGATGTCCATCATGCTGCCTTGGTTAATGCTTCCCGCGATATTGCATTCGAAAAACTTATTGGATACGGGTATGCCGTCTGATCGTATCGAGACTCTTGAACTGCTTGCACCTGCGCGTGATGCTGCCATAGCAATGGCGGCGATAGCTCACGGAGCCGATGCCGTGTACATGGGAGGGCCGGCTTTCGGTGCCCGCAGCGCGGCAGGTAACAGTATTGCAGATATTGAGGCGGTGGTGAAAGCAGCGGCTCCTTTCGGCGTGAAAGTGTATATTACGGTCAATACAATCCTTTATGACGATGAACTTGAGAGTGCCCGCAGAGTCATAGAACAATTGTGGCAGATTGGGGTTGACGCCCTTATCGTGCAGGATCCTGCTTTGCTTGAAATGGATATCCCGCCCATTGATCTTCATGCCTCTACCCAATGGAACAGCTACACTGTTGATCGTGTAGAAAGGCTTTCGAGAGCCGGATTCTCGCAGATTGTTGTGCCAAGGGAGTTCTCGCTTGATCAGATCAGTGAAGCTTACCGGGCTATTGCGGGCCGTTCACGGCTTGAAGTGTTTGTTCACGGAGCCTTGTGCGTGAGCTATAGCGGCGGTTGCTATGCCGGACAAGTGATGCAGCGCAGGAGCGCAAACCGCGGATGCTGTCCTCAGATCTGCCGGATGAGTTTCACCCTTACCGACGGTGACGGGAAGCCGCTATCTGTTCCCGACGGATCCACAGCCACGCGCCACTGGCTTTCATTGACTGATATGAATCGCATTGACAGTCTTGATGCTCTTTCCATGGCCGGTGCACGTTCTTTCAAGATTGAGGGCAGACTTAAGTCAGAGACTTATGTCAAAAACGTTACGGCAGCCTATAGCCGGAAACTTGACGCTGTGGTGGAGGCTTCCGAGGGAAAATTTGCCCGAAGTTCATTCGGAAAGGTGGAACTTACATTCACTCCCGATATCTCACGTGTATTCAACCGTGGTTTCACAAGATATTTCTTACGGCAGGGCGACGATACAAAGCTCGCTTCATGGAAAACTCCTAAATGGGTAGGACTGCCTGTCGCAACAGTGGAGAAAGTTACTATGGGTTATCTACAACTTAAAGGCGCTTGCCAACTCAACAATGGTGATGGTCTCAGTTGGTTCGACTCACGTGGAGGCTTTCATGGCTTCCGTATCAACCGCGTTTGCGGCACCCGAATATATCCATCGCCAGGAGCAGATATACCTGCAACGCCCGGTACACGACTTTATCGCAATCTCGATATTGAATTCGAGACCCGTATGGCACGTACAGATACCGCCCGCAGGGTCATACCTGTTGCTATGACACTGCGCCGTCTTGTGGATGGCCGCGTGGCCCTTGACGCAGTTGACTGCCGTGGCTGCGCGGTTACGGTTACCTCTTCGGATCCGTTCAATGATTTATCGCGCAGTCCTCAGGAGTCGTCAAGGCATGATGTACTGTCAAAATTAGGTAACACAGTCTACAGTCTTGAAAGTGTTGAAGACCGTCTCGGGCAGATGTTTGTGCCTGCGTCTGCGCTAACTGCCTTAAGACGCGCGGTTACCTGCGCTCTTGATTCCGATTGGAACATACGCCGGAGCCGAACGTTACGGCGCCAATGCGGATTGCGCCCCGATGAGTTTGCAGGAATAAAGCCCGATTATCAGGCCAATGTGGCCAATTCCTTGAGCCGCCGTTTTTACATGGAGCATGGATCGGATTCCCCCGATGACGCTCTTGAGATCTCACTCCCCGATGCTGATGAGGTGAAGGTGATGACCACCCGTTACTGCCTGCGCCGCGAACTCGGAGCATGCCTGCGTGACAAAGCGGCTGTCAACCGCATAGATACACGAGAGATGTACCTTGTAAATCAAGCCGGGAAGCTCCGTTTGGCATTTGATTGCGCCAACTGCTGCATGAATATATATAAATCAATCAAATAAGTATCTACTTGCACATGGAAAAAACCAAAATACTTGTTACCGGAGGTACGGGCTACATAGGCTCTCATACTACAGTTGAACTTATCAATGCCGGATACGAAGTTGTGATCATTGACAACCTTTCAAATTCCAACATAGGGGTTCTTGACGGAATAGAATCCATCACCGGCATTCGACCCATATTTTTCAACTGCGACTGCTGTGATATCGAGGCGCTACGCAAGGTATTCGCAGCTTGTCCGGGTATAAAAGGCATTATAAACTTTGCGGCCTCTAAGGCTGTTAACGAGTCTGTCAACAAGCCAGTGATGTATTACCGCAACAATCTCAATACTCTGATGAACCTACTTGACCTCATGCCGGATAACGGCGTGAAAGGCATTGTGTTTTCATCTTCATGCACCGTATACGGCGAGCCTGACACCAACCCTGTCACCGAGCAGTCGCCTATAAAGCCTGCCACATCGCCCTATGGCAACACTAAACAGATTTGCGAGGAAATCATTACAGACGTGATTAAGTCCGGTGCACCGTTCAGATCGGTTATCCTGCGTTACTTTAACCCGGTAGGCGCGCATCCATCATCGCTCATAGGAGAGTTGCCTCTGGGAGTGCCACAGAATCTGATCCCTTACCTTACACAGACTGCTGCCGGGATACGTGAATGCCTGAGTGTATTCGGAGACGACTATCCTACACCCGACGGATCATGTATACGCGACTTCATTGATGTAGTTGATCTCGCCAAGGCTCACGTGACAGCTGTAAAACGCATTGTTGATGACAAGACTGATACCCCGGTAGAAGTATTCAACCTCGGAACGGGCCGCGGAGTGTCTGTGCTTGAACTTATTGATACATTCAAGCAGGTTACGGGCGTGGACCTCACCTACAGAATAGCACCGCGTCGTGAGGGCGATATTGTGAAGGTCTGGGCTGATCCGTCACGGGCAAACAATGTGCTTGGGTGGACAGCATCCACACCTTTGGCAGAAACCATGCTTAATGCATGGAACTGGCAGAAACACATCTCAGGCAAACAGTCATGAACGCGCGCATTCTCAGGCTTGCAGTCGTTGCTATTTGCATGGGCGCGGCGTTTACGTCTCAGGCTGAGACTATTCTTGAGGAGATAACAGCTTCTCCAGGTAAGGCCGGTGGAGTCTATTATGCCTATCCCACGACTTCATCACTCAACACTCCTGCACCCAAAGGCTATGAACCGTTCTATATAAGCCATTATGGCCGTCATGGCTCTCGTTACCTAATAAGTGACAATGACTATATCGTGTTGCGCAACCGGTTGCACGATGCTGCTGATCATCAGGCTCTGACTCCTGTCGGGCTTACTTTGATGGCTCAGGTCGATACTATATGGGAAGAGGCCCGTGGACGAGGAGGTGAGTTGTCGCCCTTGGGTAACCGCCAGCACCGGGCTATAGCCACACGTATGGCTACAGAGTTCCCCGAAGTGTTTTCCGGCGACAACGCAGAGGTTTCTGCATCTTCAACAACTATCATGCGCTGTGCCCACTCAATGTTTGCGTTCATCGAAGGCCTAAAAAGCAAGTTCCCCACGCTTGAGATTCCCCGTGAGAGCGGAGAACGAAACATGTACTTCCTGAATTATCACGCTCCTGAGAGCGGACATCTGACAAGCCATGATGGACCATATTATCAGACCTGGAAACGCTTTCGCAGCGAGAAGACTCGCCCCGGGCGTCTTGTCAAATCTATATTCAGTGACAGTATATATGTGAACACGTGGGTTGATCCCGTTGAATTCATGTGGCAGCTCTATTGGGTTACAGTGGACATGCAGAACATGGAAACACCCATTGATCTGTCGAGATATTTCACAGCCGACGAGCTATATTCAATGTGGCAGGTGTTCAACTTCGAATTCTTTGGGCGAAACTCAAGTTACGCTCCTGCAGGCGGTGTTTTCATCGGTAATGCCCGCAACCTTGTAAACGACATCCTCACCAATGCTGACCGGTATATAACTGAAGGCTTGAACGGGGCCACCCTCCGCTTCGGCCATGATGGCAATATCATACCGTTGGTCGCTCTTCTGCGGCTTGAGGGGTGCTATAGTGACGACACAAACCCGGAGACTCTTGGACTGACTTGGGCCGACTACAAGATATGTCCGATGGGTGCCAACCTGCAGATAGTATTCTTCAAAAACCGGACCGGTGATGTGATAACAAAATTTATGCTCAACGAGCGTGAGATTGCCCTTCCGGTCGAAACCGACATATATCCGTTCTACCGGTGGAATGATCTGCGTCCTTATCTCGAAAGCATTGTCAATACAACCCCATGAATCCTCAATCAATCTCGATAGATAATTACGACTATCCTCTGCCCGAGCATCGCATCGCATCGCATCCTCTTGCCCAAAGAGACGCTTGCCGTTTACTTTTCTATGACCGGGCCTCCGATACCATGGCACACCGGATTTTCTCCGAACTGCCGGCATTGCTCCCCGCCAATGCCGTATTGGTGTATAACAATACCCGCGTGATAAATGCCCGTCTGCGTTTCTTCAAGGAGACAGGCGCCCGTATTGAGATATTTTGTCTTGAACCCGCAGCCCCTGCTGACTACGCTCAGAACTTTGCATCCGACGGTCAATGCACCTGGAACTGCCTTGTGGGAAACTCAAAAAGATGGAAAAGTGGCATTCTGCAGTCCACAATCAACATCGATGGCAGGGATGTCACACTTACAGCCTCGCGGTCCGATGATAATCCGTCAGTAATAACATTTAATTGGACTGGCGGCTGTTCATTCTCACAGGTTATAGCTGCGGCAGGAGAAATACCTATTCCCCCATATCTTAACCGCTCTACCGAAGCTTCAGATAACGTTGATTATCAGACTGTATACAGCCATATTGATGGATCGGTGGCTGCTCCAACCGCCGGACTGCATTTCACACCACGCGTTCTTGCTGACATAGACACCCGCGGAGTGCAGCGTCTTGAAGTGACGCTTCATGTAGGTGCCGGAACATTCCAGCCAGTAAAAAGCGACGTTATCGGTGATCATCCCATGCACAGCGAGTTTATAGCTGTGCCACGCACCACGATAGAGCGGTTGGCCGACTTCATAGCAGGAGGCCGCACCATAGTGGCTGTGGGCACAACCTCAGTGCGCACTCTTGAGAGCCTATACCACATAGGATGTCTTATCCACACCGGACAATATACGGGAGAAGTGCCGCAGTGGTATCCGTATGAGGATGACAGGCATCCTTCGCTTTCACCTGTTTTAGCTCTCGCTGCCCTGCTGAGATATCTTGACGAGACTCGAGTTGACACCCTTATTGCAGCAACCCGCATCATAATAGCTCCAGGTTATAAATACCGGATAGTAAAAGGTATGGTTACAAATTTCCATCAGCCCCGTTCAACGTTGCTGCTTCTTGTTTCAGCCTTTTTGGGTGGTGATAAATGGCGGGAGATATATGATAGTGCTCTTGCAAGTGATTATCGATTTCTGAGTTACGGAGATGCCTGTCTATTAATGTGATTTATGTTGCTACGGTCAACAACCGTTTAGAAGTATTACTCATGATACTGTGTCTTTGAACATAGTGACATGAGTAATCTTTCAATATATAACTGCGTTCTCAGTTTCAGATGGCGCAGCATGGATCGGTATGGAAATATATAGCTATTCAGGAGAGTCCTCTTTAAATATGTCTTCGCTTTCGTTGCGTATATAGTAGTTGCTTAGCAATGCTATGAAGCGGCTTATGTGCTTAATGGCGTTTTGAGTTTCCGGAGTTACTTCTTTAGAACGGAGGCGCAACATAAGCATACCGTAGAGAGCGTTGAAACATGTTTCAACCTCACCTTTGGGATCGTCGCCACTTTTTGCCCGTAGTTCCACTATGTATGGCAGACTTGCGTAGAATTCCTTTGTATAGTTGCCGAAACGCGGATCCTTGAGCAGAGCGTTATGTAGATCTACAAGCTGTATTATGACGTTCTTATTAAGTTGCAGATGGCCTTTTTCTTCCACACTTTCGCGACGCATCATGTCTATGAGCGATTCATACCATTCGGTCATTTCTTTACGTCGGGCAGAATCAAGTTTGTAGCGGTCTATGACGTTTTTCTTTATTTTATCGATGTCAAGGTCATTGGCGCGGATAAGGTCTTCTACCTGCCACATATATAGTAGGTATTCAGCTATGTTTTCTTTGCGTTTTTGTGAGGCTATGTACATTGTAGTTGGTTTTGAGATGTTATTAAAAACTTCTTACAATATAACGCTGCCGCCCGGTTATCGGTTGAAGGCGTTCAATGTAAGGCGTTTGCCGTCGAAGCAGGCGTAGGTGTCGAGGTTTATCCATTCACCGAGCACAACGAGCCGTGTAGACGGAGATATGTCGCAGTCGACAGCCACGTGATAGTGTCCCATTACGATGTAGTCGGGGTTTAGCGGCAGCAGGCTTGAGACTTGCTCAATTATATAATCGCGGCGTGTGTCAACGTCGAATGTACATCCGCTACCTCGGCTTGAACTGCTCCAACGGTGGGCGAAGGGGACGGTCCATCGAGGATGGACCCAAGAGTACATCTTCTGACAAACGCGGTTACGGAACAGCGAGCATATGAGTCGGAATGAAGGAGAAGTGTGTCCGATACGGTCACCATGGGCGAGTATGAACCTGCGACCGCAGATTGTACGTTCAATGTAAGGTGCGTCGGCTACCTCTATCCCGATTTCGTTGGATAGATAGTCGAAAAGCCATATGTCATGGTTGCCGGTGAGCCATGTGACACGCACGCCTGAATCGGCAAGCCGCGACAAGGCTCCGAAGAACCGCACATATCCGCGTGGCACTGCCGTGCGGTACTCAAACCAGTAGTCAAGTATATCACCAAGAAGGTACAGTTCTGTGGCTTTACCGTACAATGAGTCCAAAAATTCCACTATGCGCCGCTCATGGGCCTTGTGATCGGCGATATAACTTGCACCGAGGTGCATGTCGCTCACGAAGTATATCATAGGAAGCCGAGCTCGAGTTTAGCCTCTTCACTCATCATATCCTGATTCCATTCAGGCTCGAACACAATGTTGACGTTCACGCTTTCCACACCGGGTATGCTCGATAGTTTCTGGTGCACATCTTCCACTATAAAGTCGGCCATGGGGCAGTTTGGAGCTGTAAGTGTCATGTCAATGTTGAGCACGCCGTCATCGGCAAGGTCAATCTTATAGATCATGCCTAATGAGTAAATGTCGATGGCAATCTCGGGGTCGATCACTGTCTTGAGGTAAGCGACTATCTTTTCTTCTATTTCAAGTTTTTGTTCAGGTGTCATAACAAGTGCAAATTTAGTTAAAAATCATAAGATAACGTATCTGTTGCCGTCTAAAAGATAAAGAGAGCAAGGTTAAAAGGAATAAAAAGCCTTAAATTTTGGAAAATAATTACAATTTCATTACCTTTGTGCCAAATATTAACCCATCATCACAGTAATGAAACATTCAATCTTAAAACGTTTTGTGGCCGTGTTAGTTGCCCTGGCGTTCATGCTTCCGGCCGCTGCCCAGTTTTCGATCGGCCCACGTATCGGTGTTGAAGTGAACAAGTTCCACTTCGATGAAAGCACATTCAACAAGGACAACCGCGCAGGCTTTACCGGTGGTCTTGAAATTGAATTCGTCGTACCGGTGATCAACCTCGGCTTCGACCTCTCAGCCATGTACGTTCATCGCACAGGTCAGTCCATCTCGGGCGAAGGAGCCGAAGCTACAGTAACCAATCTTAACAGTGACTATATCGAGATTCCTCTCAACCTCAAATATAAGATAGGTCTTCCCATAGTAGGCAAAATCATCTCGCCGTATATCTTCACCGGCCCCAGTTTCGCTTTTCTCACATCTAAGAAAGCTATATCAGAATTTTGGGAAACAAAGAAATGTGACATAGCATGGAATTTTGGTGTTGGTCTGCAGTTGTTTACCCATCTGCAGATAGGTGCCTCATACGGTCTTGGCATGACCAAAGCCGTTAAGTTTGTGAACCACGCCCATCAGGAAGCGGGTATCGAAGGCAAGAACCGCTATTGGACAATCACTGCCGCATGGCTCTTCTGACGGCATTATAGACACAATACATGAGGCCTGCCCCCGAACTCATTAATCATTCAGGGCAGGCCTCCGTGTTTGTAAGCCCCATCTGTCTGGCTACTGAGACCTCTTAAATACAGACTTTGAAACTTTTAAGTTAAATATTTGTTTAGTTTATAGTTTGGTAATTGGATAATAATTGCTATATTTGCGCAAATTTATTAAACTTTTGTCAACCTGATAAAGTATTTGTCTAACAAACTTAAATAAAAAACAATCCCATTATGAACGTAGAAGAAATTGGAACCAATGCAGGTGCCGTATGGCAGGCACTGAGCGTAGCAGATGCTCTTGGACTCAAACAACTAAAGAAAGCCACAAAACTCAAGGATAAGGAAACGTTCGCCGCACTGGGTTGGCTCGCACGCGAAGGCAAGATAACCATTGCCCCCGATCCAGAAGATCCCAAGGAACTCATCATAAGCTTGGTACAGGGTTGATATTATACTGAACGCAAGTCTTATTCTGTATTATAGAGCGCTGTCCGGTCTCATTAATAGGGCGAAGGGCAGCGCTTACTTTATTCATCCAAGCTATGGCAAAACCGCCGCCCGGTTTCCCTTTCAGGGGCGTGCCCGGCGGCGGTTTGTGGCTCGGCTACTTTCGCAAGCAGCTATCGTCAATCTATAACCTTAAATCTAATACCATGAAAACATTGTTGTGTTCTAAAGTAATTATGACATTCTAACGTTACAAACCTGTTAAAGTTCAAATATAATTGTTACATTAACTGATTTTAACTTTTTGCTTACGTCAATAATGTATAATTTAGCACTCTGAAATTTCTATCCGAACCAATCATACTCCAAAAATGAGAGAACATATACTTGTAATTGACGACGAAGAGTCGGTGTGCGAGATCCTTAAATACAACCTTGAAAAAGAAGGCTATCAAGTAGATACGGCTTACAGCGCCGAAGAAGCACTTGATATGGATCTCGAACAGTACCAGCTTTTCCTTGTCGACATCATGATGGGCGACCTTAGCGGGTTTGACTTCGCCAAGCGCCTTCGTAACGTCACATCCACAGAGAACATTCCAATCATATTTTGCTCGGCACTCAACGAAGAAGACGAGAAAGTCATGGGTCTCAACATAGGCGCCGATGACTATGTCACAAAACCATTTTCCATTGGGGAGGTTCTTGCCCGCGTAAGAGCCGTGTTACGCCGCAGTAACGCCCAGGCGCAGCAAGCCACAGTAACTTTGGCTGAGAGCGACTATGCTCCCGACCTCACATTCAAGACCCTGCGCATTGACAGAAATGAGAAAATCTCATATCTCGACGGTGAGCCGTTGCAACTGACGCGTACAGAATTCGAGTTGCTTGAATTCTTCCTTACCCACCGCAACCGCATATTTTCCCGCAAAGAGATTATCTCAAGTGTGTGGGGTGAAGAGGTCGTGGTGACCAACCGTACAATCGATACCAATATCACCCGTTTACGCAAGAAACTCGGCGAATATAGCAACAACATCGTCACCCGCATGGGGTTTGGCTATGGTTTTAAAGAAACAAATTAGGTATCAATGGCGAATGTTCCTGCCTATGGTGGCTATCCTGTGGCTATGCGTCATAGTGATGGGTATATGGATGTATCGCCAGGAACATACTCTGAAAACCAAGAATGTGCGTGATCAGGTAGGGCTCGTGACAGCCCGAATACTCAACGCTTATGAGAATGATGACAATGTTGACGCCTTCTTCTCATACGTGCAGGATTATTTTACCAAGCATCCGCTCTTTGACGATATCCGCATCACAACCTACTACCGCGGCAAGATAGACAAGTACATAGGCGAACCCATAACCCCCGATGATACGCGCTCGTTTAAAAGCGGTACTGTGAAACTGACAGAAGCCGAAGTTGATGAGATGCAGTACCGCACCAATGCCGAACGGCGGCGTACCAACTTCTATTATGAAAAGACACCGAGCGCCGACCGTAAGCTTGTAATATACACCATGTTGCCGTTCGATCCGAAACTCACCGAGGCCACAAGCGCAACCAACGATGTTTTTGTGATAGTCATACTGATAGCTATGGGAGGCACAGTGCTCGCATGGATGATGTCAAGGCGCCTGGGCAAAAATATCCGCACTCTTCATGACTTTGCCGAACGGGCATCATATGACCCGTCATTCGTGCCAAACGTACAGTTCCCGAATGATGAACTCGGCGATATATCACGCCATATAGTAACCTTTTACAACCAACGTAACGCAGCCATAATAAAACTCAAGCGCGAACACAATGTAGCTTACCATGCACTTGAGGAAAAGTCGCGTATGAAGCGTGAGCTTACTAACAATATCAACCATGAGCTCAAGACCCCAATAAGCGTGATAAAAGGCTATGTAGACACCATTCTCGAGCACCCTGAGATGGACGAATCATCGCGTACACACTTTCTAAATAAAGTAAGTGACCATATTGATCGTCTTACCCAACTGCTTAATGACCTGTCGAAGATAACCCGACTTGAGGAAGGCACGCAGATGATCAATACAGAGCCTGTCAACTTCCACGAGATAGTGTTTCAGGCCGCAAGCGACTTCGAGACATCCGGAGTGCTTGGCAATATGGAATTCAATTATGATATACCGCCGTTCTGCCGTGTTATAGGCAACAGCACTCTGCTCATCGCTGTTATCGCCAATCTCACCAAGAATGCTGTCGCCTACTCAAAAGGCACAGAATGCAATCTTATACTCACCGACAAAGACGACCAGTTTTTCCATTTCGCGTTCTACGATAATGGGGTGGGGGTTAAACCTGAGAGTATTCCACATCTGTTCGACCGCTTCTTCCGCGAGGACAATGGCCGTTCGCGTAAGAAAGGTGGTACCGGTCTGGGACTTTCCATAGTTCAGAGTACTATTGAAGCTCTCGGCGGTATGATAAGCGCTGACAACCGCAGCGGTGGGGGCCTGATATTCCGGTTCACACTGCGTCGTGCCGACAACTCATGACATGAATACGGTGCAAAGGCACTTTTTATGCTCAAAAAACACCTTTATGCGCAATTATTTTGTTAATATTAAAAAATTAGCCAACTTTGCGTGCAAATTCTGAAACGATTACTTAAAACTACTGATAATGACTCAGGAATTAGATTGGAAACATCTGCCATTCGGGTATTATCCAACCGATTACAACGTGCGTTGTACTTTCAGCAACGGTAAATGGGGCGAGATTGAAGTCACTTCGTCCGACAAGATAGAGCTGCACATGGCAGCCACATCGCTTCACTATGGCCAGGAAATCTTCGAAGGTCTCAAGGCTTTCCGTGGCAAAGACGGCAAGATACGCATTTTTCGACTCAAGGATAACGCCGAGCGTGTGCGATCATCTGCCCGCGGAATACTCATGGAGCCGGTACCCGAAGATATCTTCTGCAAGATGTGTACAATGGCCGTAAAACTCAACGAGCGCTTCGTGCCGCCCTACGGAAGCGGGGCATCGTTATACATACGGCCTCTTGAGATAGGTTTGTCGCCCAGCATCGGCGTAAAAGCTGCCTCAGAATACCTGTTCATCGTAATGGTGACTCCGGTAGGTCCCTATTTCAAGACCGGTTTCGGATGTACTGATATATGCATTATGCGTGACTATGACCGCGTGGCGCCCAGAGGCACAGGCCGATACAAGATAGGAGGCAATTATGCAGCTTCGTTGGTCGCATCAGACCATGCTCATTCATTGGGATACTCTGCTGTGCTGTTCCTTGATCCGAAAGAAAAGAAATATCTTGACGAATGTGGTCCTGCCAATTTCTTCGCCATTATCGATGGGAAATACGTCACTCCCAAGAGCGATTCCATATTGCCGTCAATTACTAACCGCGCCCTCATGACACTCGCCCGTGACATGGGCATAGAGGTCGAAGAGCGCCACATGACAGTGGAGGATCTTGAACGTGCTACTGAAGCCGGAGCCTGTGGCACAGCTGCTGTGATATCACCCGTGGGTACTGTTAAGGACATAGACACCGGAAAGGAATATGTCATTTCACCTGACCGTAAGCCGGGACCGATTTCGACGGCCTTATATGACCGCCTCAACGCTATAAGGTTAGGTGAGGAATCAGATACATACGGATGGAACACATTCGTTGAATGATGGGCTACGCCGATATACAACATGAACTCTACGATACATTTTACCCTGTTGGCACCAAGGCTCGGGTAATACTTGAGCGGCACTCCCGCTCGGTAGCCTCCCTTGCCCTCGAAATAAACCACCGCCGTGGCCTGTCTCTTGATGAAAGACAGGTCGAGGCGGCGGCTATGCTTCATGACATAGGCATTTTCCTGTGTGATGCTCCGTCAATAGGATGTTTCGGCTCATGTCCATACATGTGGCACGGGATTCTCGGAGCCGACCTGTTGAGGCGTTATGGCGTTGAAGAGCATATAGCCTTGGTGGCTGAGCGTCATACAGGAGCGGGTATCACGCAAGCGCAGGTGGCGGCAATGAATTTGCCAAGGGGAGCCATTGGGCGTGTCTTGATGCCGGAAACGCCACTTGAAAGATTGGTCTGCTATGCCGATAAGTTCTACAGCAAGAGTGGAGACATGCAGATCAAGCCACTTGATAGAGTAAGAGCATCGATTGCCCGTTTTGGAGCTGACTCACTTGAGCGGTTCAACGCACTTCACCGGGAATTCGGTGATTCCTGAGGCGGTTATGACAATAAGCCCCACTTCTGCGAGTTTACTGTGAAGAGTGGCTATCTCATTTAGTTCCATAGCCATACAGGCAGTGGCTAATGCGTCGGCCTCCATGCATGAAGGCGCTATTACGGTCACGCTTAGAGTTTCGGTATCACGCGGATAACCTGTCAGCGGGTCAATGGTGTGTCCGTAACGGGATCCATCTGCCGCGGTGCGGTAATTGCGATAATTTCCTGAGGTAGCCACACATTGGTCGGTGAGTGTGATTATTTCCCCATTGACGCCCTCGCGAGGCGATTCTATCCCTATTTTCCATGGCTCAGCAGCGGGATTTACACCTGATGCCGCTATCTCACCACCTATTTCCACGAGATAATCCATGCAGCCATTACGCCGCAACACATCCGCAACACAATCCACCCCGAAGCCCTTAGCTATGGCTCCGAAGTCAAGTTTAAATCCAGGCGGAACCGTGATACGCGATTTGCTTAGTGTAATTTTCGAGAAACCGACACTAAGCATAGCCGAGTCGACAGCTTCGGCTGACGGTATGCCGGCACAGTCGCTGTTCCCGAATCCCCATAGCTCCACGAGAGGTCCAACGGTTGGGTCGAAACGCCCGTTGCTGAGTTTATACACTCTTGCGGCACAGGTGTATACGCTGTCGATGCGCCAGTCGGTCGAGTCCGTGATACGGTTGTTGATGCGTGACAGGCGAGAGGTTGGCTCAAACATTGACAGTGACATATTGACGCGCTGCATCTCGGCTATTATCGAGTCATCAAGATTGCGGTCGCTGCGATATGTGATATGGTAATAAGTGCCCCACACGGCGCCCTCGGACCGGCGATATTGTCCGGCATCCGAGCATGATGTCATGAACAAGGCAGATATAATCAAAAGCAAATAGTATTTCATGGCGGCAAAGTTAAAAAATATCTTGTAATTAACCGTCATGTTTTGTAACTTTGCCCTATAATTACAAACAATTATGATACAATACATATTGACAGAAAGCAGCCGTTATAGTGTGGCCGAACTGGCCCAGATGGTCATAGAGGGCGGATGTGGATGGATCGATCTGCATATGCCGGACCTTTCTGACGATGAACTTCGGAGGCTTTTGGTACCTGATGTGGTTGAACTGTGTCGTGAAGCCGGCGTTTTTCTGACTATTGATGACCGTCCCGAACTTGCCAGAGAGTTAGGTCTGCATGGGGTGAGGTTCACATGTGGCGGTTTACCTGCCAATATTCCTCAGTCACCCGCCGGGCTGCGTGATATGATGGGCCCCGAGGCTGTCATAGGTATCGAGACAGCTGATCCTTCAGCCATTCCGGCGATGGTTAGTGCCGACATAGATTATGTGTGCACCCCCGTATCTTTCGATGAGGATGCCCGGCGCAGTTTCATTGCGGCTGTACGTTCAGCGGGGGTGTCTATCCCCATCGTGGCTCAGGGCGACATTACAGCCGAGAATGCAGTCAGAATACTTTCCGAGGGGTTCAGTGGCTTGGCAGTAGGCCGTTTAGTAACTATGGCTTCCGATCCGGTGCGGGCAATGGAGTCATTGATCAAAGCATCAGCCCGCTGATATGGCTGCTACATCGACAAAAGATCTGCTACTGAAAGCGCTGCTGCCCGTCGCAATAGGACTGGCGGTTGTGGTGTGGCTCTTTGTCGACGACTTCAACGTGCAGGCTCTCAATGGATTTGAGTTCAATACCCGTACGATACTGTCGTTGGTGGCTGCGATAATATTTGTGGCAGGCCGTGATTTCGGTCTCACATGGAGGTTTCGCACCATTACTGACGGAACGCTTTCGTGGGGGCGGGCATTGCGGGTGGATATAATGTGTGCGTTCACCTCAGCTATCACGCCGTCAGCCGTGGGAGGGAGTGCACTTGCCATATTTTACCTAAATCGCGAGGGTGTGGACGTGGGGCGTGCCACTTCGCTTACACTTACCACCCTTTTCCTTGACGAAATGTTTTTCGTAGTATTTTGCCCCGTGCTCGTGTTACTGCTGCCGATGGACGAATTGTTTGGCTCGGCAGGGTCGGGTGCATTCCTTAGCGGAGTGAGAGTTGTGTTCTGGCTTGTCTATGCCGGCATAGTGGCATGGGCAGCTATATTGTTCACCGGCATTCTTGCCCGCCCACAATGGCTTGAACGGATGGTAATGAAAATATTCAGTCACGAGCCTCTTATACGATGGAAGGAGCATGCGGCGCGCATGACATCCAACATGCATTCTACATCGTTGTGGATAAGAAAACAGCCCCGCCGGTGGTGGATTAACGTATTTGGTGCCACCACATTGTCATGGTTCTCGAGATATATGGTAGTCAACGCTTTGTTTTTTGGATTCGTTCCGGCAGCTTCACAACTGCTTGTCTTCGGACGGCAGTTTGTGGTATGGGTATTGCTGATGGTATCGCCAACTCCAGGCGGTAGTGGTGTGAGTGAGTGGTTGTTTACCAATTACTACGGCGATCTTATAGGTGATCTTTCCGTAGCCCTTGTCATAGCGATGATATGGCGCGTGCTCAGTTATTATATATATCTTGTTGGCGGTGCATGTCTGGTTCCGTCATATTTTAAATAGATGCTGATTATGAGACGTATATTACTTCTATTGGCTCTGCTGATACCAATGGGCATGGCTGCTGCCAAAGTGTTTATTCTCACTATTGACGAAGAAATAGACGCTACGGCGTGGCGTCATACATCACGGGCTGTTGAAGAGGCCCGTGACGCCGACTTTGACCTGTTCATGCTGTGCCTCAACACCTATGGAGGAGCGGTGGATATGGCTGACTCTATACGTACGTCTCTGATGCGTCTGCCCATGCCTTCGGCGGTATTCATTGATCATAACGCTGCATCGGCCGGAGCACTCGTGTCTTTGGCATGCGATACAATTATAATGGCTCCTCATGCCACAATAGGAGCGGCAAGTGTGGTGAACGGCAACGGTGAGGTAATGCCCGAAAAGTATCAAAGCTACTGGAGTTCTATAATGCGTGCTACTGCCATGGCTCATGGCAAATACATTCCTGACGGTGACACTGTCGCCCGATGGCGTCGTGATCCTGCTATAGCCGCTGATATGGTCAACCCTGCCAAAGCTCTTTCTCTTACAGCCTCCGAAGCTGTTGCTTGCGGAATGGCCGACGGAGTGGCTTCTGATCTTGAGGCGGCTTTAGGACTGCTTGGCATCGACAATCCCGATATTTACCGCTACGAACCCACTGCCACCGACCGCATCCTCGGTTTCCTTGCCTCGGCTGCAGTAAGAGCTATACTCATCACCTTGATCCTCGGAGGTCTTTACATGGAAATGCATACTCCCGGTCTTGGCTTTGCAGCGGCTGTAGCTATCGTAGCTGCAGTACTTTACTTTCTGCCTATGGTTGTCACCGGCTCAATGGCCGCATGGATCTTGATACTGTTTATTGTCGGTATTGTGCTGCTTGCACTTGAGGTATTTGTCATACCTGGATTCGGCATAGCCGGAATCACAGGAATCATATGTATAATGGCCTCGCTGTTGGGAGCCATGATACATGCCGACGGACTTGCCTTGGGCACGGAATCAATAGGCCGAGCATGTGCTATATTAGTTGCCGGCACTCTTGTCGCAGCCGGTCTTGTGTGGTTGCTTACATCGCGGTTCGGCCCCAGGCGGTTGCGTCAGGCCACATCACTCACTCATGAGCAACGTGCCGAAGATGGCTATATAGGTGTGGACACAGCTCCGGCCGCCGTTGTAGGCGATACCGGAGTGGCAGTCACTGATCTGCGGCCATCCGGCAAGGTGAGAGTTGCAGGTATGGTTTTTGACGCTACATCTACCGGTGAATTCGTGTCGCGTGGATCACGGGTAAAAGTAGTAAAGTTCGAGGCAGCACAAATCTATGTGACGCCCGTTGCACAATAACTGTTTGAAATCATGAAATTCATAGGAATAATTCCCGCCAGGTACGCTTCCACGCGTTTTCCCGGCAAGCCACTTGCCCGCCTCGGGTCAATGTCAATGATCGAACGTGTATACCGCCGTGTAAGTCTCGTTCTTCCGGGTGAAGTTATGGTAGCTACAGATGATACACGCATAGCACGGGAGGTGGAACACTTCGGCGGCTGTGCTATAATGACGTCGGCTGACCATCGCAGCGGCACTGACCGCTGTTTCGAGGCTTACAAGACATCAGGATCGGATGCAGATGTTATTATAAACATACAAGGCGACGAACCATTCATCGCTCCAGCCCAGATAGAAGCTCTCATGGCATGCTTCGACTCACCTCAGAACGAGATAGCTACTTTGGTGCGCCGCTTCGATCCATCGGCAGGATATGAGGCTCTCGCGGATCCCAATACACCCAAGGTCGTGACCGACGATAAAGGCTTCGCACTGTATTTCTCGCGTAGTATCATACCGTATGTGCGTGGAGTGTCTTTTGACGAATGGCCGGTAAAGACCTCTTATTTCACCCATGTGGGTATTTATGCCTACCGTTCCGACGTGCTCGGACGCATAGTGTCGTTGCCGCAGTCATCTCTTGAAGTGGCTGAATCGCTTGAACAACTCCGTTGGCTGCAAGCCGGATATAAGATAAAAACAGCCATTACTGATTGTCCCACGATAGGTATTGACACGCCCTCTGATCTTGAAAAAGCTATCCAATATCTAAATACTATTGATCCTTCTGACAGATGATCCCCGACCGTACCATTGCTCCTCCCACAGCAAATGCGCCCCATATAGCCATCCCGCCATGCACATCAAACGAAGAGCTATCTACGGGTGCCGTGCTGCATACTCTGGAGGCAGGTGACCAACCTTTGGCTCGCCTGACATTGATATGGGAGGGCGGATCACTCGATTCTACACGTGCTTCTTTGCCACTGCTGATGGCCGAGTGCTTGCGTGAGGGGTCTGGCTCTTTTTCCGGAGCCGAGATCGCCGATGCAATAGATTTCTGTGGAGCGCGTCTCTCGTCGCGGGTAGCCGAGCATCATACCGGCATAGAAATTCTTGCTTTGTCGTCGAAACTCGGTGCCCTGTTGCCTTTATTGAAAACAGTCATCACTGATCCGCTGCTTGAACAAGAGATAATTGATATGAATGCGCGCCAGATGGCAGGTACTCTCGCTACCCGACGCTCCACCATGACATACGGAGCCTCGCAGGCCATAGTACCTATTCTTAGAGGTAAAGACCATCCTGCTTCCCGCGAAGAACTTCCTGAGCATATACTGACAACAACACGCACAGAGGTGGTAGACTGCTACAGAAACATAATACACCAAGGCAGATTGCATGCATTTCTTTCCGGAAAATTTACTCCGCAGCTTGCCGGACAGGTGCGCGAATTTGTGGCATCATTGCCGTCGGCGACCGATGCCGGAGCAATAAAGATTGTCCCCAACTCCCCCGAGGCTCCCCGCAAAATCTACGTAGACCGTCCAGAGTCACTTCAATCCGCGGTAGCTATGGGTATGCCCACGATAGGCCGTGACCATCCTGACTATATTACCCTCAGACTTGCTGTCATAGCCCTCGGAGGTTATTTCAGCAGTCGCCTCATGCAGAACATACGTGAGGAAAAAGGACTTACATACGGCATCAATGCATCGCTTCTCGGTTCATACGAAGGAGGATCAGTGCGCATAGGCGCTCAATGCGATGCACGCTACGTAGAACAGGTCATTGATGAGACAATGGCCGAGATAAAAGGCATGTCTATCAAACTTCTTGATTCAGGAGAGCTGAATCGCCTGAAGCTGAATGCCTGGACATCCCTTGCCTCAACCACAGACTCTCCGTTCTCTATCATGGATTACTACATCACAGCTATGCAAGTAGGCACCGGAGTTGATTATTTTCAACGTCAGCTTGAAACCATATCATGTCTTACACCTGCCGATATAGCCCGTGTGGCCTCCTTATACCTTAACGCTGATGCTTTTTCAATAGGAGTTTGCGGCAAAAACTGATCTGTTGTTTACTGAAATATCCAAAACAGGGCAATGTCACATACAGCAAAGAGCGCCCATATAATTCAGTATATGAGCGCTCTTGAATGTATATATTCGGTAAGGTAGCTGTGGTGATGCTTATTCAGCAGTATTCTCAGGGTCGTACCAACGGGAATACATAAGATAGTTATGGGCGATCTTGCGGTTGATTTCCTTGTTTTGTTCAGGATCTACCATCTTAATGAATTTTGCAGGTGCGCCGCCCCATAGTTCGTTGGGGCCTATCTTAGTGCGGCTCAGTACGACCGAGCCGGCTGCAACGATGGCGCCTTCACCTACTTCGGCATCATCCATCACCACCGCACCCATGCCTACAAGGGCATAGTTGTGAATCTTGGCGCCGTGGATAGTTACGTTGTGGCCTATCGAGACATCGTCACCGATCTCGATGGTGGATTTTTGGTAAAGAGTGTGTAGCACGCTGCCATCCTGAATGTTGACACGGTTGCCGATGCGTATTGAATTGACGTCGCCCCGTAGCACGGTATTGAACCATACAGAACATTCGTCGCCAATTACTACGTCGCCTATGATTGTACAATTCTGGGCAAGGAAACAGCCTTCGCCTATTTGGGGTGTAAAGCCTCGTACTGGAATTATAAGAGCCATTGTGTCAAAGCGGTTTAGTGTTGTTAATAAGCCATTGCAGGGCATCACCCTCAAGCAGTGGACTCAGGGTGTGTGCCACATGTCGGTGATATTCGTTTACCCATTCTATTTCCTGCGTGCTCATTATCGAGGTGTCGAAGAGCGAGCGGTCAAACGGGCATAGTGTCAGTGTTTCGAAGCGATAGAACCGGCCGAATTCTGTTGTCATGGCTTCGGTTGTGAGCACAAGATTCTCGCAACGTATGCCATGGATACCCTCACGGTAAAGACCGGGCTCATTTGAAGTTATCATGCCGGGTTGCAGGGGTGTCGGTACGTAGTTGAGACGTATGCTCTGTGGGCCTTCGTGGACATTGAGGAAGTGTCCCACGCCGTGGCCCGTGCCGTGCAGATATGATAACCCTTCGCGCCACAGGAACTGACGGGCGAGAGCGTCGAGTTGATGACCGGTGGTGCCTTCGGGGAATATAGCTGATCCAAGGGCTATGTGGCCTTTCATTACAAGTGTGAAGTCGCGGCGTTCGGTGGCAGTAGGCTCGCCGAGGGCTATGGTGCGGGTGATGTCGGTAGTACCGTCAAGATATTGGGCGCCTGAGTCAATTAAAAGAAGACCCTGGGGGGCGAGGGTGGAATTGGATTTTTCGTCAGCTTCATAATGCACGATGGCTCCGTGGGGGCCATATCCTGCTATGGTACCGAAGCTTTCGTCGAAATAAAGCTCACCTGCGCTGCGATATTTACGCAGGATATGGGCTACATCCATCTCGGATATATTTCCACCTGCTTTCACGGTATTCTGAATCTCGCAGAGAGCTTTCACCATGGCTACGCCATCGCGTACCATCGCTTGTCGAGTACCGGTAATCTGAGTCTCGTTTTTTACGGCTTTGAGCAGCATAACGGGTGAGTCATGTTTCACAGCCCGGTCGCCGATGAGTTCCACAATAGCTGCCGAGTTGCGGGTTGGATCCACTAATATTCTGGAGTCGGCAGGCAGGGAGGCGACGAATGTCTTCACGTCGGCGTACGGAATGATAGACACACCCTGATTTTTAAGATAAATGGATACTTCGTCGCTGATCTTCGATGGATCGACAAGCAGAGTGCTTCCATTTCCTTGTGACAGATACAGGAAAGCCGTAACCACAGGATTGTATTTCACATCGCGTGAGCGGATGTTGAGTAGCCATGCTATCTCGTCAAGAGCTGATATGAATATCGCCCCTGCACCGGCTGCTGAAGCCTTGTCGAGAACCATGCTGATCTTGGTATGTGCATCACATCCGGCATATTCTTCGGGGTGCACAAACACCTGTGCCGAGGGTAGGGCAGGGCGGTCGGTCCATACCTGATCCATGACATCGAAGTCGGACACAAGCACTATGCCCGCAGCTTGCAGGTGCATAAGCAGGTCTTCTTTTGCGGCTACAGAAAACACCATACCGTCAATACCTGTCTTTTCACCTGCCTTGAGGTTGGAGCAGAGCCATGATGTTATGGATGGAGTGCCCGGAATGCCGTCTTTCATCAGTTGTATTTCAGAGCCGCCAAGTTGTTCGGCCGCTTGCAGGAAGTAGCGCGAGTCAGTCCACAGCAAGGCTTTGTCAAGAGTCACAACAAGGTCACCTGCCGATCCTGTGAAGCCGCTTAAGTGCCGACGTGCCTGCCAGTGGTCGGAAATGTATTCACTTATGTGTGGATCGGCCTGCGGAATGATTGTGGCCGATATGCCGCGGGATTTCATCAGCCCGCGCAGCGATGCTAACGCTGTCTGTACATTGTATTTCATTGTAGGTAATTTAATGATTCGTTCATCTGTAAGATTTGACCGGCGGCTCGAATGCGTCAGGTATATACTCCACGGTGTAATTGTCTGGGGTACCGCATATCCCGAACACATCGAAGCGTGCCTGTCTGTACTCATCATAATTGGTTATATAAGCCTTGGCAGAGGCTGCCATGAAGCGTATCTTTCGGTCGTCGATGGCTTCGAGCGGATCCTCATCCATGTTGCTGCGGGTTTTTACCTCCACAAAGCATATGCAATCGCCCTTTATGGCTATGATGTCAATTTCATAACGTCCCATTCGCCAGTTGCGCCCGGCAATGGCATAGCCCTGCAGAATGAGATGGCGGCAGGCCACTTCCTCGCCCCAGCGCCCGAGTTCGTTGTGTTTTGCCATGTTATAAAATCTTTTATGCGATGATGGATGCCCAACAACCGAATTATAATGTGCAAAGTTAACAATTATTCCTTATTTTAGTTGTTTTTTTTACTAAAATATGCACATGTGCTATTTTGTGTCAGTGTTTATTTTTGTACCTTTGCGCAGGTGAAAAATTGTTGAAATTATATTTACATTTTATGTTGACTTACAACGCGGTTGTCACAAAGTCTGATGGCCGCAAAGTTTCCGTTATATTAAAGTGTGGCAACGATGCTTGTCACGCATGTGCCATGGCTGCTATGTGCCCGGGTACATCAGATACTCTTGAGATAGAGGCCGGGGTTCCTGAAGGCAAGGTTGTTACAGTAGGTAGTGACGTGGTTATTGCGACTGATGACAGTCATCGTATGAAAGCAGTGTTGCTGCTGTTGCTATGGCCTGTCATTTCACTGGTCTTGGCTGCTTCAGTAACTCACTTGGCGGGTTGGGGTAGCAAATGGATTGCAGTGACATCTTTGGCTGCATTTATCATTGCGGCATTCGTGGCATGGGCGATTGACAGGAGTCGCCGTGAGCTGATATGGAGTGTAATAGATTGATTGATCCGCTTTATGTCAGTTATACTTTACTCTTTGGCAGCGCTTATAGTAACGGCTTTGGCCGGAGCTGGTCTTCTGTATTTTGTGTCGAAACGATTTGCAGTGGAGACAGACCCACGCGTTGATGAGATTTCATCATTGTTGCCAGGAGCCAACTGTGGCGGGTGTGGATTCAAGGGATGTCGTGACTTTGCCGAGAATTGCGTGGTCGCGGACTCCCTTAATGGCATTTTCTGCCCAGTGGGGGGAGCCCCACTTATGGAAAAGATAGCACGGATCACCGGAATGGTTCCTGCCGGTGACATGAGAATTCCGGTAGCTGCCATAATGTGCAACGGCTCATGTGTTGCGCGCGATGTATTGGCATCTTATGACGGTGTCAGCTCATGCGCAATACTCGCTTCGGTGGCTGTAGGTGACCGCCCCTGCGGTTATGGTTGCCTTGGCCGTGGCGATTGTGCTGTAGTGTGCGACTTCGGTGCCATTACCGTTGATCCTGACACCGGAATAGCATCTGTTGATCCCGAAAGATGCACAGCTTGTGGAAAGTGTATAAAAGTATGCCCAAGACATATTATACGACTCGTGCCGCGCGGAAATGACGACCGACGTGTGTGGGTGGCCTGTTCGAACCATGACCGTGGGGCTACAGCCCGCAAGATGTGCATGGCTGCATGCATCGCCTGCGGCAAATGTGTGCGGTCGTGCCCGGATTTGGCCGTTGAAATAATTGATAATATTGCGGTGATTAATCCAGAGAGCTGTACGGCATGTGGCAAATGTGTGCAAGGATGCCCAACGGGAGCCATCTTATCCACTTTTAAATGTATATCCGATGAAGCGTAGATCATTTTCAACAGGTGGCATACATCCGCATCAATCAAAAATTACTGCCGGTATGCCGCCGGTGCTCATGGATTTGCCCATGCAAGTAGAATTGCTCCTGTCGCAGCATATTGGTGCGCCTGCCGTGCCTATCGTAAACAAGGGTGATCGCGTGAACCGCATGCAGCCCGTGGCAAAGCCTGGTAGCGTGCTGTCGGCAGCAGTACATTCCCCGATTACTGGAATTGTGAAAGACATAAGGCCGGTGACAACTTTGTCGGGCTATCAGTCGACAGCCATAGTCATTGAATCCGATCCAGATGCAGCCGCTGCTGATTCCGTCGCTCGCAAGGCTCTGTACGAGAACCTAAGAACTGCATTGCCTCTGAGGGGGGATTATAGTGCGGAACATATACGCGAGGCTATAACCCGTGCGGGTATCGTAGGGTTGGGGGGCGCTGCATTTCCGTCAGCAGTGAAATATTCCATGGCAGAGCCTCCCGATATGCTTATAGTTAATGCCTGCGAGTGCGAGCCATATCTTACTTGCGATGATGCGCTGATGCGGGAGTTCCCGGCCGCTGTTATCGCGGGCATACGTCTTGTTATGGTAGCTACAGGTGCCGCCCGGGCCCGCATAGGCATAGAAGACAACAAACCGGAGGCAATATACGCAATGAGAAAGGCCTTGACACATGCCGACTATGATATACAAGTAGTCACACTTGCCACAAAATACCCACAGGGCGGCGAGAAGCAACTTGTGCAGGCAATTACGGGGCATAGGATACCTAAGGGAGCGTTGCCTGCATCAGTCGGAGTGGTTGTGACCAACGTTGCCACGGCATTTGCGGTATATCAGGCTGTGGCTTTAGATGTCCCTCTGATTGAACGGGTAGTTACATTAACGGGAGATATACCATCGCCAGGAAATTATATAATTACAATAGGTACACCTGTTTCAACTCTCATCCCAAGTATTCCTGACGACGGCAAACTTATAGCCGGTGGTCCCATGATGGGGCGTGCAGTCGTTTCTGCTTGCGCTCCCGTAACCAAAGGTTTGTCGGGATTGCTACTTCTTACGGGAGCCACCGCCAGGCGCTTGCAGATTCAGCCGTGCATACGGTGTGCCTCATGCGTGGATGCCTGTCCTATGGGGCTGGAACCATATCTTCTGTCATCATTCGGCCGGATGAGCCTCTTCGAAGATGCTATCAACCATAGGGTTACCGATTGCATTGAATGTGGGTCATGCAGCTATATCTGCCCCTCCGCAAGGCCGTTGCTTGATTATATCCGACTCGCAAAGAGTAATGCCTCAGCAATTATAAAATCAAGGAAATCATGATAATATCTCTTTCTCCACATATTCATACAGGACGCACCGTGCGCTCCACAATGATGCATGTGCTTATAGCGCTGACACCGCCCGCGATATGCTCTTTGTATTACTTCGGCTTTCCAGCCGCAATGTTAATGGTGGTGGCCATAGCTGTATCAGTAATCACAGAATGGGCTATAACGAAATTTATGTTGCGGAGGCCCTCGTCTATAGGGGATCTTACAGCGGTGGTTACCGGACTCCTTTTGGCAATGAACGTGCCGTCGACATTGCCGTTATGGACCGTAGCTATCGGTTCTTTATTTGCGATAGCCATTGCAAAGATGGCCTTTGGCGGTTTAGGTTGCAATATATTTAATCCTGCGATGGTAGGGCGAGTGTTTCTGCTCATCTCTTTCCCTGCACTTATGACTGTATGGCCATTGCCTGGGAATGGTTTTATGTCTAATCCCGATGGTGTTACCGGCGCTACATTGCTTAGTCGGCTGAATGCCCCCGATTTTAACCCTGAATTGCTTGATGCCGCTGATATGTTGCTTGGGAACATGGGTGGATCACTTGGCGAAGTTGGCGCAGCAGCCATATTGCTCGGATTTGTTTATCTTCTTGCCACACGTATAATAACATGGCACATACCAGTGTCTATAATTCTTTCGGCAGCATTGTTCGCGAGTCTTGTTGGTGTGCCTGTGACAGGAAATGTGCTGTCAGGCGGTTTGTTGCTCGGTGCTGTGTTTATGGCTACTGACTATGTCACGTCCCCGATGACAGCCCATGGGAAACTGATTTATGGCGTGTTCATAGGCGTCATTACAATGATAATACGTCTGTGGGGGGCGTATCCTGAGGGAGTGTCATTCGCAATACTGCTTGCCAACGGCATAACCCCGCTCATTGACCGTTTTGTATTACCAAGGCGTTTCGCCCCTGAATCCATAACCCGATGAAATCTTCGTTACGTAATATGATGCTGTCGTTGGGAATTTTGTCTGCTATGTCTGCAATGCTCCTGGCTTTTTTCTACAATATCACCGTCGAACCGCGTCAGAAAGCGGCTACTGAAGCTGCCGAAGCCGCTGTGAAAACCGTTTTACCTACTTTTGACAATGACCCGCTCTCCAATCCCATAGTTCATGGTGACTGCATCATATATCCTGCTGTTATGGGTGACTCGTTGGTAGGAGTGGCCGTAAAGTCTATTTCACATGATGGCTTTTCAGGCGACATAGTCGCTGTTACCGGATTCGATATGAGAGGAGAAGTGATAAATTACGTCATCTTGAGTCATGCCGAGACTCCCGGCCTCGGTGCGAAAGCACCCGAATGGTTTACTGATCCTGGACGCGGCGTGATAGGTTCGCGCTCCGAGCTCAGACTCCGTTCCGATGGTGGCTATGTAGATGCGATCACAGCCGCTACAATCACTTCCCGCGCATTTGTGGATGCTGTAAATCATGCCCGCTCTGCGTTTAACGAATACACGTCATCATTATGAATGCTTTAAGAATATTTCTTAACGGATTAATCAAGCAGAATCCAACATTCGTGCTCATCCTTGGCATGTGTCCGACATTAGGCACGACATCTTCAGCCATTACCGGCCTGTCAATGGGCGTGGCGACAATGGTGGTGCTCGCTTGTTCAAATATTGTTGTTTCAGCTTGCAGGAAACTGATTCCCGATGCTGTGCGTATCCCGGCATTCATTCTCATTATATCAACATTTGTTACTGTGATTCAATTGATCATGCAGGCCTGGCTGCCGTCGCTTGATGCAACCCTTGGTATATTTATTCCCCTCATTGTGGTCAATTGCATTCTGCTCGGCCGTGCCGAGTCATTCGCCTCGCGTAACACAGTGTCAGATTCCTTGTTTGACGGTCTCGGAATAGGCGCCGGGTTCACTTGTGCTCTTACAGTGATAGGTACCATACGCGAATTACTTGGCACAGGATCCATATTTGGTATAGATATATTCCCATCAGAATTCGGCTCACTCATATTTGTCCTTGCTCCTGGCGCATTTATAGTGCTTGGCCTCATAATAGCACTTTTCAACCGCATAACACATTAATTAAAATAATCAAGTTTATATAACCAGCATGATGCACTTCCTTGCCATCATTATAACAGCAATATTTGTAAATAACATAGTCTTTGCTCAATTTTTGGGCATCTGTCCTTTTATAGGCGTTTCAAAAAGACTTGATTCGGCTATAGGTATGGGCCTCGCGGTCACGTTGGTAATGGCAGTCTCTACATTAATAACATGGCTCTTACAATATACTGTGCTTATACCGCTTGGTTTGCAGTTCATTCAGACTATACTCTTTATACTTGTAATAGCAATAATAGTGCAGATGATAGAAATTATCATCCGCCGAATATCTCCGTCGCTTTATGCGGCATTAGGGGTATTCTTGCCACTTATCACTACTAATTGCGCGGTGCTTGGAGTAGCTATTATGGCCACCAAAGGCAATATGCCACTTATTGACTCACTTGTCTATGCTATCTCTACAGCCATAGGTTTTACGCTTGCCCTGATCATATTCGCGGCTATCCGTACACGTCTTGCCTTAACAGATGTTCCATCACCGTTACGAGGTGTACCGGTTTCGTTGTTGACAGCGGGATTATTGTCGCTGGCGTTCATGGG
>JAMPHZ010000015.1 GCA_023663145.1 Odoribacter sp.
CCGCCCCCTATCCACAAGCCCCCGACATCACACCGATGCCGGGGGCTTTGTTTTTGTATCCTTGTCTATCTTATATTACTTGCATTTATGTCTTTTTTATCATAAATTTGCATGATAATAACAAAACTTTAACTTTAAGGCTAATGAAACCAAGATTTTTAACTGTATTGTCTGCTGTGTCCATGTTTTTATGTTCTTTTGCGCAGGTCGGGAACTGGACTGATGAGGGAAATTATGACATCTCGTGGTATAATGCGGATGAAACCTCATTTGAAATTTCCAATGCAAGCCAGCTTGCTGGTCTGGCTAAATTGACTAATGATGGCCTGTTAACTACTGCGGGTGATATGACTATTCATCTGACTGCCGACATTGATCTTGCCGAGCATTATTGGTCTCCTATCGGGAGTGGACCGCTTGACCGTTGTTATTGCGATATCAATGGGCACGGGCATAGTATAAAGAATATGCATATTGATCTCAATAATGTCACCACCCGGTGGGTAGGACTGTTCGGTTATGTACATCATTTTACCGCTAAGGATCTGACAATGTCGAGCAATTGCAGAATAGACGGTGTGCTCAATTTCGACGATGATGGCGGTACGCAGGGCGTCGGTATGCTTATTGGGTATTCCGACCGGGGAGGTGAGATGGTAAATTGCGTGAATCAAGGCGAAATATCTTTTTCGAACGCAAGACGGGTTGGCGGATTGATAGGATATTCTTCTGAGTCTGTGCAATTGACGCATTGCGAAAATTATGGGGATATTAGCGATTTGAGCGGCGATAATTCAAAATGCACTATAGGTGGTCTGATAGGCATTGTCGGTATGTGGTTTGAAGTTACAGAGTGCCGAAATTATGGTAATATTACCGGCGCGGCAGTTTCGGGAGGCATTGCCGGAGAAGTGGAGACGATTGAATGCTCCGCTTGTGTAAATTATGCAGATGTATATAGCGTTGGAGGAGACTGGCAAGGAGGAATAGTCGGATGGGTCAGTACCGGTAGGTTCCGTAATTGTGCCAATCATGGTGCTATATCATCGCGTTATACGGCGTCAGGCATAGTGGCTCAATTGGGCTCGGTTTATGATGAATGTATATCACAATGTGTAAACAATGGACCAATTACAGCTAAAGGATTCATAGATCTTGAAAGGCAGAATATTACGTTGGGGTATGCTTCCGGTATAGCGGCTAAAACCTATGATGAGGGTAGTACCAATGGGGCGCGCGCTGTATACTCATGTCTTAACACAGGTAAGATAACGGTTACTGATGAAGGTTATGCAACCGGAATCTCTGCTCAATGCAGTGTTGACAACAGTTTGAATACCGGCGAGGTTACCGGATCTTTAGCTGCGGGTATCAATTGCGGGCAATTTGCTTTTAACTGCGGAAATGAAGGTGTAGTTAAAGGAATATCGAATTATTATCTTGTAGGTGTTTACCGCGGAGGGGTGAACGTCTCAGGGGTAGGGGCCAGGTATTGTTATAATTCATATAATCATGCTACGATTGAGTTGGCCGGCAAAGGTCAGTATGCTCATGTCGGTGGTATAACTTCTCATTATGCTGTCAATTGCTATAATACAGGAGACTTCATGTTTGAAACTTCAGGATTCAAGGATCTGACCTATCCCGATATACAGGTCGTGTATGCCGGAGCCATATCTTCAGGCGGCGGATATACGGGGCTTGACATTAAAAACTGGTCCCAGTCATGTTATTATACAGACCGCATATATGGAGCGACTCCAGGTACGCCACAAAGCAACTGTCGCTTTGACGAAAGCAAGATGAAGACTGAAGAATTTCTCAGGTTGCTTAATACCGGTTGTCCAGAATTTTCCTACCTTCAGATTACCGTGCGAGGCAATGAATGGAATGCTGATCCGGAGACACTGCTGCCGCTTCCTTTCGGTGCCAGGCCCGGTCTTGGTGTGGAGGATGTCGTGGCTGACGCGGGAGAATGCACGGGAGTGGTTGAAACCGCGCGCTATGATTTGTCAGGAAGACGTCTTGATCATGCAGTGCCCGGTGTGAATATCGTTGTTTACAGTGATGGCACGCGTCGTAAGATTCTTGTACGATAAGCTAATATTGATTAAGGGGTGATGGGGCGTGGTTAAAAGTTGTAAATTTGTTTTGTGGTGTAAATTTTTGGCGCTAAATTTACACTATGATTGTAGCAAAAGGCATATATAAACGCTTTGGAGCCGTCGAGGTACTCAAAGGGATAGACCTTGCTGTGCGCCCCGGGGCAGTGACATCGATAGTCGGCCCAAGCGGAGCAGGTAAGACCACCTTGCTGCAGGTTATAGGGACTCTGATGCGCCCCGATGCCGGCAGTGTGCTGTATGATGGTGCTGATGTGCTTAATATGCCTGACAAGTCGTTGTCGCGGTTCCGTTGTGACAATATCGGCTTTGTGTTCCAGATGCACCGTCTCCTTCCGGAGTTTACACTTGAGGAGAATGTCGCTATGCCTGCATTGATCGCCGGCAGAAGCCGCAGCGATGCATTTGCCGAGGCACGGCGTCTTATTGACTACATGGGGCTGAGTCACCGCTCAGCACATAAGCCGTCAGAGCTGTCGGGTGGCGAATGCCAGCGCGGAGCTGTTGCGAGAGCGTTGGTTAACAAGCCTGGTATTGTGCTTGCTGACGAGCCTTCAGGTAGTCTTGATATGCGCAATCGTAACGAGCTTCATCGCCTGTTCTTTGACTTGCGTCGCGATGAGGGAGCTACATTCCTTATTGTGACTCATGATGAGTCTCTGGCCGCTGATTCCGATGTTATAATCACAATGACCGACGGTCATATCACAAGTGAAATTTCCAATAGTAATAACGAATCAATAGATCAACAGTAATGAAAAAAATCAAATTATTTGCCATGTGCATGGTTGCGGTGATAGCTGCAGCTGTTACTTCGTGCAACAGTGATGATGGTAACAACGACTTTTCCATGTTCATGTCGTTTGTAACACTCGAAAACAGTACTGACACTGGTACAAAATTCACAACCAATATAGGAGAGAATTCAGAACTCGTTACATTTACTTCAAGTGTTGTACTTAAAGAAGAGCAGTATCCCAAAGGCAAGCGTTATATAATTGGCTACAGCAATGAGAAAAACGAGCGTTATGCCAGCGGCCCCATCAATCTTTACACAATAATCACCGTCGCTAACGGTGATGTGGCCCGCTCTACTCCCGAGGCAATAGCCCTGCTTCAGAAAGATCCTATCTCAGTCACCCTACTCCAACGCGAGGGTAATTATATCAACATCGAAGCCAACGCCCCTGTGACTATCTCACCCAAGCTTTTCGGGCTATACGTTGATGAAAACACAATGAATAACGAATATCCCGACGTATATGTAGGTTTCCAGACTGATAACACCGGTGGCGTTGATCGTCAGTTCTATGGGTCTTTCAGCATCAAGTCGTTGTGGGAATCACCCACCTGCAAGGGTATTAAGGTGCATTTCCGCAGTTTCGGTGTCGAAAAAGAAATCGAGCTTAAAAAGAGCGAGTCAATCAACACCAAGCCCGTTGAATAATAAAAAACAGGCCATCATTGACCTGTTGATGAAAAAAAAGTGCTACCTTTGCACATAACCTTTTAACACCAAAAAACAACACAGAAAAATGGACAATAAAAAAGAACTGAAAATAGAACTTTCACCCGAAGTGGCTACCGGCCTTTACAGCAACCTTGCCGTTATCTCTCATTCAGCGCAGGAGTTTTACGTAGACTTCGTGTCAGTCGCTCCAAATATGCCTCAGGCAAAGGTGCTCAGCCGCATAATCATGACTCCCGAAAATGCCAAAAATCTGCTCTTCGCGCTGCGTGACAACGTTACCAAATACGAGCAGACTTTCGGCGAGATAGAGCGCAAGCAGCCCCGTAACCAGGGTGGTCAGCCCGAGATTCCCAATCCATTCAAGGCTTGAGAGTATTCTGTAAAAACTGAATAAAAGACAATTGAATTTTGAATACCTGCGTGCGGGGATTCAAAATTCAATTGTCATTAAATCAATAATTAAAATCAGTACTGCAATGCGAACCGGCAATCTTTGCATATATAACTCGATGTCGCGCACCAAAGAGCTGTTCAGACCGCTCCATGAGGGATTCGTGGGGATGTATGTGTGCGGCCCTACGGTATATGGCGACGGGCACCTGGGCCATGCCCGCCCGGCTATAACTTTTGACGTACTTTTCCGTTACCTAACCCATCTGGGATACAAAGTGCGATATGTGCGCAACGTCACCGACGTGGGGCACCTCGAACACGATGCTGATGAAGGTGAAGATAAGATTGCAAAGAAAGCCCGCCTTGAGCAACTCGAGCCTATGGAGGTCGTGCAGTATTACCTCACACGTTACCATCATGCCATGGAACGTCTCAACGTGTTACCACCGTCCATAGAACCTCACGCATCAGGGCATATAATAGAGCAGATTGAGTATATAAAGCAGATACTTGATGCAGGATATGCTTATGTAAGCGATGGCTCGGTGTATTTTGATGTTCCCAAGTTCAACCGTGATCACGGATATGGTAAGCTGTCGGGGCGAAATATAGATGAGCTTCTTTCTGCTACGCGTGATCTTGACGGACAGAGCGAGAAGCATAATCCGGCAGACTTCGCATTGTGGAAAAAAGCTTCACCCGAGCACATCATGCATTGGCCCTCGCCATGGAGCGAAGGATTCCCGGGATGGCATCTTGAGTGCTCAACGATGGGAGAGAAATATCTCGGCACCCAATTTGATATACACGGAGGTGGAATGGATCTCAAATTTCCTCACCATGAGTGCGAGATTGCTCAGTCAGTGGCTCACAACGGATGTGAGGCTGTGCACTATTGGATGCACAACAACATGATTACAATAAATGGCAAGAAGATGGGTAAGTCACTCGGCAACTTCATCACTCTGGATGAATTTTTTACCGGCTCTCATCCCTTGCTTGAGCAGGCTTATTCCCCCATGACAATCCGCTTCTTTATCCTGCAGGCTCATTACCGCGGCACAGTGGACTTCTCAAACGAAGCTCTTAAGGGGGCTGAGACAGCTCTGCGTCGCCTGCTTGAAGGGTGGAAACGCCTCGGCGAACTCAAACCGTCAGCTCAATCCACGATTGATGTCAATGACCTTACGCGCCGTTGTTATGAAGCGATGGACGATGACCTGAATACCCCGATTGTCATCGCCACTCTTTTTGATGCCTGCCGTATTATAAATCAGGTGAATGATGGTACTGCACAGGCAACCGCCGCAGATATCGAAGCCCTTAAACAGCTCATGCAGACATTCGCGGGTGATATACTTGGCATAAAGCCTGAAGGGGACTCAGCTTCAGGATGTGCCATGCGCCCATATGAGGAGGCTGTGGATCTGTTACTTGAGATCCGTCGCCAGGCAAAACAGAACAAGGATTGGGCCACAAGCGACAATATCCGGGACCGTCTTGCGTCCATAGGTTTCCAGGTTAAAGATACCAAGGACGGCGGCTGGGAATGGAGCCTTAAATAGGCTTCCCTGCCATGACAGCGCGTGACCTTGCCGTAGACATCCTCGCCAGCCTGCCATTCTCACCTAACAACCAACAGTTGCAGGTGGCGATGGCTTTGGCGCGTTTCTGCGTGCCAGAGGTCGGGTTACCTGATCAGGACCGCGTGTTTGTGCTCAATGGATATGCCGGTACGGGCAAGACATCTCTTACAGGTGCACTGGTCAGGGCATTGGCTTCGCATGGTATAGATTGTGTGCTGCTTGCTCCGACCGGGCGTGCTGCCAAGGTCTTTGGGAAATATGCCGGGAGGCTTGCATCAACTATTCACCGTCGTATATATCGTCATGCTTTACCCGGAAGTGGCGAGGCTTTCAGTATGCCCCGTGAGAATACGGCCCATGATACCATATTTATTGTTGATGAAGCATCTATGATCGCAACCGGGGTTGATGGTAACCGAAACCTGCTGCGTGATCTGGTATACTATGTTTATTCAGGAGATAACTGCCGTATGATTCTATTGGGTGACACTGCACAGTTGCCTCCTGTAGGGCAGGATTGCTCACCGGCTATGGAGGCTGATGAATTGCGTGGTCTCGGTCTGAAAGTCACGCGTGCCACGCTTACCGATGTTGCCCGTCAAAGCGCTCTCTCCGGTATATTGCGTAATGCTACGCTTCTGCGTCGGTCAATGAGTGCCGGCGAGTATGAACAGGTTGGCCCGGTGCCAATGATAGTAAGTAATGTAGATGATTGTGATCGTGTTGACGGATGCGATCTTCCCGACCTGTTGAATACGCTATATCAGCGTGACGGCCTTGAAGAGACAATAGTGATCACGCGCTCCAACCGCTCGGCTGTAGACTTCAATACCGGTATAAGGTCCATGGTGCTGTATTATGAAGAAGAAATAACCCCTGGTGACCTAATGATAGCTGCAAAAAACAACTACTTTTGGGCAAGAGGAGTGCCCGGGCTTGAGTTCATAGCCAACGGCGAGATATTGCAGGTTGACCGTGTGGTGGGTGAGGAAATCAAGTATGGCATGCGTTTTGTCGACGTGAAATTTCTAATACCCGGTCGTGATGACCTTACTTTTACCGCTAAGCTTATTCCGGCATGTCTCACATCCTCGGCTGTGGCACTTGACCGGGAGACTGTTGAAAGACTGTTCCGGGCGATTTATGAAGATCCTGAGCTGGCCGGCGAGCAGGCAACGCACAGTGAGCGAATCAAGGCTATGCAGAAATCTCCTTACTGGAATGCGTTGCAGATGAAATATGCTTATGCGGTGACGTGTCACAAGGCGCAAGGAGGCCAATGGAAGAATGTCCTGATTGATCTTAGTTATATACCTCCCGAACTGGCAGGCCGTGAGTTTCAGCGCTGGCTTTATACTGCCGTTACGCGTGCCACGTCACATCTTTACTTTATAAATCCGCCTGAGCTACTTGTCAAGTGATACGGGTCAGATTATTATAACAGAATACACAATAGGCAAGCCCTCGGTTACCGGTGCTTGCCTATTGTGTATTCTGTTTACAGGTGTGTTATCAGCGGTTCTGTACGTCTACGATCTCAACGTCAAACACAAGCGTTTGGTTAGGTCCTATCGCTTCAGGAGCCTGTAAACCGTAAGCTAATTCTGCAGGGATATAAAGAGTGGCTTTGCCTCCCTTGCCAAGTAATTTGAGACCTTCGGCAAATCCGGGTACTGTGTTGGCAGGAGCGAATGTGGCAGGCTGTCCGTCGTGGGTCTGGTCGAATACCGTACCGTCAATGAGACGACCGGTATACAGAAGGCTTACCATGGACCTGTCAGAGATAGTTGTGGTATCGCCCTTTTCAGTAATCTTGTATGAAAGTCCGGATTCGGAAGTTTTGACCTCAGGATCTGCGGCTTTTATCTTGTCAACGTAAGCTTTGCCGGATATTGCATTCTGCTTGGCTTCAGGTGATTCGGCTATCTCAGCAGCCTGACGGGCCATCTCCATCTGGCTTACCCGTTGCATAAGGCTTGAGTAGATCTGATTATCGGCGCGGAGTGTTTCCATGTCAACAGAATCTGCCGTGAATGCCTTGATGAAATTCTTGAGCACTATCTGTCGGTCGACAGGTACGCCGCGTGATTCCATATCTTTAAGTTCCTGAGCCATACGGGTTCCTACCTGTATACCCATCAGGACTCCGTCGCTTGAGCCTTCGCCGAGAGCAAGACGGATACCTTTGATAAGGTCCTCCTTCATCTGGTCGTTCTTATGTTCATCGGTGAAGTTCAGGTAGTCGGAAAGGATATAACCGCCCACCATCTTTCCATAGAATGTAGAGATAGAGTCTGAGGTTGCCTGCTCGATCTTAAAGCTGTCGGCAGCAGTGGCCTCTTCGCTTGTTGAGCTTGTCTTTGAGCAGGAAGTTGATGCCACGAGGGTGGCGAGGGCTATGCCCATTAATACTTTCTTCATAGCGTATATTTAATTTTCTGTTGTTTCGGGTGAAATGGCGATTAGGTCAACTGTGAAGTCAAGTGCTGCATTGCCGGGTATATGGCCTGGAATACCTGTCGGGCCATAGGCAAGTGTCGCCGGCATCACGAGGCGGTATCTGCCTCCGGGTTGCATGAGTTTCAAACCTTCGCTGAAACCTGCCACAAGGTCGCCTACCGTCATTTCAACTGGAACGTCAGTTGAGTCAAACACAAAACCGTTATGGAAACGGCCTGTGTAGGTGACTGTGACGTCTGTTGTGTCGGTGGGATGAGCACCTGTGCCCGCTCTCTCGGTTATGAACACAAGACCTGATGGGAGTGATACAGCTCCGGGTTCCTTAGCTGCAAGGCTTATGAATTCTTGCTGTGAGGAGAGGCTCAGGGTATCAGGAATCGACGGGCGTCGGCTTCTCACGAAGGCATCAAGAAATGCATCGGCTTCACTTGGCGAGAACGCCGGATCGCCACCGCGCACAATGTTATTGAATGCCCCGATGAATTTGTCTATGTCAACATTTGCGTCAAGTGTCGACAGATCTGCGATAAGACGGCTTACCGATGGCGCCACATAAGAGGCAACAGCTTCGGCGAGTGAGTCAAGCTGAGCCTGTGTGGGCTCAGGGGCGGCAGTCTGAGCTGATGCGGAGGTGTTAATGAATGCCACCGCCAATGCAGCGGCGGCAATACGTTTAAGAATCATTTACCTACGACTTCAAGGAGTGTGACATCGAAGATCAGTGTCTGGTTCGGGCCTATACCCGGCACACCTTGTGCGCCGTATGCAAGTTCGGCCGGAATGAATAAGCGCCATTGCGAGCCAGCGTTCATCATCTGAAGAGCCTCAACCCATCCGGGAATAACTTGTGTGACACCGAAGGTCGCAGGCTCACCGCGTTCCTCGCTTGAATCAAATACAGTGCCGTCAATCAGGCGCCCTGTATAGTGTACAACGACACGGTCTGTCGCTTCCGGTTTGGCTCCGGTACCTTCTTTTATAACTTCATATTGGAGACCTGAGGGTGTTACTTTCACTTCCTCGCGGCTGCCGTTTTTGTCAAGGAACTCACGACCTGCTTTTGCATTCGCTTCCGATGCGACTTTGGCTTCTTCTTGTTGGCGTGATTCGAGCGCCTGAAAATATTCTTGTATTACAGCTTTTGCTTCGTCGTATGTCATTTTAGGCTGTGCACCGTAGAATACCGCGGCAACTCCATCGGCAAAACTGTCAACATCTATCTTGTCAATACCCGAGGCGCGGAAATTATTACCCATGCTAAGGCCGAGCGCGTAGCTGAGGCGATCAAATTCTTTGTTATCCATAATCTATGTTTTAAATATTTAGTTTGCATAAACAACTGTCAGGATTATGAACCCCGGCATGAATCCGGAGCATCTTGAACAGTCACTTTGCGGAAACGTCGGGGCAAAGTTACTCACTTGCCGTCAACTATCCAACTAAATAACATTTTTTGACGGGGAGTTACAAGCGCAAATGTCTGGTTTTATATATTATTAACGCAAAAAAAGTGCGGCTACTCTCACGAGCGGCCGCACTTCAACCTATGATTCACTTTGCTAAAAAAATCTTGTATGTATCCTTATATTATCTCTTATTGTTAAATACGGTTTTATTTCACAAGCACGCGGCGTGCGAAATCATCGACTGCTACTATGTAAAGGCCGGCCGGCAGTTCGAATGTTGTTTCACCCGCTTTTACGGTTCCGCTGAACACAACGGTTCCGTCAAGGGCATATATTCCGGCTGCGACTTCTGTGGTAGCTTCTATCATGAGTAGGCCGTCGCGGCAGAATGCATCCCATCGGTGATAGTCAGCAACCTCGTCAGGTACCAGTCCAGAGAAGTTGGTTGCCTCAATGTCATCTATGTTGACGCGTGCGCCTGATTTCTGTGCAATGCGCAGGCGTGCGGGTGATGCAATGTTCACTATGAATGAAAATTCTTTGTAAGATGTGTCCTCAACCTTTGCTGTGCCTGCCGGGTGCCATGTGTTACCGCCATCGGTAGTGTATAGCAGTTCAAGTTCGGCTTCTGAATCTTTATTATAGCGTTTTGCGTGGAAACGTACTACGCCGATACCACCGTTGTGCATCTCCGCCATTTCGATTGAGGAAGTTGATGTTTTACCAAGCCGCAGAGCTTGATTGCCTGTGTGTGCTTCTGATTTTACAGGCCATACTCCGGCGTCGGTGAAGTTCCACACACCGGCCGATCCGCTGTATTGGTGTGCTGAGTATGTGCCGGTGTCATCAGCCGGTTCGAAATCTTCGTAGATCGTTGTAACGTCAGCGGCCGTGCCTTCTGCCTCGGCATTGTCGTTGAAATATCCGTCGGCTGATGCGATGATGGAGGTACGGAAAAAGCCGGGTGTGGGTGAGTTGAGGCGCATATATAGACGATCTTCCTCCGGGTCAAGGGTTAGTGATGTGCTCCAGTTTGACTTGTCGGTCGATATCTCGAACGGAGAACTTACACTTACCGTTATGTCGGAATCTATGTTATATGCGTTTACCAACAATTCCGCGGCTTCTGACGGGGCACCGGGCGCGGTAGAGAAGTTCAGCTCGCCGTCAAAAAGGAATTCAATCAGCGGCTGAGGCTCAAGAGTGGTCACTGATACAATATCAGATACCAAGTGGGCTGATTTTATTACATAAGTGTATGTTGTGGACGGCTCCAGGTCTTCCACTATAAACGACTCATCGGAAGCTGCTACAGACCGTGGATATTCATCAAGTGATACGCCGTTGTGTTGCACGTCAAGGGTGTATTCGCCACGCGAGTCGGCATCGCCGACATTTGACCATATGGCAATAAATGAATCCTCCCCAATCGTTGTCACTGGACCTGCCGGGAGGGTTGTTATGGCTGATCCGGAGAGATTGACCTTGGAAGAGATGCTACCGCAGCTTATTGTGACGGAGCCTGTATAGGATCCCGCAGCCTGTGGGTTGAAGGTTACGGTTACACTCGTGCCTTGATTGGCGGCAGAGGCTGTTATCTGCGTGGGGGCTACGCTGAATCCTGTGCCGCTCGCGCTTATGGTCACATTGCCGGTCAAGGCAGAACCTTTGATGTTTATGGTTGCGGTGCGTGCAAAGCCTGGTACTGTAGTGCCTATATTGACCGATGATCCGTTTGCCGGCAGGGTCAGAACCGGGTTTTGGGATCCTGAGGCATACCAGCTTTC
Organism: Odoribacter sp.; assembly: GCA_023663145.1. GTDB lineage: Bacteria > Bacteroidota > Bacteroidia > Bacteroidales > Muribaculaceae > CAG-873. Next base: position 11,227 of record JAMPHZ010000015.1, read on the forward strand.
GCCCTTTTTGTCACCCCATATGTATTCGACCAGTTCGGGATGGTCAATGAATGGATTTCTGTTTTTCTGTTGTGCGTACACTGCGTCGTTGCGGTTTATCTCCTTATCGCTGACCGGATCCTGACGATGCCATTTTAACAGCAGGTTCAGGGCCCATGTAGAGAAAACGGGATAATTGTTGCCGGCGAGCATGTCGCTTTTCCATGAAGATATACGGGAATTATAGGCGGCTGCCATGTAAAAATATGAGCGCGCAAAGTCACCTTTGTATTCGTCATCCGGCTCAAATACTGTGCCTGAGTATCCTGGGAAGGTTGACTTACCCAGGCGCCCGAGAGCCTTGATGCCTCCGGAAGCCGGAAGTGTTGTGCCTCCGGCGCATTCTCCGTAGGGATGGTTTGAGCGTTGGCCGTTCACTTTACCGTCGGTGGGATATATATGGAACGCATCGCTCACCATCGGTGACGCATCGTTGAACCAGCTTTTAGGGAATGAGTGTTCGCGGTTATAACATGAGCCTACGGCAGAGTATGAGCCGCATTGATCAGTCTTGTATCGGTATTCCTTGGTGGAGTACATGTCCCATATAGTGCCGTTGGCACGTGTGTCAGACGTCTTGTATAGAGTCCATAGCCCGCTGTACGATACTGTGGTGTGATTGGATACAACGCCACTTAAGGCAGTCAGGAGCGATTGTCCTGTTCTACCTTCGCATGATGAATAGTAAGAGGCGGGAGCCGCTGCTTCTGTCGATTGTATAGAACCGACAAAAGCCATTGCGAGGAAAATGTTTTTTAAACTTTTCATCAGTAATTAGAGTGATTCACAAGGTTATTGCCATGTTATATAGTTTTATGGCAAAAGGACTCCAAAATTACTTGTTTTTTCTGAGAATGCAAAGAAAAAAATCTGAAAAATAAAAAAACAAGGAAAAAGTTGCGCTAAAATTTGCCCAAATGAAAAAAGATGTCTAACTTTGCCGTCGCTAATCGGTTCCTTGGCCGAGTGGTTAGGCAACGGTCTGCAAAACCGTGTACAGCAGTTCGAATCTGCTAGGAACCTCTGATAAGCCCGACTGTTTTTCACAGCCGGGCTTTTTTCGTTATAGCTATTTCGCAAGAGTATTGGTCATGTGGCACCGACCCATCCTGTCGGTTGACCGGAAGGTATGGACATGGATAAAATAAACACCGGGCTCACAATTGTGTGTGCCCGGTGTTGTTAGTGCTTACAGGCTGATTGTTTAGAACGCTACCTTGGTTGATGCACCGTCAGCGGTGAGCAGCACTACGCCGTGTCCGGCAGGAAGAGCGATTGACGAACCGCTGCCAGTTGCGATGATGCGGCCGGCCAGGTCGGTGATGGTAATCTCACGGGCCGGAACGGCAAGATGAGCAACGCCTCCCTGAACCACTACGTTAACATTGCCGGTGCCGTCGGCGGTTACGTCGCTGATGCCTTTTGTGATGTCATAGTTCTGCTTGATGGCCGTGAATTCAATATGACATTCAGTGCCGGCGGGGCTGCCGAAGTTCACAATCATGTTTTTTATGGTTAGGGGGAAGATTGTGAGGTCATCGGTGGGGAAGTAATCGCTCAGTAGCATGCGGGCTGTGGTCTCCTCGCCTGCCGGGATATCCTTTATTAGCAATTCTGTTGTGGCTGAGGCGTTGGCCGGAATTACGTTGAGTGCGATGCTTGATATGATGGCTTCACCGGGCTTGATGTCAAAATCAATGGCTTCAGGTATGCCGTATGTTTTGGCATCGGGGAATGTTACGGTCGTTTTTGGTCCACGTGTACGGGCTATTGAGAAGTCGAAAGTCATGCTGCCGTCGCCGGGAGTAAATACGAAATTGTTGACGTCGCTTTTTGATGTGCGCCAGCTTGAGGCAGTGGTGAAATCGAACAGAGGTAATGTGTAGCCGTCGGCGTTTTCTACCACAATGGTTTGGGTAACTGAGATATCACCTAATGTACCGTTGATGGTGGTTGTGCCGTTGGCGACGGCACGCACGATACCTTTCTCGTCAACTGTGGCGATGTCGGTATCGGAGCTTGTCCATGAAAGGGCGGCGGGGTTGAGCATTACGCGGCCGCCGTGCACGTCGGAGAAAAGACCGATTTCATAAGGATGGCGCTCGTCAATGATCACTGTGGGCTGCAGCAGTTCGGCTGATGCGGCGTCTTCAACAAATATAGGCATTGATACCTCCACATCGCCGAAATGTGCGGTTAGGGCATGGCAGCCGCGGCCGGTGATGTTGACTGAGTGGCCATCTTCTGATATAACACCCAGTTCGGCAGGGCATGAGAGTGTGAAGTCTTTAAAGTCAGTGTCGATGGCCAATCCGTATTTGTTGAAGGCCATCACGCGGGGTGTGTATATGCCGAGGAAGGGCATCGAGGGGTTAAAATCGTAGAAGCCGAGTTCGGCCACTGTGTTGTCTTCAGGTGCTTCAAGTACACCGTAGACCGCATTGGTTACCGAGCGTTCGCTGCCGTCTGAACAATCGTTGCGCACACCTAAGGCCTCGGTATAGAGTGTTGAAGATCCGCCCCCGTCAAGGTTTACACCTTCGGCGCATCCGGCAAAGATCAGCAGGTCGCCGAGGGTGCCGGTGGTACATCCGGCTGATGATCCTGAGCGCCCGTCAACTACCATCATCACGATTTTTGTGCCGTCGGCGCTGACGCCTATGCCGGTACGGGGATGGCGTGCCGATGCGTCGCCTCGTTCGCCTTCGCTGTCAAGATTCACTCCGTCACCCACATTCTTCGGGTTACCGGATACAATGCAGGAAGGTATGATTTTTGTGCCGTCGGGGGTGAGTGTGATGTTATCGAATGTAACTATGTCGCCGATGGCAAGGTTGTTTACGAAGTCATTGGCAGTGCCGCGGCCAAGGATGACAAAGCCGTCATCAGGGATGGTGAGGTCTCCGGTATGTGTGGCCGTGGAGGTCACCTCAAGCCGGTAGGAGCATCCGGCCCAGAAATTATCACCTTCAACCAGACGCGCGGTGACTTCCGAACAGTTGTCGGCGAGGCCGGTCTGGTTGGTGGAGCCCCAGTAACGGGAGGTGTATAGGGTTACGGCATTGTTGGGCGCGTCGTTGTTGACAGCCTTGAAAGGCACGGTGGTCTCGCCGGCGGTGGCTGTGCCTGTTCCGAAGTTCAGGCGGCATATGCGTGCGACACCGTCAATATCGACAGAGAACTGATACCACTGACCCGACGAGCGGAACAGCTCGCGGTCGGAGGCGAATGCATTTATCGGGGTGCCTACTACGCTTGATCCGTTGGTGGCCTTTCCTCCGGTGAGGTAAAAGTCGCCGTTGGAGCCTGCGAAGTAATGTAGTCCGTCATGGGACTTGTTCTGTGCCATGACTGACGGTTTACCTGTGCCGGCAACTTTGTCAGCGCCACTGAGTGTGCGTATTGATACACCGGGTGTCGACTGGTCAATTGTTACATAAAATACATTCATGCTCACTGTGCCGGTCAGGCGCAGTTGGGTCTGGGTAGTGCCCGGGCCAACCTTGGCATGAAACACGGTATCAACGCTATAAACGCCGGTCGATGTGTTTACAGTAGTTCCGCGGCCGTTCATTGACAGTGCGCACGTCAGAAGTAAACAGGAGGGAAGTAGAAGTTTCTTCATGGACAAAATAGTTGTATTTTTAAGGTTTTTATTCAAGGTTTGGGTTATTTGTGGCAAAGATAGTCACAAAAATGGTTATCGCCAAGAACATCGCCGACTTTTTGACGAAAATCGCTTGTGCCTGAATTTATATAATGAACAGGTCTGATGTCTCGAAGCGTGGTAGTGCCACGAGATAAACGGTGCCTGGTCCTATATTGGCTGAGGAGGCTGCCGGAAGTATCGAGATGCTGCGTAATGCATTGAGTACGGTTGCCACAGCAGTCTCGGGGGTGTTGTTGTCCTCGCTGAGGTGACACAGGAAGATATGTCTCAGGCGGGGTGTATAGATTTCGGTAAGGTAGCGGGCGGTAACGCTGTTGTCCATGTGGCCTGTTGCCGAGCGTATGCGAGCCTTGAGATGCTCGGTATATCGGCCGTTGGCCAGCATGATTGAGTCGTAGTTGCTTTCTATGACCAATGACGTGGCACGACGTATGTAAAAGTCGGCCCGTGGAGTCACCTCGCCCATGTCGGTTGCCACTACCAGAGCGCTCTCTCCCATGGCCACATGGTAGCCGCAGTTATCGGTGCCGTCGTGGCTGGTCTCGAACGGCGTGATTGTAATTGATCCGAATGTGTATTCGTGTTCTTTATATATGGGAGAGTGGTAATCTTTTATGCGGCGGGAGATATTATGACGGCGCAGCAGCCCCTCGAGTGTCTTGAGTGTTGAGAACAGCCTCATGTGAGGATTGCGCCTAAGTATCGAATATGCGAATTTTACATGATCGGCATGGTCATGGGTGAGGAAAATTCCATGTATGGTGTTGATGTCTACCCCGTTGGCTGCCAGTTCTTTGATTACTTTGTTGTTGTCGACGCCCGCATCTATGAGTATGCCATCGGAAGGCGTGCCTACATATGAGCAGTTGCCGCTTGAGCCGCTGCCGAATGATATATACCTCAGTTGCTCAGGTCTGTTACGGAAGTTAGGCGCGACATTGAAATCATCGTCATCGGCCGCAGGAGCTTCCGGTTGCAGGGAGGTTGCGGAGATGTTGTCAACTGCTGTGTCGTTGCCGAAAAGGCTTGGAAGATCTTCGATCGGGCGTGTGGAGCGGCGTGAACGGCGTGCCATGGTATCAGGAGCAGATTAGGAAGATTGTAGGTATTTTGGAATAATCGCAGCTGCGTTTACGCCAGCCTGATACTGTGTCGGTGATGATTGACTGCCGGGGCCCGGTTATGTCGGATGCCACACAAAGGCGTGTGTCGGGCATCAGGGTGTTGAGCAGGTCTGACAACAGGCGGTTATTACGGTAAGGAGTCTCGATGAATATCTGGGTCTGCCGGCGTGAGTGTGCAGCGCGTTCCATATCTTTGATGGATCGGTTGCGTGCGTTTCCTTCAATGGGCAAGTAGCCGTGGAATGTGAATGATTGACCGTTTGAGCCACTTGCCATGAGTGACAGTATTATACTTGATGGTCCTACCAGCGGAACCACGCGGTATCCGCGGCGCTGGGCGGCGGCTACAATATCGGCTCCCGGATCAGCTACGGCCGGGCAACCGGCCTCACTCACCACTCCTATGTCGAATCCTTGTTCCATGGGAGTGAGCATAGCGTCAACAGCTGCGGCCGGTGTGTGCTCGCTCAGTTCCTCGAAATGCAAATCGTCAATCACTATATCGCGTGATGCCGCGCGCAGAAACCGGCGTGCCGAGCGGAGGTTTTCCACCACAAAATATTTAACCTGCCGCAGCAGTTCTATATTGGCCTGCGGAAGCACCTGTGCCACAGGGGTGTCGCCCATCGGCACCGGAAATAGGTAAAGGGTTGGTGTGGAATCGCTCATGTGGTTAAAGGATTATGCGTGTAGCGGTCACGGACTCGTTGAGGAACATGCCGGCAACATCGTTGAATTTGGAAGCCTCCTCGGTGGTGAGGAATCGGGCGGAGGCCCCCCGGCTTATGCGCCTCTCCATATCAGGATGTCGGTCAAGATAGTTTGCCAATGAGTCGGCTACTATTTTTCCTTGGCCAAGTAAGTTTACTCCCATTGGCACATATCGCGATATTTTAGGGAGCAGCAACGGGTAGTGGGTGCATCCAAGGATGATTGTGTCAATGTCTGGATCAAGAGCCATCAGTGTGTCAAGATCTTTTTTTACAAAGAAATCAGCACCTTCTCCGGCAGCCTCCCGATATTCAACTAATGGTACCCACATGGGACATGCATGGGATGACACTCTGAATTCGGGATATAGCTTGGCGATCTCCAGGTCATAGCTCTGTGAGGCTATGGTGCCCGGTGTCCCGAGCAGCCCTATGTGTCCGTTACGCGAGATGTCACCGAGTTTCTCAGCCGTAGGACGTATGACACCCAATACGCGGCGCGCCGGATCTATGCCTTCGAGGTCGCGTTGCTGGATGGAACGCAGCGCTTTGGCTGATGCGGTGTTACATGCTATTATCACAAGATGGCATCCAAGCTCGAACAAGCGTTTCACTGCCTGGAGTGTGAACTCGTATACCAGTTCGAATGACCGCGGGCCGTAAGGAGCTCTGGCGTTGTCGCCAAGGTACAGGTAGTCGTACTGTGGCATGCTGTGGCGCAGTTCCTCCAGTACAGTGAGACCGCCGTAGCCCGAGTCGAATACTCCTATCGGCCCGGGCTGTGACGGCAGCTCTGTCAGTTTGTCAATCAAAGGCGTTTTTTAATTTCTGCGGTTTCTTTCTCGTAGCCTGGTTTTTCGAGCAGGGCGAACATATTGCGCTTGTAGTCTTCTACGCCGGGCTGATTGAATGGATTGACCCCGAGGATGTAGCCGCTGATGCCGCAGGCAACCTCGAAGAAATATATGAGTTGTCCAAGATACTCTTCGGTGATTGCAGGAATAGTGAGCAGGATGTTGGGGACACCACCGTCAACGTGGGCTATCCGGGTCCCGAGTTCGGCCATCTTGTTAACTTCGTCCACATGTTTGCCGGCAAGGTAATTGAGACCGTCAAGATTGGACTCATCTGAAGGGATGACGACGGTGTGGCGCTGGCTGTCCACTGATATTACAGTTTCAAAGATAGTGCGTTCGCCGTCCTGAATCCACTGTCCCATGGAATGCAGATCTGTAGAATTGTCTACAGCTGCCGGGAAGATGCCTTTGTGGTCTTTGCCTTCACTTTCTCCGTAGAGTTGTTTCCACCATTCGGCCAGGAAGTGCAGGCGTGGATGGTAGTTGACAAGAATCTCGATTTTTTTACCGTCGCGGTACAGTGCGTTACGTGTCATGGCATATGTGATGGCTGATGTGTCGGTCCCGTCAAGGGTGGCCTTTTCCATGGTGGCAGCGCCCTTTACGAGAGCTTTGATGTCATAGCCGGCGACGGCAATGGGGAGAAGCCCCACGGGAGTGAGTACTGAGAAGCGGCCGCCCACATTGTCTTCGATCACGAATGTTTTGTAGCCTTCAGTGGTGGCCAGTGACCGCAAGGCTCCGCGATGTGCGTCGGTAATGGCTACTATCAGGCGCGCGGCTTTTTCGCGGCCTTCGCGTGCCTCGAGTTGCTCTTTGAGCAGGCGGAATGCGATGGCCGGCTCGGTGGTGGTGCCTGATTTTGATATGACGATTATGCCGAAACGTTTGTCTTTAAGATATTCTTGCAGGTCGTAGAGGTAGTCTTCACCTATGTTGTGGCCCGCAAATAATATTTCCGGGTAGCCCTTTTCTGTGATACCCAAAGAGTTGCCTAATGCAGCAATGACGGCTTTCGCGCCGAGGTAGCTGCCGCCGATTCCTATGCATACCACGGCGTCACAGTTGGCGCGCAGCTCGGCTGCGGCTGCGTTTATGTCATCAAGAAGTGTGTCGGTGGTGTCGGTGGGCAGTTTTACCCAACCAAGAAAGTCATTGCCTGCACCGGTGCCGTCCTGAAGTTTTGCAAGGCCTGAAAGTGCTTCGCCCTTGAGACCGTCGATTGTCTGGTTTGACACTGTTGCAAGTACGTCTTTGATATTTACTTGAATCTTTTCCATTTGTCTATAAAAATTATAGTGCAAAGTTACATAAATATAGTCAATGTTGAAAAAAAACAAGCAAAAAAATAGGATGGTTCAAGGCTCGTCGAACGTGGTGTGGGAATTGCAACTTTAACATCTACGGTTTGTTATTTAAGTAGGGATCGCTAAGATCTATATACTATATAGTAGAATGATAAAAACGCAAGATATGAAGCGGAACGTAAGAACAGGCGCGAAGGTGATGCAGGTGATGCTTGCTGTTGCATGTGCCGCAGTATTTGGAGGCTGTGCCGGTCTTGGATGGTCAGTGTCATCAGGCCCTTACGGCACTCCCGACGTAGGGCTTTATTTCAATACGGGCAGCGTGTTCGGGCCACCGGCGCCGAGGCCTATACCTCCCCGACCTCGGCCTCCTCGTCCGTGGGGCGGACCGTCATGGAGTCCCGGTCCATGGTTCTTTGACCAGCCCGCTCAATGGCCTGCAATTGATGCCATACCATCGCAACAGATACGGTAAAGGCTACTAAATCGCTGAGCGGGAATGAGATCCATACACCGTCAAGTCCCATCTGTCTCGGTAGCCATATCATGAGAGGTATGATGAACAGCACTTGCCGCGACAGGCTCAGGAACATTGCTTTCCCCGGTGCGCCTATGCTTTGGAACAAACAGGTGGCGATAATAGGAATGCCTACAATGGAGAATGCCCACATTGTGTGGCGCAGACAATTAGCCGTGACATCAATCAGGTAGGCGTCGGACGTGAACATCCGTGCTATCTCCCGGGCGAAAAATAACGCGCCGGCGCTCCCGGCTGTACAGATGACGGTCACCACAGCCCCGGCAAGGAGCAGAGCGTTGCGCAGTCTGTGTACGGATCCGGCTCCGTAATTATAACCTAAAATAGGCTGTAGGCCCATGTTTATGCCTATTATTATGGTGGTAAGGATTGATGAATATGTCACGAATATGCCTGCGGCTCCTATTGCCATATCGCTGCCGTATGACAGCAACGAGCGGTTGATAAGAACATTTATGAAGCATGAGGCGACATTGACCACTGCCGGGGCACAACCAAGGGCGATAGTGTCTGTCACAACCCTCCATTGCAGTCTGAATGTACCACGGGTGAATGGCAGGGTGACCTCGGGATTGAAAAAGTGTCTCACCACGAACACTGCCGACACCAACATGGCTATATCAGTGGCTATGGCCGCGCCGGTCATGCCCCACCCGAGCCATAGCACGAATACGGCATCAAGCACGATGTTCACACCTGCGCCTATCAGCATCGTGATCATGGCTTTCTGCGGATACCCGGTTGAACGCAGTACATTGTTAAGTCCGAAGGCGACATTTGTAAGCAACAGGCCCGGCAACACCCACAACATGTAGCTGCGGGCATAGGGCAGCGTCACATCGCCGGCTCCGAATGCCCGGAGAATGGGATCCATGAATATGGCGAAGACAGATATGTATACCGCGGCGTTTATAAACGTGAGGGTGGCCGCGTTGCCTAAGATAAGTCCGGCATGGGTTTTGTCGCGCCTGCCGAGCAGGATTGAGATACGTGTTGATGATCCGACGCCCACCAACACTCCTATTGCAGTGGTGATATTCATCAACGGAAAGGTGATGGCGAGGCCGGCTATGGCTTCGGGCCCTACAACCTGACCTATGAACATGCGGTCTACTACGTTGTATAGAGCCATTACGAGCATTCCCACTACCGCCGGCAGGCTGTAGTGCCAGAGCAGGCGCCCGACAGGGCGCGTGGCGAGTTCATTTATGTCGGTCATCAGTCGCTTTTATTCTTTTGTTGTTGTAAAGGTGAGAGGGTAAAAAATCCTGCAGACAGCAATGCCTGCAGGATTTTTAATTGTATTATCTGATTTCAGCAGGCTGAGTCTCTGGATCCGGATTCCGCTTGCAGAAGTCTGATTACTTGTTCTCGGCAGCTGCCTTGGCGCGCTCGTAGTATTTGCGAACGTCAAATGATGCAGACTGCAGGAACTGGGGATAATCTTCCAGAATGGTGTTGTAGGCTTGGGCCTCGGCGGCAAAGTCACCGGTGGCGCGTAGCACGTTGGCTTTCTTTACAAGAATCTGCGGGCACACTAACGGATTGTTGTCAGCTGCTTTGATAGCCTTGTCATAAGCCTTGATGGCCTCGGGGTATTGCTTGAGATTTACGTAGCAGTCACCTTCGAGGGTAAGGGCGCCGGCAGCCACTATGTTATCGTCGATGGAGGCATCCTTGAGGTATGTGAGGGCGCCCTGATAGTCTTTGTCGTTGTAGAGCTGCATGGCTACCTCGAGCTTGGCACGGTTGCCGCTCTTGTGGCCTAATTCGGCGGCTTCCTTGTAAAGTGTAAGGGCTACGGAGTCCTGCCCGGCGGCCATGGCTACATCGGCGCGGCCTACGGCCTCGTCAGCCTTGGCTGAATTGCGCTGTGCGATGAAGAACCACGCCAGAATGCCTATTAATACTACTAAAACAAAAATCGACAGGCCCACGATGAGCTTGCTGTTAGCCTTGGCGCGGGCAAGGATATCGGGAGCTTCCTGCTCGTTGGGCACCTGGCTGTTGTTCCGGTTATTTTCCATTGATATAGCTATATTTTTTTGTTATTTTTCAACTTTATACGCTTCTTGCGCGTTTTCAAGCTGCAAAAATAGGTCAAATTATTCAGAAAATAAAATTTTAGGCCGATTATTTTATGTTTTGCTTAAGAAAGCGTAAATTTGCACACTATTAAGAAGGCTTTTAAAGCCATGTTATCTCTCCATCGGGGTGCCACGCACCTCCAATTTTATAATTTTTCAGGCAATGAAACAGAAAGACATCACCGTACCGCTTGTCGAGCTCACTTACGATGAACTTGACGCTACAGAAAAAGACCTCGTTGACCGTGCACGCCAGTTCACGTTCAATGCCTACGCACCTTACAGTAATTTCAAGGTGGGCGCGGCTATCTTGCTTGACAATGGCGAGATCGTGTGCGGTGCCAATCAGGAAAACAGTGCCTTCCCGTCGGGAACCTGTGCCGAGCGTTCGGCTTGTTATTGGGCTGGCGCCCAATACCCCGATGCGCATTTCAAAGCAATAGCCGTAGCGTCACGTGGGGTTGATGACCAACCCACCGACACACCATGCGCCCCATGTGGAGCATGCCGGCAGGCCCTGCTTGAATACGAGACACTCGCCGGGCACGATGTGGAAGTGCTGTTGGTGGGGCGCAATGTCATATATCGCCTTGAATCTGTCAAGTCTCTGTTGCCTCTTGCATTCGTGAGCTTTTAAAACTAACTCTAAAGCAGATTAACCGTACACCAATCATAATAATGGACTTTATAGAAGAACTTACCTGGCGCGGCATGATCCACCAGATGATGCCGGGCACTGACGAACAACTGAAGAAAGAAATGACAACGGCCTACCTGGGAATCGACCCGACGGCCGACTCTTTGCATATTGGCCACCTGGTGGGTGTGATGATGCTCAAACATTTTCAACGCTCCGGTCACAAACCGATAGCCCTTATCGGCGGCGCTACAGGCATGATAGGCGATCCATCGATGAAGAGCCAGGAGCGTAAGCTACTCGACGAGGAAACCCTCCGTCACAATCAGCAGGCTATAAAGAATCAGCTTGCCAAGTTCCTTGATTTTGATTCCGAGGCTCCGAATGCCGCCGAGATGGTAAATAACTATGATTGGATGAAGAATTTCTCATTCCTTGATTTCATCCGTGATGTGGGCAAGCACATTACCGTCAATTACATGATGGCCAAGGATTCGGTGAAAAAGCGTCTCTCAGGTGAGAGCCGCGAGGGCATGTCGTTCACAGAGTTCTCCTATCAATTGTGTCAGGGATATGACTTCCTTCATCTTTATAAGGAGAAGGGTTGCCGTCTGCAGCTTGGCGGCTCTGATCAATGGGGTAATATAACCACCGGTACCGAACTTATCCGCCGCACCCTCGGCGGTGAGGCCTATGCTCTCACTTGCCCCTTGATTACAAAGGCCGACGGCGGCAAATTCGGCAAGACCGAAAGCGGAAACGTATGGCTTGACCCCCGTTACACTTCGCCGTTCAAGTTCTATCAGTTCTGGCTGAATGTCAGCGACGACGATGCCGCCAAGTATATCAAGATTTTTACAGAGCTGTCACGCGATGAGGTTGAGGCTCTCGTGGAGGAACAGGCTGCCGATCCCGGTCGTCGCCCACTGCAGAAGCGCCTCGCCAAGGAAATTACCACGATGGTGCACAGTGCCCGCGACTATGAGACTGCTGTGGAAGCTTCGCAGATCCTTTTCAATAACAATACAGCTGACATCCTCCACCGTCTTGATGAGGAAACACTGCTTCAGGTACTTGAAGGTGTGCCCACTTTTGAAGTCGCCCGTGCCGACATCGATGCCGGTATAGGATTGGCTGACCTGCTTGTCGAGAAAGCTCCAGTATTTGCCTCTAAAGGTGAGTTGCGCAAACTTGCTCAAGGCGGCGGTGTGATGATTAACAAGGAAAAGTTGGCCGATGCTTACGCTCCGGCTACTGCTGCAATGTTGCTGAATGACCGTTATATGCTGGTGCAGCGGGGTAAGAAAAATTACTACCTTCTGATAGCAAAATAAATCCCTTCCACAGGCGCGAAACGACAGCATCCCTGCATGCCAAAACATGCAGGGATGCTGTCGTCTATGCAGAATGTCAATCTATTGCAAATTTCACAGCCTGCCGGCCTTCGACCTTTATGTATATTCCGGGAGCTGACGGTTTTGGGATCTCCACGCCTTGCAGGTTATACCACCGCGGTGTGCCTTCGCTGCTGTCAGCGGTAATCTCGTCTACAGCCTTGTATAAATCCCATAATCTGGTGCCGCCGGCTTGTGTGAATATTATCTCGCCTGAGGCGTCGGTCACATAATTGAGACGCGTGGGGAAAGTCTGAGGATATGCCGTGGTAGCCTGACGTATCGGCCCGAAGAAAAGTTCATCACCGTGCATGTCAGTCAGATATCCTATACCTTCAACACAGGTGTATAACTCCTCGACTGGCCAGTAGATGAAATAATCCTCGTCAATCTTGTTATAAGAGTATTGCCGGTAACTGATACCGTTGGATATCACCTCGTCAACCGCTTTGATCTCGAGTTGTTTTGGTGCGATATCGTTGCCCAAGGTGAATTGTTCGCCGACCTCACCGAAGTGATATAGAAGCGCAGTGCATTCATTTGTTTCCTCGTCAATAGCCCAAAAGCTGCCTGCGCTGTATTGGTACTCGAAATAGTTGAAATTTGCAAACTTTTCGGGTGTGTAAAGAATGTATACGTCATTGTCATCCTCGCGTATGTAGGATACGCACCGCTCGGTGTCATCAAATTTCCAGTTGGCGAGGTCTGGAGTTGCGGCGTCAAGGTAATCTTTTTCGGCAGAGAGTGTTACATTTAATTCATGCCATTTCACGCCGTCAATTTCCACTTCCTTGCCAATCGATACTCCGAATTGCCAATAGTGGAACTGCGGGCCGTTGTGATAAGTCTCATACCACCACGTGCGACCTTCTACCACCATAAGTGGTGCGGTAGAGACTTTACTGCGATTGTCTGATGTTTGGTCGCAGCCGGGTAGGGGTATGACTGATGCACTGCTGATCAGGTATGATACAAGGAAAGTGAGGAAAAGTAAGGCTTTTTTCATGGTATCGGTTTTTTGCAAAGTTATAGTTTAAGATGGCTTAAATGCAAATTATTCCAGTTAAAAAATGTCAATAGTGGAATAAATGTCTTAATTTCTATGACAGAGATATTGCTACCCTTTTTTTAGGGTAGCTGTGATTGGGAGATTTATTATGGTTTAGACGGCCCCTTTATGGAATGAAAAAACGAATGAAGCTGCAATGCCCGGGAAATTAGCTGATAGGATTCCCATTTGCACGGCGGCGGGCGGTTATCTGTCGGGCAGGATAAGATCAAGCATCTGGTCGGCATCTGCTGCTATGTGGTCGGCGTAGGCGGCCACAAGCTCGCGTGCCGGACGGAAGCCCCATGTGACGCCGATGCACTCCACGCCGGCGCGGCGGGCGGTCTCCATGTCTACACCTGAGTCTCCGATGTATACTACTTCGCTTTTCGGGGTAGGATGGTCGCTGAGAATTCTGAAAACTATCGAGGGGTCGGGTTTCGTGGGTACGCCTTCAATCTGCCCGCACACGGCTACGAATTCTATATCGCGGAAGAAATGGGCGATAAGTCGCCTGACTGCACTCTCATATTTATTCGATGCTACCGCCACCGCAATATCATGGCTTCGCAGAGAGGCTAATGCCTGCTCAATGCCCGGGTAGGGAGCGGTGAAATCGTAGAGATGAGTGTCGTAATAGGTCCGGAAAGACTCAAGCATGGTGGCAATAGTGGCGTCATTGCGGTTCTCGGGCGGGAGCGCCCGCTCGATGAGTTTCTTTACACCATTACCTACCATCTGGTTGTACATGGGTATGGAATGCTGAGGGAACCCGTTGCTCGCCAAAGCGTGGTTTACGGCTGTGCCAAGGTCTTCAATAGTGTTAAGAAGTGTGCCGTCAAGATCAAAAATAGCAAGTTTTTTCATAATCAGAATGGATAACCCACAGCGAAGTGGAAGTTGGCGTCGCGGCTCCACTTAGGATGTATCAATGGCCACGGTTCCTGATTCATGGCCGGATTGTGGGCCTTTAGACCGAGATCGAACCGCAGCAGGAAGTATGTGAAGTCCATGCGCAGTCCGACTCCGTAGGCAGCGGCAAGTTCTTTATAGAATGAATTGAATTTGAACATGCCTCCGGGCTGATTGGGATAGTTGTGGATGGTCCAGATGTTGCCGCCGTCAACAAATAACGCACCCTCGAATACCCAGAAAAGTTTAAACCGGTATTCAAGGCTGAGTATGAGGTTGATGTCGCCGCATTGGTTGATAAAGTCGGTTACGGAATTTCTGGCGTCGTAGCAGCCGGGTCCTAAGGTGCGTACCCCCCAGCCGCGCACTCCGTTGGCTCCTCCGGCATAGAAGCGTTTCTCGAAAGGCACCATGGAAGAGTTGCCGTAAGGATAAGCGATACCCGCACCTACGTGAAATGCCAGGGCATTGCGTGAGTTGAAGTTGCGGGTGATGGTGTAGTCAAACTCGCCTTTGACATATTGCGAATATTGGACTCCGAATATCTTGTATACGCCGTCGGGGCGATGGCCGGCAAAAAGGTTTGACAGACCGTAAAGCACATTACCCGCGGTTTCGAGACTGAACCGCAGTGTGTTGACGCGAGGTTGCATGGCAAAAGCATTGACCTCGGCGGTGGGAATGCGGCGGTTGGTGTGATAATAAGTGTAACCCATGCGCATTATGAAGTGGTCTTCATATGAATAGCGCAACAGGGGGTTGGAGGGGGCGATTTCGTCAATAAAGTCGATGGTTGAGCGCGGAAGTCTCACCAGATTTATGTCGATGAGATCAAATGTGTGGCGGCGGTTATAATCGCCCCGGCGGTTGTTCCATTTCCATCGCCATGCGGCTCCGGCTATGACGCGGGTATACTCGGGTCGCTCCTGATAATTGAGTGACAGGGAGAACTCAGTGGTGGCCTGCATGCGTTTCTTGAATTCACGTGATGCCAGCGGGAGCTCGAATTTGGGGAAAGTTATGCCGACCTCACCTGCATATTCTGTGAAGCGGTTGTTGATTATCCCGTCGAAATTGCCTGACAGGCTTTCGTATGATGTGCGTAGCTTTACCGACAGCAGGTCGCTGCGGTGGCTCAGATTGCGGTTCTGATAGGTGGCGCCTATACCGAAGCCGAAATCTCCTTCCGAGTTGGTGCCCTCGAGCTCGAGCGACACACTTTGTTTCCGGCCACGCGATACCGATATTATGGCATCAAGCATTTCAATGTCACCCGCATGCCCGGCCGGTTCCATCTCTATGTTGATGAAGCGTAGTATCGAGAGGCGCGACAGGGCGGCGTAGGTGCGGTCTATGCTGGCGGCACTGTAGTGCTCTCCCGGCTCTATGAAGCAGCAATCGTAGAGTGACGATGGCTTCAGGTAGTGGTCGGGACCGTAGATTATGTTTATACCCCGGTAATTTACCGTGTCGCGTGTCGCCTCGCGGTTGCCGTCATCGGTAATGAATGTGACCGATCTCACGATATACATGTGGTGCCCCGCGATGGTGTCACGTTCGCCTGCCTCGGCAATGTTGAGCGTCAGACTTATGTTTTTGGAGCCAGCCACGGTGTCGGCAGTGAAAGTTATGTAGTCGCGCTTGAACGCATAGTACCCTTCATCGCGCAGGCGTCGGGTGATCTCTGAGCGTACGTTATCAAGACGCGAGCGATCGAAAAGCATCCCTTCCTCGATGCCTGAAATGGTTGTGTCGGCCATGATGATTGCGTTGACCGCAGTGTCAGCTATGTTATAGTGCAGTGACCCTACGTAATGCGGCTCGCCTGTAGTGATGCGGTAGGTGACGGATGCGCGCTTCCGGTCAGGCTGCAGCAGAGTATCCACTTCGACTGAAGCGCTCATGTATCCTTTGTTGACAAGGGCCTGACGCAGTTGCCTGCGCGACGCGTCGGTTAGGTCGGCGTCATATATCACCGGTGGTTGACCTATGCGGCGCAGCCACCGGTTGTACCATTTGGTGGAGTCAGTGCCCGAAAGCGAGTACATCCCGAGTTGCAGGCGCGCGAATCCCAGGACCTTATGATTGGGCTGTTGGCGCAGAAAGTTGACAAGGGATTCCGAGGTGACGGTTTTGTCGCCTTCTATCTCTATCTTCACTTTATCAAGCAGATATTCGTCCTGAGGCACGTGTTTCACAGAGCTGCAGCAGGTGAGTATCACTGCCACCGCTCCGGTAATGAGAATTCTCAGGAGTGCCTTTGCCTTCATTTGGTCACAAAGTTACAAATTTCTGACATATCTGTCATCTGTCGGCATGTGTTTTAACAGTCGCGGGAGGCTAACGAGTCCGCGGTTGCAGGATCAAGATGGCGCAACGGTACCATCACGAAGGGCCTGAGATGGGCTTTGGGATGTGGCAGTGTCAGTTGTGCGGTGTGAAGAATGATTCTGTCTATGTCAATTATGTCAATGTCAATAGGGCGGTCACAGTAGGTGCCGTCGTGGTTGCGGTGGGGCGCGCCGTGTCCTATGCGCTGCTCTATTTCATGAGTTATGTCAAGAACGTGCTCCGGCGATATCACAGTCTGTATGTCGATCATTACTCCGCGGTTAAGGAACGGATGAGTAGATTCGTATCCCCACGGTTCTGTCTCGATACACGGTGAGCAGGTAATGCGCGCTCCGGGAAAGGCATCGGCAATCAGGGCGACCGCCCGGGCAATCAATGCCTCGCGGTCGCCCTGATTAGAGCCTATGTTGAGATGTATGCGCATCAAAGTGATGTGCGTGCCACTTCCACTTCCTCGAATCCTTCTACGAAGTCGCCAACCTTGATGTCGTTGAACCCGGCGATTGACAGACCACAATCGTAACCTGATGAAACTTCCTTGACATCATCCTTGAAGCGCTTGAGTGACCCGAGCTCACCGGTATATCGTACGATACCGTCGCGGATAAGCCGCACGCGTGATGAGCGTTTGAGTTTTCCTTCGCGCACAATAGCGCCGGCAATGGTGCCGACTTTGCTGATATGGTAAGTTTCGAGCACTTCGGCCGAGCCTGTGATTTCCTCCTTGATTTCGGGAGCGAGCATGCCGGCCATGGCGTCTTTTACTTCTTCGATAGCCTGATAGATCACAGAATAGAGGCGTATCTGCACACCTTTGCTTTCGGCAGCACGGCGGGCAGCCAGCGAGGGGCGCACCTGGAAGCCTACGATTATGGTGTGGTCGTCTGCTGATGCAAGTGTCACATCGCTCTCCGAGATTTCGCCTACAGCCTTGTGTATGACGTTAACCTGGATTTCCTCGGTCGAGAGTTTGATAAGCGAGTCGCTCAAGGCCTCGATTGAACCGTCAACGTCGCCTTTGACTATGATATTGAGCTCGTGGAAGTTGCCGATAGCGCGGCGGCGGGCTATTTCTTCAAGTGTGAGGCCAACCTGGGTGCGCAGGCCTTGCTCACGCTGTAACTGCTCACGTTTAGATGCTATTTCGCGGGCTTCCTGCTCGGTCTCCATCACGTTGAATGTGTCACCTGCCTGCGGCGCTCCGTTAAGACCGAGGATAAGAGCCGGGGTGGCAGGACCTGCCTCGCGGATGCGTTGGTTGCGTTCGTTGAACATCGCCTTGATGCGGCCGAAGTGGTTGCCGGCAAGCACTATGTCGCCTATGCGGAGGGTGCCGTTCTGTACGAGCACATTGGCAACGTAACCGCGACCTTTGTCAAGGGTTGACTCTATGATGGTACCTGTGGCCTTGCGATCGGGATTCGCCTTGAGATCAAGCATTTCTGCCTCAAGCAGCACTTTCTCCATGAGGTCTTCCACACCGATGCCTTTCTTGGCTGATATGTCCTGTGACTGGTACTTGCCGCCCCATTCCTCCACGAGGTAGTTCATGGCAGCGAGTTCTTCCTTGATTTTGTCAGGATTAGCGTGCGGCTTGTCGATCTTGTTGATAGCGAATACAATGGGTACACCGGCTGCTGTGGCATGGTTTATGGCCTCCACGGTCTGTGGCATGACGTTGTCATCAGCGGCCACAATGATTATACAAAGGTCAGTTACCTTGGCTCCTCGCGCACGCATGGCGGTGAACGCTTCGTGGCCGGGCGTGTCAAGGAAAGTGATATGACGCCCGTCAGGTAGGGTCACACTGTACGAACCTATGTGCTGGGTGATGCCGCCGGCTTCGCCTGCGATAACGTTGGCCTTACGTATGTAGTCGAGCAACGATGTCTTGCCGTGGTCGACGTGGCCCATGACAGTTACGATTGGCGGGCGTGGAACCAAGTCTTCCTCTGAGTCTTCTTCCTGGTGTATGGCGTCGACAACTTCGGCCGATACATACTCGGTGCGGAAGCCAAACTCATCGGCTACTATATTGATTGTTTCTGCGTCGAGGCGTTGGTTGATTGAGACCATCACACCAAGATTCATACAAGTGGCTATAACCTGGTTGATGGGTACGTTCATCATCACAGCGAGGTCGTTTGCTGTAACGAACTCGGTGAGTTGCAGGGTCTTGTTCTCTTCTGCTTCGTGAGCCGAAGCCTCGCGCATGCGTTCGGCCACAGCCTCACGCTTCTCTTTACGCCACTTGGCGCCCTTTTTGAGCCCCTTGTCCTTGGCCGTGAGGCGGGCGAGGGTTTCCTTAACTTGCTTTGATACGTCTTCCTCGGTAACTTCGGGTGTTACGGGGCGGCGTGATGCCGGGCGGTCTTTTGCGCCTCGGTTATTATTGTTTCCACCGGGCCGGTTATTGTTGCCCGGACCGTTCTGACGGCCGCTACCTTGTGAGCCACGGTGGTTGTCTGAGCTTTGGCGGGGGCGGTCTTCGGCTTGGCGTCCTGCCTTTTCAATGTCAACCTTGTCTTTACCGGCTATGCGCTTGCGCTTTTTGCGGTCACCTGTAGCGGTTGTGTCGCCTGGCTTGTTGCCGCGGCGGTCGTCTTTGCCTTTCTTCTTGGGGCGTGTTGTCTGGTTAAGAGCTGCCAGGTCGATTTTGCCTACAATATTGAGCGAAAGAGCCGGACGCTCGCCACCGGGTTTGAACACCTCAGCCTCGTCAGCAGGAACGGTTTCGGCGGCTGCTTCGGCAGGTGCGGGAACAGGCTCTGTAACTTTAGGTGTCTGATGATCCTCGGCTTTGGGACTCTCTGTTTTAGGCGCCTCTTTTTTTGCGGTTTCTACCTTGGCCGGCTCTGGTTTTGGCATCTCTACCTTGGCCGGCTCGGCCTTGATTTCTGCTTTCGGAGCCTCAGCCTTGGGTGCGGCCTTGGGTGCGGCCGGCTTGGATTCAACATTATGAGTCTCAGCCTTTGGCATGCTGTCTGTAGCTTCAGGTGCCTTTGTATCCTTTACTGCAGGCTCTGCATCGGGCTTGGGCTGGGGTTTGGGTTCAGGCTTTTTTGCAGCCACTGGATTGCCGTTGCGGTCAAGTTCGATCTTGCCTAAGATGCGCGGAGTGCGCTGGGGCTCGTCAGTCAGCACCGGTGAGCTTGCAGTAGCCTCGGGTTTCTTGGCCGCTTCGTGAGCCTTGCGGGGCTCGGCTGGGGCGGCTTTGGTGGTGCCACCTATGATTTTAATGTCTTTACCGGGCATGAATTTGCTCGCCAGCATAGTCACGATATCATCCTCAACACGTGTGTTGGGACTTTCTTCTATGCTGATACCTTTTTCGCTCAAGTAGCTGAATACAGTGGGAAGTGCCACGTTCAGTTCCTTTGCGACGGTGCTGATTTTTGTTTTCGCCATATATTGTTGTTGTATTGCTTCTATGTTTATTAGTCTTCGAATTCGGCCTTGAGTATCGCGATGACATTGTCTACGGTCGACTCTTCAAGGTCGGCCTGCTCGATTAGCATTTCGCGTGGGGCGTTGAGTACGTTCTTGGCGGTGATGCAGCCGATGCTCTTGAGGGCTTCGATTACCCAATCGTCAATTTCGTCTTTGAATTCGTCAAGGTAGATATCTTCCTCAACGGTCTCCTCAGTGTCGCGGTATACGTCGATAACATATCCGGTGAGCATTGATGCAAGTTTTATATTGAGGCCGTTCTTGCCAATGGCAAGCGATACCTGATCGGGATGCAGGATGACCTCGGCTTTCTTTTCTTCCTCGTCAATGCGCATCGATGTGATCTTCGCGGGTGAGAGAGCACGCTGTATGAAGAGCTGGGGGTTGGCAGTATAGTTAATTACGTCGATGTTCTCATTGCGTAATTCGTGCACGATACCATGGATACGCGATCCTTTCACGCCCACACAGGCTCCTACAGGGTCAATGCGGTCATCATAGCTCTCTACGGCTATCTTTGCACGTTCACCCGGAATGCGGGCCACGGCGCGTATCACGATAAGGCCGTCATGGATCTCGGGTACCTCAAGTTCGAACAAGCGGCGCAGGAATTGCTCGTTGGTGCGCGATACAGTGATCTTGGGGTTGTTGTTCTTGTTGTCGACATTGGCAACTACGGCGCGCACGGTCTCACCCTTGCGGAAATAGTCGCCGGGTATTGACTCGCTCTTGGGCAGGAGCAACTCGTTCTTGTCGTCGTCAAGCAGCAATGTCTCGCGTGACCAGGTCTGATATACCTCACCGCTTACGAGCTCGCCCTCAAGTTCCTTGAATTTGTTGTACACGGCCTCTTTCTGCAGGTCGAGTATCTTGCTCTGTAGGGTCTGGCGCAGGGTAAGGATCGCGCGGCGGCCGAATTTCTCGAAGATTATTTCCTTGGTGTGTTCCTCGCCTACTTCGGCTTCGGGGTCGTTATCGGCGCGTGCGTCGCTAAGTGAAATCTGCAGGTTGGGGTTCTCTACCTCGCCGTCGGGCACAACTGTGAGGTTCTGGAATATCTGCACATCGCCCTTGTCGGGATTGAGAATCACGTCAAGATTCTCATCTGTGCCGAACATTTTGGCGAGCACGTTGCGGAATGACTCCTCGAGCACGCTTATCATTGTCGATTTGTCAATGTTCTTGAGTTCTTTGAACTCGGCGAACTGTTCCACCATGTTGGGAGTTTCCTCTTTCTTAGCCATTGTTGCTATATATCTTATTTAAAATTAATAACGTAGGTGACTGACTTGCAGCTGTCGGGATCGAATGTCTGCGGCACGTTCTCTATGACGGGGCGCTTGGCTCCCTCGGGCTTTATCTTGGTCGGCACTTCCACTGTGAACCGGCCGTCTTCGGCTACATCGACCAATATACCCTTGACCTTGCGGCCGTCACGGGTGAGTACCTCTACTTCGTTGCCGATGTTCTTGAGATATTGGCCACGCACCTTGAACGGCGCTGTGAGTCCGGCTGAGCCTACCTCAAGCTCATAATCTTCTGTGTCACGGTCAAAAACTTCCTCGATGCGGCGTGTGAGTGCGGCGCATGTGTCTATATCAATGCCGGCAGGAGAGTCAATCTCTACCGTGATCTCGTTG
The DNA here is from genome assembly GCA_023663145.1 of Odoribacter sp. Classification (GTDB taxonomy): domain Bacteria; phylum Bacteroidota; class Bacteroidia; order Bacteroidales; family Muribaculaceae; genus CAG-873. The sequence continues at coordinate 32,992 of JAMPHZ010000015.1, forward strand.
GAGGGCGTTATTTTTACGTCGACCAGAAATGTCTCGGAACCTTCGATGAATTCTTCTACAGTGCGGGTCAGTAGCTGCTTGTCTATCATTTTATGTATCTAAATAAAAGGAGGAAGCCGCCCGGCCTCCTCCAACTCGTTGAAGATGCTGCAAAGTTACAGATTTTTACACGTAAATCCAAATTTTTATGCCACTTCACGGTCATTATACATATAAATTTAACGCTGCAAGTGATTCATTAGATATAATTAACACTGTGTGCGCATTTATGAAACGGCCTCAGGCTTTTAACGACCATCTTTGTATATTCATGAACTTACTGTAGCTCTCAGTTGTCTTTTATGTAAAGTCTTGCATTATGTTTCAACTATTTTCAATACTATTTGCGGGCATCCCATGTTCTACAGCCGTTGATCTTTCTCATTTCATTGGCGACAGCACGGGTGCCTCTCAGGTTATTGCCGCTACGATCATGCGGGTAGTGGATTGGGTGCTCGGTATATTCGGACTCGATCATAACCAGACAATCGTGACGTTCCTTTATGCCGCTGTTGTATTCGGTGTGGCATGTGTCGTGGGATGGATAGTCCAGTTTATTGTATATCATGCAGTAAGGGTGGTGGCAAAGAGATGGAATAACGATACTTACCAGGAACTGCGTGATGTGAATTTTTTTCAGAAGGCGTGCCGGATGATTCCTGCACTGGTATTCCTGATACTTATTCAGTTCACTCTTTCAGCCCACAATTCATTAAGTTCATGGTTGTCGCGCATCACATGGATATATGTGGTATACGTCACGGCCGCAGCTTTTGCTGCCCTTATCAACGGTGTGTGGAAACATGTCGACTCTCACGAGAATAAACGCAAATTGCCGTTAAAAGGCCTTGCCCAGTTGGCCAAGGGTATTGTATGGCTGATAGCGGCTATTGTGATCGTGGCGATTATTGTAGATAAGTCCCCGGGCTCGCTCCTGGCCGGGCTTGGAGCTTTCTCAGCCGTGCTGATGTTGATATTCAAGGATAATATCCTGGGACTGGTGGCAGGTCTGCAGCTGTCTGAAAATGACAGCCTGCATGTGGGCGACTGGATTGCCGTGAAAGGTACCGATGCCAACGGCACAGTTCAGGAAGTGACCCTCACCTCGGTAAAAGTTCTCAATTGGGACAAGACCACAACAACCCTGCCTCCCTATAGCCTCGTGAGCGGCAGCTTCACCAATTACCGCACCATGCAGAAGAGCAATACAAGGCGTATCTGCAGGTCGTTCATGATTGATGCCGATTCTGTGCTCCCGGCTACACCTGAAATGTTGAAGAATATAGCCGCAATTCCGCTCATGAAAGATTATATAGCCAAGAAAATTGAGCAGCGTGCAGCAGGCAAGGTCGCCGATGTCAATAATCCCGCGGGATTGCCTGATGGCACCATTGACACCAATCTGGGACTCTTCCGGGCTTATATGAAGCTGTGGCTTGATAATAATGATGACATCTCGCATGTCGACACTTGTTTCGTCTCTACTCTGCCGCAGACAGCAACCGGTATACCGTTCCAGGTATACTGCTTCACCAACACGTCGCAGTGGTTGCCATATGAGGCTATCCAGGACTCTGTTTTCGAACATCTCGCCGCTATGCTCAGCGCATTTCAGTTATATACGTTCGAGAATCCTTCAGGCCGCGATACGGTTGTCGATGGATTCCTCAGCCCGGGTGGTGACATTGATCAGGTATTCGGCGTGCCGTATCCATTTTTCCAGAATCCTGACGCGCCCGACTCCCCGAGGTCAACACGCGACTTCGACCGCACTCCGCTCAAGGCGGCAGACTCGCTTAAACCGGCACCTGTCTCTCCGTCAGCAAAGCCGGCAGGCGATGGCAAAGACAATTGAGTACATGCACATAAGCACCGAGGTCATGCCCAGTAGCGGCGTGAGTGAAGCTCCACGCCGCCGGCGCATGGCACGGGAAATGCATATCGCACACACTATGCATGCGGCCGGCACTATCAGCCATGCGCTGCCTGCCTTGATCCACACCGGCAGCATGAGACAAGAGGCTGCAAGGGCATTCAAAGGATATAGAAATTCCATTGTCTCTCGCCCCCATCTCACAGCTAAAGTGCGTTTATTTACGGCACGATCATCCTCTACGTCTCGATAGTTGTTGACAATAAGCACATTGGCGCCTAAAAGTCCGATTGAAAGGCCCCCTAAGGCAACCTCAAGGTTCCAACTCAGAGTCTCAACATAGTAGGTCATGGTCACAGGCACAAGCCCGAAAAATACAATTACAGCAACCTCGCCCCAACCGTTGGTCGATAGCGGATAAGGACCGGTACTGTAAGCAAAAACACCTGCGCCTACGGCCGCTCCCACAGCCAGCAGCCACCATCCGCCCCAACCCACAAGGCTAAGCCCGAGACATCCGGCCACCCCGAGAGTTACACATATGGCACGTCGCATGGCACGGGGAGTGATGTCGCCTTCGGTTACGCCTCGACGCGGTCCTTCGCGCCCGCAGCGGTCACGCCCGGCGGTATAGTCAAAATATTCGTTGGCGAAGTTTGAGGCTATCTGGCACGCGATAGCGAACGCCATGCATATCACAAGCGGCACAATGTTCACGTTGTCATTCAGAAAATTATATCCAAGAGCGGTGACAACACCGGCTACCGACACCGGCAGTGTGCGAAGGCGCATAGCCTCTATCCATGCATGTAGATTCATTTCTTGATTAAGGGCAGCTCCACCCTGAAGGTAGTGCCTTGGTCAATTACTGAGTTTTTTACAAAAATCGCGCCACCGTGGTATTGCTCCACGATACGTTTCGCTAAGGCCAGGCCAAGACCCCAACCTCGGCTTTTGGTGGTGAAGCCGGGTTGGAACACGCTCTTGAAATTCTTGCGTGGAATGCCTTTTCCGGTGTCACGCACCTCCACATAGGCTTTGTCGCCTTCGGTTCCCGCAGTGACTGTGATGCATCCCTGGCCATCCATGGCGTCAACGGCATTCTTTATAAGGTTCTCCATGACCCATTCAAATAGCGGGGCGCAGGCCAATACGTCTATTTCTGTGTCGGGCGGCAGTTCGGCGGTGAGTTCGATACGCCGCGAGATGCGTGTCGACATATAGTTCACCGCACCGAGCACTATACCTGCAAGGTCTGCGGCCGTCATCTGTGGCACCGACCCGATCTTTGAGAAACGTGATGCTATGGTACTAAGACGGTTCACATCTTTATTCAGCTCTTTCATGGTGTCGCGGTCGACACCCATCTCAGGCAGCAGTTCCATCCATGCCATCAGTGATGATATCGGAGTGCCGAGCTGATGCGCGGTCTCTTTTGACAATCCCACCCACACTCGGTTCTGCTCGGCACGCTTGGTCGAAAGCATGGCAAAATATACCACGGCAACAAAAGCGATCATTACGGCCAGTACTATATAGGGGTAAAAGCTGAGTCGCTTTAGCAGTGTGGAATCTTCGTAGTAGAGATGTTGGGTCATTCCTGAACCCGCATCAATATCTATGACATTTGTGGTATGGCTCAATGCTTCAAGTTTCTTTTCAAGGAAGCTTTTGTTTACCGGAGTGAGCACACCGGGATTGAGTGAGTCAATCGGCTGGGGCAGATCGAAGTTGCGCTGTTGCAGGATATTGCCGGCATCGTCGGTCAGCAGCACCGGTATAGTCGTATTACTTTCTATTATGCGGAGCAGAAAATCAATGTCGATTGCGCCGCCGTTGTCTCCTGAGCCTCCATCAGCCACCGTATTGATGATTTCACGGGTGGCGTCAGCCCAGATTTCCATGCGGATGCGTTCTTGTTGCGACAGATCGCGCACAAGTCCGGTAGATATTACGATGAACATTGCCACCACTGCAGCCGCTGTCACCAGAAAGGCGGGCTTGCCGTAGCGCATCATGGCCGATAATGTCGACAGGCGGGGCATCAGTCGTCGGCTTCAGGTTTGGTAATGGCCTCAACACGTATGAGTTCAAGGCGGTTGGCGCTTTTGCGTACTATTTCCATCTCATAGTCTCCCAGCACCACTTTCTGTCCCTGTGCCGGCAGCGTACCCGTTGAGAAGAGTATGTAGCCGGCAATTGTCTGATAGTCGTCTTCCTCGGGTAAGTCAAGGTCAAACGCCTCATTTATAGCCGCGATCTCGCAACGCCCCGAGAATTCATATACGCCGGGGGATATGCACCGCTGGGTCAGGCGTGATGAGTCATGCTCGTCCTGGATGTCGCCGAAGATTTCTTCCACAAGATCCTCAAGTGATACCAGGCCCGCTGTGCCGCCGAATTCGTCTACCACCACGGCCAATGATTTCTTTTGTTGCAGCAACCGCCGCATTAGCTTGTTGGCAAGCATGTTCTCGGGAGCGTAGAGCACGGGCTTGATGTGCTCGGTCCAGTCAGCGTCTGGATCGAATAATTCGCTCACATGTATATACCCTATGATATTGTCTATGTCGTCTCTGTAAACGATGATCTTTGAGCGCCCCGATGATGTGAAGAGGTCACTTAGACTGTCGCGCGATGTAGTCTCGACGTTCACCGCCACAAGTTCGTTGCGCGGTGTCATGCAGTCACGCAGATGGGTCGACGAGAAGTCAAGCGCGTTTTGGAATATCTTCACCTCATTTTCCACCTCTTTATTCTTTTCCTCAAGATCATCAATATTTGATTCAAGGAAGTCGTTCAGCTCTCCTACCGAAATGACCCTCAGGCGAGGTGTTCCTCCTTTGATACCGCACATCTTCATGAGTAGTCGCGACAGTGCGGTAGACAGCCATGAGACAGGGTAGAAAAGAAGATAAAAGATAAAGACCGGCAGTGCGAATATCTTGAGGGAGTTGTTGGGATTGATGCGGAATATGGTCTTGGGTATGAACTCGCCTGCGATTAATATCACACCTGTGGAGATCAGGGTCTGACATAGAAGCACAAGCGCTGCCGATGACATCCATTGCTCAAGCCATGGCTCTATAAGCTTCGCTGCTCCCATGCCGTAGACCACAAGCATCACATTGTTGCCGACAAGGATTGATGAGATGAAAAACTCGCCGTTGGCATAGAAACGGTCAATTATGCGCGATATGAATCCGCCGCGTGCCACGTCAAGTTCGGCACGCACGCGGTCTGATGTCACAAAGGCTATCTCGACACCTGAGAAAAGAGCCGAGAACATCAATGATACAATTGTGATTATAATCCAGGAGGTATCCATCGGTCTACTTGTTTACTGGTGATGTTGCGGGTGCTACGCGGACGTCGCCACGGTCAAGTGCGCGTTGTGAGGCGCTGCGTGGGGCCGGTCGGCGTCGCGGTATCGGTGCGGAGGATGCAGTGTCGGCTGTTACCGTATCGGGCATCGGTCCGGCCGGCTCGGGGCGTTCAACCGGGATAATACCGGTGGGACGGTGTACGGTATAGGCCGTCATATTCTGATTTGACTCAAAGCCATACCCTTCTATGATACGGTCGCTCCGCACTATGTGTATGAAAGAGTCACTGTAGACTTTCTGCTTGAATTGGTCCCAGTAGAGCTGTGTGGTTAAGAAGCTGTCGCGCATGGTGTTTACCATCACCACATGGCCGTCAAGACGCCACAGACGCTTGCGGCTGAAATATGTTGCGGAGTCACATGTGATGTCGGCGGCCGGTCGCATGTGCTCATCATATTGTTCGAGTGCCAGTCCCTCGGGAAAGCTCCAATGGGGTTCGTTGGCTTCGTCAAACATCAGCCACAGAGGAGTCGAGATATGATAGCGGGTATAGCCTGAGTCACTCACGAATGTCTCCACATCCCGTGATGTCATGGTGGGAATGATCTCAGGATCACTCACGTTTGCCACAAATGACTCGCGCTCTTTGCTGCACGACATTGCCAGTGAGGCCGCAACGGCTACGGCTATGATCAAGGGCAATCGCCTCATTCCGCCGGTCATACGTGCCTGTTATCAAGGATCAATAAATCTTGCTCTTGCGGAACCACGACTCGTTGAAGTTGATGCCGAGGGTGATGTTCAGATAGTTCTCCTTGACCAATGCATTGGGAGTAGCCTGGCGGTGAAGCCATTCGAGGCCGAGATTGATCATGGTCTTGAATCCCGGCACCGGCAGTCCGAGGCCAACCGAAACTCCGTATTCCCGCACTTTGTTGTCATTGATCTTGATATAGTCGCGGTCATAGAACACACCGGCGCGGTATTCCATGCGTTGCAGATATGAACCGCGCACGGCGGGCCGGTATTGCGCACCGAGAGCTATCTTATAGCGGTCGGCAAGCAGGCCTTTCTCTCCGTCATATTTTGCTTTTGACCACGGCTGATAGGTGAAGTCAGCCTCTACCATCAGTCGGTTGCGCCATGTGTAATTGATACCTGCGCCATAACTTGCCGCCATGCCGTACAGGTCTTTCAGACGTGCCGAGGCATATTCCTCCTGACCGGTATCCGTGTCAAGGTTCTGTACAAATGTGCGTATGTGGCCTAAGAAATGCTTCGCGGGCTGATAGGTCAGGCCTATAGCCAGTTCGTCGCGCCCTATGGGTTGCACGTAGAGTAACGCGGCGTTGATATTGTAGTCACGCATCTCAAGCTCATTGCGGTACAAGGAGGTTGATCCAAGGTCTGTGATGGCATAGGTGTAGTTGTTGGTTGAGCCAAACATGTAGGATACGTTGACCCCGACACTGAGACCGCCGGCGATGCGGCCGCCTATACCTAAGTATAGCTCGTTGATACTTCCGTCACCGCTGCGCGAGGAGTAACCGTTGTCAATGCCGTTGCCGAAAGCGTAACCTACAGATGACCACGGTAACAGGCCCACTGACATGCCTATGCGGCTGCAGATCGGGAACTGCATGGTGATGTATCCCAGGCCGCCTCCGAAGTTGCGGTCACTTACCTTTGCACCGTCGCTGTTCCTCTCATTTGTCCACAGAGCGGTCAGATCAAGCCCCATGTCGAACAGAAAAGTGAGGGAGTCAACGCGGGCATATGAGGCCGGATTCATCACATTGATCTGTCGCCCGTTGTGCATTGCATAACCTATGCCTCCCATGGCCGCCTGGGTGGAAGTGGCATGGTCACTCAGCAGGCCATAGCCGTAGCGGGAATAGGGCGACATGGTCGCGTTTTGGGCATTAAGGCCGGGTATGAAGGCGACAAGGGCCGCAATGGCCAGTAGTAAGCTCTTTATTTTCATTGTATTCTAATATGCTGTTCAAGCCTTTCAGCACCAAGTTGGGCTCGACGATGATTGGCGATGTGATGTACGGTATTATGAGGTCGGCAGATCCTCCGGTGAGGATCACGGCCTTTTCTGTGCCGTCGTTGGGCAGGCAGTGACGATAATATTGAAGCTCTCCCACGACTCCGCGTATGGCTCCTGAACGCAGGGCGGTCTCGGTGTCATATCCCCACCGTGGGCAGTCTCCGGCTGTCTCCATCAACGGTAGAGCCTTAGTGAAATGATGCAACGCTTCAAGGCGCACAAATATGCCGGGAGCTATGTTGCCGCCTATGAAGTGGCCGTCGGAGCTGACAACATCGTAGGTGATGGCTGTGCCCATGTCAACCACGAGTGATGTCTTTCCGGGGGCTACCACTGCGGCTCCCGCCGCGGCTGCGATACGGTCGGCACCAAGGGTGGCCGGGCTGCGGTAGTCAAGTGATACAGGCAACGGCAGCTTTGCGCTCAGGACGTAAAGCCGGTCGCTTATACCGTCAATAGCGTTTCGTATCTCGTCCTCGCTGCGGCCGCACACTGAGCAGAATATGGCGCTTTCGGCATGAGGCATGCAACGCAAACGCCCGGCGAGCTCCTCGAGCCCGCTCAGTCGGTAGCTGTGTTCGCTCACAAGGGTGGCGCCGTTCCACAGCCCTATCTTTGTCGACGAATTTCCTTCGTCTATGGTCAGTTTCATTGACATTTGGAGGGCAAAATTACAAAATCCCACGTTACCAACCAAATTCGCCCCCGTTTTAAACATAAATTAATACAAAAAGTAGACTTTGCTAAGGATAAAATCTATCTGCATCTACTTGTCGTTTAGTTGTTGGCCTACATACGGGGTTGGATGGATAGACTGCGCCCGTTGAAGGTAAGGGAGCGCGCGGTCGCGATCTCCGTTGGTCAGGTAATAGTTGCCGAGGTTGAGCAGCGCCTGATAGTCGGTGGGATATAGTTCGAGAATATGCTCCCATGTAGCAACAGCCATGGCGTTCTGGCCATCAAGAAAATACCCTTCGGCAAGCAACGACAGATACTCGGGAGAGTCGCTCAGCCCTTCGAGCATCACAAGTGCGTAGCGCACCATCTGTGCACCGTCGCGTCTGAATGTATAATAGTTGAGCAACTGGTTGTCAATAGGACGGCTCATCCATGGCATTTCGCCGCGCAGGCGAAGCAGAAACCGTGCATAGGTATCGTCTGACCCGACCGAGAAAGAGATTGACCGAACGTCGTAAAGCAACCGCTCGAAACCGATTCCGTGAGCCATCGCACGCTCCATCAGGTCTGGCGCAGCTACGGTGTCGCCGCTCAGTTCCGACGCTACTATGGCGAGTGAGTAGAGACGGGCCGAGTCAGGGTGTTGGTCGATTACGAGTTCGTAAAGAGCAGCCGCGCTGTTCCATTCGCGCCCCTCGAAAGCACGCGAGGCGCGGTCTTCTTTGCTTATCGCGGCTGTCATTGCCAGGGTTGCGGTAAGCATGACCGTCGTGGTGAGTAGTGATATTTTCATTATCGGCTCTTGATGAAGGGGGGGGGTGTTGGGCGCCCGCTCAGTATTTGAATGAGCTGCCTCCCAGAAACTCGCGCAGTACTGAGGTAGATGGCAGTGCGCGCAGTTCGATAGGCTCGAAATAACTCAGGAATTTCATCAGACGATAGGCTTCTGAATACTCAGGTACGTCATGAGGCACTTTCTCAAGTATGGGCAGAGCGTATTCTTTCATCACGCTCAATTCAAATAGCAGTGATGAGTTGAATGTTGCGTCGGCGTTTTCCTGGAACGGAAAAATCCATTTTTCCTCGCCTCGCCGCACGCTGGGCCAGCGTCTGATGGTTTCCACGGCATCAGTCCCGCGATACTTGTGGTCACGTATGATACGGCGCAGAAGGCGGTTGTCGGTGGTGGGAATCCAATTGTGGTCATCAATGGTGATGGTGGTGAGAGCTGATACATATAACCTGAATTTCATGCGCTCTTCTATATTGGCGGTCAGAGCCGGATTCAGTCCGTGGATACCCTCGATGAGCAGTATGGAATTTGAATCAAGCTTGAGAGTATTGCCTTTGTAATCGCGCCGGCCACTTTCGAAGTTATAGGTGGGCATCGCCACCTCCTCGCCTTTCAGGATGGCGTTGAGATCAGTGTTGAATTGCTCGAGATCAAGGGCGTAGAGTGATTCATAATCATAGTCACCGTCTTCATCCCGGGGTGTCTTGTCGCGGTTTACGAAGTAGTTGTCAAGGGATATGAGTCGCGGGTGCAGCAGATTGGTCATCAGTTGGATGGCGAGGCGCTTGGTGGAGGTAGTCTTCCCTGACGACGATGGCCCGGCTATGAGCACCACCCGTGCGCCTCCTTCATGATAGCGGCGTGTGATTTCGTCACTGATGCGGGCTATCGCTTTTTCGTGGAGGGCTTCAGCCACGTTGACAAGATCGGCCGCGCGACGGTGTGCTATGGCCTCGTTAAGCTCTCCCACGTTGCGCACTCCAACGATGTGGTTGAAAGCCTGATAATCTGTGAAAGCGCGGTACATCTTATCCTGATCGATGTGCTGCGGAACACGCATTGGATCGTCGTGGTCAAAACCTACAAGCAGAAAGCCATCTTTGAAGTGGCGCAGTTCCCACACGTTCAGCATCCCCGTCGACGGAGCCAGGGTGCCGTAGTAGCTGTCGCATATTCCGTCAAGGCTGTAATATGTGGTGTAGATGTTGTGGTTGGTCGATAACAGTCTCACCTTGTCCTCAAGCCCTTGGCGGCGGAATATTTCAATGACGTCGGTCGTGAGTTCCTCATGCCGTTCGAAAGGCAGGTCTGCATCAACTATCGCGCGCATCTCCGCCGATATCTTATCTACCATGGCTGCGGTTACATCAACACCGCGCAGCCGGCAGAAGTATCCGCGTGATATTGAATGCTCGATACTCAGCTGCGCATCGGGATATGAGCGCGTCACTGCCCGGTAAAGCACCATGCAGAGCGACCGTATGTAAGCCCGCTCGCCTGAGGGATGGGTGATGGGCAGGAACTCTACCATCTTCGGTTGGTAGAGTTTGAAGCACAGGGCTTCGTTCTTGTTGTTGACACGTGCGGCTATGGGGGTGAAAGGCAGGCGGCTTCCAAGCCTCCCGGCTACTTCGAGCAGGCTCTCGCCACCGGCTACATCAATGTATTCACCGATATTGCAGCAGTATATGCGCAGGCTCATGTTTTTAAAGATATTTGTCGCCGTAGTTTACCTTGGCGTCGTTAACCATCTGTTTGATACGTTGCTCCTCGGCTTTGGGGCATATGAGAAGCACGTCGCCCGAGTCGGCCACAATGAAGTCGTGCAATCCCTCGGCTACAATAAGCTTCTCGCTGTCTTTAACAGCAAACATGTTACCGCTTGAGTTGTAGGCGAGCACGCGGCACCCCTGGGTCACATTGCCGTCGCGGTTTTTGGGCGATTGATCATAAAGGGCGCTCCATGTGCCCAGGTCACTCCACCCGAACGCCACCGTCTCGACATACACATTCGATGCCTTTTCCATCACGGCATAGTCTATCGAGATACTTACACAGGCAGGGAAGGCCTGTGATATGAATTCACATTCGGCAGGGGTTCCGAATTTTTCAGCTCCGCTTTCGAACAGTGCGTAGACATCTGGAGCGTTTTCTGCCAATGCGGCTATGATGGTTTTGGCTTTCCAAAGGAAAATGCCGGAGTTCCAGAAGAATTCGCCGGTGCGCAGGAACGTGCGGGCAAGCTCTATGTCAGGCTTCTCGGTAAAGGTTTTTACAACGTGAATGTCTCCGGTGACCGGAACGCCAACCTGTATGTAGCCATAACCTGTCTCGGGGCGTGAAGGTTTGATGCCGAGGGTCAGCAACGCATCGTGATTCTCTACAAAGTGGAATCCGTCGCGTACGCTGCGCTCGAATTCGGCCTCCCGGGTTATAAGATGATCGCTCGGTGTCACTATCATTGACGCCTCCGGGTCAATGGACGCTATATGGTAGGCTGCCCACGCTATGCACGGTGCCGTGTTGCGGCGCGCCGGTTCGGCGAGAATCTGATATGCGCTCAGCTCAGGAAGCTGCTCGCGCACCTTTGAGGCATATTGTTCGTTGGTCAGTATTATGATGTTCTCACGCGGCACGATCGATAATATGCGGTCATAGCTCATCTGAAGCAGCGAACGCCCGGTGCCTAAGAAGTCGAGGAATTGTTTAGGATTGGCTGTGCGGCTGTAGGGCCAGAAACGCGATCCTATACCGCCGCACATTATTACGCAATATCTATGTGATTTTTCCATCAGTTACATAATTTTGCCGCTAAGATAGCACGTTTTTTGCAATCAGCAAAGTTCACGCAAGAAAATTAACCAAAATTAGCGCCACCGCTTTTCGGCGGCAGCGCGTGGTCTTTATGGGTCTTGCTCTAAAGTCCGGCAATCATTGATCCGGGCTTCTTTTTACGCTTGTGTGGCTTGTAGGTGTCGAAGTTGTAGCCTATACCGACCTGAAGCCCGGCTCGTGAGATGTGGCTGTTGCCGTCGCCGGTAGGCTCATAGAGGTTCAGTGACGCCAGGTTGCTGAACGACATCTCTCCCTGCACGAAAACATGCCAGTGGTGGGCTATGTCGACTCCGAGACCCACGTTCCAGCCAATGTCGCAGCCTGATTTACTTACCGGTTTGTCAATGTGGAAGTCATTGTGTGTCCGGTATTCGGTATAGTCTGTTTTGACGCTTATATTTATATAGATGCGCGGGCCGGTGTAGAGTGACAGACGCACCTTGCTGTTCTGCACAAATTTCCACCCGAAGTCGCCTTGCACTATGAAGCCTCCTGCGTTCAGATGGCCTTTGAATCGGGTGAGGCTGTGACTCAGCTCTTTGGATCCATCGATCTTGATGCTCGCAAAGGTCCCCATGACTCCGAATTGGGTGTAAAAACGACTGGCTAACGGTCTTACATATACTACACCGATTGATCCGCCCGAGCCGGGCTTGAGCAGCTGTGCGTCTTGGGAACTCGTAGTCAGATCATATGATGCCCGTGCCGACCAGTACGGGAGATTCTGATCATTGTTTTGGGCGGTAGCTGCCGATGTGCATAAAGCAGCGGATACAAGGATTGGAAAGAGTTTTTTCATGGTTGAATAGGGTTTAAGTTAGAAATTGTATCCGACCCCTACGGCTATGTTGGCACGTTGGAAACGGTCGCCTCGGGCGGCTTCAAAGAAGTCAAGGTTGATGAAATTGGTAAAAGACATCTCCCCCTGCACGTACACATGCCAGTGGTGGGCTATGTCGACACCGATGCCCGCGCCCCAGCCTGCATCTACGGGCCATGTCTGCAGGGGCTCTTCTTTCTCATAATGCCAGTCGTTGCGCACATAGCTGTAATCATCGTTGATGGCGAAGTTGAAGTATATGCGCGGACCGGTGTAGATTGACAGACGCACATTGCCGGTCTGGAGGAACTTCCAACCGAAATCTCCTTGAAGCATGATGCCGGCGGTGCTGATGTGCCCGTCGAATTTGCTCGGGCCGTATTGCAGTTTGTTGCTTCCGTCAAGGGTGATACGGTCGTAGAATCCCATCGCCCAGAATTGGGTGTAGAAATGCTTGGCAAAAGGAACTACATATGCCGCGCCTACCGATCCGCCTGCTCCGAATTTACCTATATGGGTGGTCTTGGTGGTGGTGGTCATGTCAAGCGATGCCCTCACTGACCAATACGGTTTCTCGGCTGTTGCGCTTAGAACGGCAAATGCCATTATTGTTAGGACTATAATTCTGATTGTTTTCATAAGTCTCTGTATAATAGTTGTTTTAGAGGTTGTTTTAAACAGCCTGTTAGAATGAGAATGTAAGACGGTGTATCTCGCATGGCCCTTTCAGGGCTATGGCCGCCCGATGGGCTACGGTCGGATATCCTTTATGTCCGGCGAATCCATAGCCGGGATACTTTGCATCGTAGTCGGCCATCAAGGCGTCGCGGGTGGTCTTGGCAAGGATCGAGGCAGCCGCTATGTTGGCATAGGTGGCATCTCCTTTTACAACGGTTGTGTATTCTATGTCACCGTAAGGCTTGAATCTGTTGCCGTCGACTATTATTCCGCCCGGTGTAACGCTCAGACCACGCAACGCACGGTGCATGGCTTCGATTGACGCGTTGAGGATATTTATCTCGTCGATTTCACGCGGAGAACACATCCCCACCGCCCATGCTACCGCGTTGTCGATCACTACCCGGCGCATTTCCTCTCGGCGTTTCTCGCTTAGCTTCTTGGAATCGTTAAGGCCGGGATGGGTGAAGCCGTCGGGCAGGATCACTGCGGCGGCCACCACGGGGCCGGCCAGGCAGCCGCGCCCGGCTTCGTCACAGCCGGCCTCTAACCGGCCTGCGACCATGCATGTCGGTAGTACTATCTTAGACAATTGAACTGAAATTTATTACCGTCTCAACAAGGAACAGTTTGCAGATGCTGCTGCGGGGGATCTCTATATCATCGTAAGCGGGGTTGGCGCTGTGCAGGATAACCATGTCCGGATTTGAAGGATGTCTGCGCAGATATTTGACCATGCGGTAGTCTTCAAGTACCACGAGATAAATCTGTCCCCACATTATTATCGAGGTATCATGGATCTCACGTATTGACATCCATGAACCGTTCTGGAGCTTCGGTTCCATGGAGTCTCCGGATACACGCACTACGGGGAGCGACGGGTCTATATTCGGAATGTCAATATATCCTACTATGCGGTCGCTGGCGAGCAACCGGTCCATTGGCAATGCGCCGGCAGTGGCATCTATATCATAGAGTGCCGCGCCTTTAGCCTCGCATGTGCTCACGTTGGTTATGTTGGGTATGACAACACCCGGCAAGTCATCCTTGCGCGGAAAAGGAACGCCGGTGCCGGTCAGAAACCATTCTTTCGAAATGCCGAGATTGACCACGAGGCGGTTGATGAACTGGTCGGTGATGGGTATCTTGCCCGACAGCAGCCGCGACATTGACGAGGGGTCAAGACCTATCATGCGGCTGAATTTGGCCTGGCTACGGCGCGAGGCACTGTATAGGAACTTGAGCCGGTCAAGTTGGCTGGCCGATGCATCGGGCATTGGAATTTCTTCAATAAACGTTTCCATATATGTATTGTTTTTGCAAAGATACAATCGTTGCTTTCTAAATGCAAAAAAAATCCACATTTTCGTTGCCTGAAGGTGCTTTTTTAACATTTAGGGCGCTTTTTACCAACTATTTTTGTAATTTTGCACTTATGAAACGCTTCTATTCATTTGTTTTGGCTATCATGGCTCTCATTATCGCGGGATGTGGTTCCCGGGGTGATGCCGCCGGTAATGGCGCCGGGAAATCTGAAGACCATGCTCCGATGCCTGGAGCGGAGCTTCTTGAAATTATTGACCGCCCCGGATACGTGGAGGCGAGAGTCGCCGACCCGTGGCATGAAGGCCGCCTCCTTGCGCGATATGCGTTGGTGCCGCATGGATCCCGGCCTGAGGTCCCTCAGGGAATAACGGTGGTCAATGTGCCTGTCGGGCGTGCGGTAGTGTTCTCCTCGGTACATGCCGCGGCTATTGATGAATTGGGTGAGGCGCGGTCGGTTGCTGCATTGGCTGATGTGGCCTATCTGGCCCCCGATGATCCGTTTTCCTCTGCTGTAAGGCAAGGGGCGGTTGCTGACATCGGTTCCTCAATGGCTCCCTCTGTGGAGAAGATCATAGCTCTTAACCCCGACGCCTTGATCGTGTCACCTATGGAGAATGGTGATATGACGGCTTTTATCAACGCCGGTATTCCTGTGATTTACATGGCCGATTACATGGAGGCGTCTCCTACCGCCCGTGCTGCCTGGATTTCTCTCTTAGGGGAGCTTACCGGACACCGTGCTGACGCTGATTCTATTTATAGCGCGGTAATTGCCGAATACGCATCACTGAAAGCTCTTGCCGCCACTGCATCGTCGGCCCCTGTCGTTATCACCGAGCGGCCTTATTCGGGTGTGTGGTACATCCCCGGTGGCCGCAGCTACAAGGCTGCGATGATCGCCGATGCGGGAGGTTCCTTCCCTTGGAGCGCCGATACCGGTACCGGATCGCAACAGTTAAGCGAGGAAGCGGTTATTGCACGTGCTTCTGACGCATCATTCTGGCTCCTGAACGAGGCGGGCGATCCATCTGACAGCGATATTCTCGCGGCAATGCCTCATGCACGCGCTTTCTCCGCTTTCCCCTCCGGCGTTTTTTATTGCAACACCATTGCTTCGCCTTTGTTCCGTGATATAGCTTTCCACCCTGAGAGGGTACTGCGCGATTTTGTATATATTTTTCATCCTGAACTGCGCGGCGACAGCGCTCTGCGCTATTATAAACCATTGAGTGATAACTAAACGTACTATAACGGTATGTGTGGTGTCCGTGTGCGTGACGCTCGTGGCATTCGCCGCCTGCTTGTTCACGGGGGCGGCCGATATTCCCGCACGTTCGGTAATCGATGCGTTCACCACAGCCGGTTCAGGCAACTCCGCATGGGATTATATAGTGTTGGAGACACGTCTGCCTGCCGCTTCAACTGCGTTGTTGTGCGGAATGGCTCTGTCTATCGCAGGCCTTCTTATGCAGACGGTTTTCGACAACCCTCTTGCCGGACCCTCGGTGTTGGGCATTTCTACCGGTGCATCGCTGGGCGTCGCGGTTGTGATGCTTGCAGTGGGAGGATCTGTCACCATATGGGGGCGGGCGGCTGTGTTGGGTTCGGCGCTTGCCGGAGCAATGGCGGTCATGTTGTTGTTGATTGCGGTGGCAGCATTGGTGCGCTCGGCGGTGATGCTCCTTATTGTGGGTATGCTGTTGGGTTATCTGGCTTCATCGGCTATATCGTTGCTTAATTTCTTTGCGCCGGGCGAGAGCGTGCATTCCTATGTGATATGGGGCATGGGTTCATTCTCGGGTGTGACCGCCGCTCAGCTGCCCTTGTTCGCGGTTCTTGTAATTATACCTTCAATAATATCATTCTTCTTTGCCAAGCCGCTTAATGCCATGCTCCTCGGCGAGCGTTATGCGGCATCTGCGGGCGTGGATGTGGCGGCGGTGCGCCGCTCGTTGATGCTGCTCTCAGGAGCATTGACTGCTTTTGCAACAGCATGGTGCGGGCCGGTAGGCTTCATAGGTATGGTAGTGCCGCATATGGCGCGTCTCGCCCTGCGTTCATCTGATCACCGCAGCCTCATACCGGCCACTGCGTTGATGGGGGCTGCTCTTGGTGTGATATGTCTTTTGATATGTGTTTCTCCGGGTGACCGGGGGATGATTCCGCTTAATGCTGTCACCCCGGTAATCGGCGTGCCGGTAATTATTTATATAATTGTGCGTCGTCGCTCAATTTTTTACTTTAACTGATGGCACTTTCGGCAATAGATCTTACCGTTGGATATGGCTCGCGTGCAGTGCTCGCAGGTATAAATGCCTCGGTCTCGTGCGGCTCGCTGACCGCTCTTGTGGGAGCCAACGGCTGCGGCAAGTCCACATTGTTGCGCACTTTGGCCGGCAATCAGCCTCCATTGGCCGGGCATGTGCTGCTCGAAGGTGAGGACATCACCCGTCTCAGGGCCGCTGCTCTTGCCCGTCGACTGAGCATCGTGCTCACCGACCGCACCGGCGGTGGCGGGCTCACCGTTGCGCAGGTGGTGGCCGTTGGGCGGCATCTGTATTCGGGGTTCATGGGTAGGCTTTCGCAGGATGACCGCATTGCCGTCGACAATGCCATAAATGCCGTAGGACTTGAAAGGAAACGCGATGACTTTATGGCGTCGCTCAGCGATGGTGAGAGGCAGAAGGTTATGATTGCCAGGGCAATGGCACAGTCCACGGATGTTATGATTCTTGATGAGCCGACATCGTTCCTCGATGTGGCTGCCCGTTTTGACATCATGAGGTTGCTCCGCCGTATTGCCTCTGCCGGCACGGCTGTATTGCTCTCGACCCACGACATTGCCCCGGCTCTTGACGCTTGCGACACTATATGGGCGGTAGCCGCCGGAAAACTGCACACCGGCTCCCGTGATGCGGTTATTGCATCGGGTGTGCTTGACAATGTGTATCCGGGAGCCGTTTTTGACTCAACCCGCCTTGACTTTAAACCGGCCCCATGATGGATTTATCTATTGTAATTCCTGTGTATAACCGTGCTGCAGTGGTTACGCGCACGCTTGATTCAGTGGCAGCCCAGTCGTTCCGCCCTCTGCAACTTGTGTTGGTCGATAATAACTCGTCTGATGGCTCCCTCCATGTGCTTGAATCATGGGCAGAAGCCCACCGGGCGCCTGACTTTGATGTTAAGGTAATATCGGAAGTCGCTCCGGGAGCATCTTCCGCCCGTAATGCCGGCCTGAGTGCCGTTACATCGCAGTGGTGCATGTTCTTTGACTCTGACGACATCATGCTGCCGCGCCACGTTGAGCGCGCCATGGATATCGCGTATCGTAACCCTGATGCCGAGATCGTGGCCTGGAACTGCAACCTGCGTCATCTCGACGGATCTATGTCGATGCTCCGGTTTATCACCTCTGATATCGTTTACAATAATCTGATGCACTCATCCTTTTCAACGCAGAATTACATGGCTCGCACCGGGCTTTTCCGTAAAGTGGGAGGGTGGAATCCTGCCACTCGCATGTTCGATGACTGCGAGTTGGGCATGAGACTGTTGATGCAGAGCCCGGTGATTGTCCATGACAGCACTCAGATTACAGTGGAAGTCATTGAGTCGGAACAGTCGATAACAAACGATGCGGCTGCACGTCAGGTTGACTCTATGGCTCCGGCCATGGAAGCGATGAGGCAAACCCTTCCGCCATTGCAATCACACTGGGTTGATCTCCTGCAACTTACCATGACAGCTACCTGGGCTCGCCCAGATCCGGCCGCGCCCGCTCTTGCTGCTGAGCTGATGCGTCGTCAGCCACTGATGCGCCGTCTTCTGTTCAAGGCGCTTTACCGTTACGCCCTTGCCGGGGGGCGAGGGGTCGCGCGTTTGTACAGGTTGATCACCTCAGGCCGGTTTTACATCTGATGCAAATAAACAATATCACAGAATCTTAAATAATTGATTATGCAAAAAAATCTCCTCATTCGTTACATTGTCCTTTTTTTCCTGCTGATTGGTTGCTCTTCTTTGTCATCCGCGCGCTCGTGCGGCTACTGCAAGGGGCAGGGATGGATACGTGTTTTCGTAGGCACAGGCACATATGGCGTGAGTGGCAAGAAACATAAATGCCCGCATTGCCACAAATGGATCCACGTGAGCAATGACCATTATTGCCAGTGTCGCCATTGCTATGGCACCGGCGAGGCTCAGTCATCGCGCAACCGGTCACGTGGTGGCGGATCAATACTTTATCCATCTGAGGAGGAACAAGTCAGGCAACTGATCATGCTCATTAACTTCGGTGAAGCTTATTATCCTCCATGTGAGGCTTGCGCTGGTTCCGGAATATGCCCGCATTGCAAAGGCGCATCGCAGGGTGGGGGCCTTTACGATTGGGAAACCGGCATAACCTACGGATCCTGCGTCGCGTGTGGTTCGTCAGGTATATGCCCCACATGTAAAGGTGGCAAGACCGGGCCGAAACGGTACCGACGTCTTTCGCAGAGTGAGATCAGCAATTGCCTCCGCTCATTGCGCGACATAATGCGCAATGCCCTCGCCCGCACCAACCGTTAGGTCCGGCAGCCTGTGGCAGAAGATAGAAATAAAGAAGCCCGCCTTAGGCGGGCTTCTTAGTTCGTTATGTCAGCTCTTTTTAGAGTTGGGGACCGGCTGCTACGAGAGCCTTGCCGGCGGCATTGTTTTCATATTTCTTGAAGTTCTTGATGAAACGTTCTGCCAGGTCCTTGGCCTTTACAGTCCATTCCTCAGGATTGGTGTAGGTGTCGCGCGGATCAAGAATCTTGGGATCTACGCCCGGGAGTTCGGTAGGAATCTCGAAGTCGAAGATGGGAAGAGTCTTGGTAGGAGCCTTGAGGATAGCGCCGTCAAGGATAGCGTCGATGATGCCGCGGGTGTCGCGGATAGAGATACGCTTGCCTGTGCCGTTCCAACCGGTGTTGACAAGATAAGCCTTGGCACCGCTCTGTTCCATGCGCTTTACAAGTTCTTCAGCATATTTGGTGGGGTGGAGTTCCAGGAATGCCTGGCCGAAGCATGCCGAGAAAGTAGGAGTAGGCTCGGTGATGCCGCGTTCGGTACCTGCAAGCTTGGCGGTGAAGCCGCTCAGGAAGTAATACTTGGTCTGCTCAGGTGTCAGGATTGAAACGGGAGGAAGTACACCGAATGCGTCAGCGCTCAGGAAGATTACATTCTTGGCGGCAGGACCGGCCGAGATGGGTTTTACAATCTTCTCGATGTGGTCGATAGGATAGCTTACGCGGGTGTTCTCGGTAACGCTCTTGTCAGCGAAGTCAATCTTGCCTTCTGCGTCTACGGTAACATTCTCAAGCAGGGCGTCGCGACGGATAGCCTTGTAGATGTCGGGTTCTGAATCTTTGTCAAGATTGATAACCTTGGCATAGCAGCCGCCCTCGAAGTTGAACACGCCCTTGTCATCCCAGCCGTGTTCGTCATCGCCGATGAGAAGACGCTTGGGGTCTGTTGAGAGGGTGGTCTTGCCGGTGCCGCTCAGACCGAAGAAGATGGCGGTGTTTTCGCCGTTCATATCGGTGTTGGCTGAGCAGTGCATTGAAGCGATACCCTTAAGGGGGAGGTAGTAGTTCATCATCGAGAACATACCTTTCTTCATTTCACCGCCGTACCAGGTGTTGATGATTACCTGTTCGCGTGAGGTGATGTTGAATACTACGGCGGTCTCGCTGTTAAGGCCTAATTCCTTGTAGTTGGTGAGTTTGGCCTTTGATGCATTGTATACGATGAAATCGGGGGTGAAATCCTTCAGGTCCTCTGCTGTGGGGCGGATGAACATGTTGGTCACGAAGTGTGCCTGCCATGCAACCTCCATGATGAAGCGGACTGCCATGCGGGTGTCCTTGTTGGCTCCGCAGAAGCCGTCTACAACGTAAAGTTTCTTGCCTGACAGCTCGTCAATTGCAAGTTCCTTGCATGCCTTCCAGGCTTCCTCGCTGGCGGGCTTGTTATCGTTCTTATATTCTTCAGTTGTCCACCATACGGTGTCTTTTGACTTCTCATCAAGCACGATGAATTTGTCTTTAGGCGAGCGGCCGGTGTATACGCCGGTCATTACGTCTACTGCGCCAAGCTCGGTTTCTACACCCTTTTCGAAGCCTTCAAGGCTAGGCAGGGTCTCAAGCTTGAAAAGCTCTTCGTAAGTGGGGTTGTAAAGTACTTCGGGAGTGTTTTTGATGCCGTACTTTACCAGGTCTTCCTTGACGCCGGCAAGACGTGCTTTCTTGATTTCTTCTAAGTTGCTCATTTTGCTTTTAGAAATAATGTATGTAAATGTTTTGTTTTTGTCACAGATGCGGAATTTTCAATCTCCACGCAGGAGATAAACAACTTGAAACGTCATCTTGTTATCCAAGTGCAAAGTTATAACGATTTTTGTGATTACGAAAATTATTAAAGAAAAATTTCCTTAAATAGGCTCATTTTTTATTTATCATGTCTTTCTCCCTTGGCTCATATCCAATGATATCTGCCACCTCAGCGCTAATATATATTATGTGACTGGCTATTGCCTTGTGTTGGGTTAAAAATTAGTTACAAACTAAATAAACACATGTTACAGCACTTGACACATTGAATATAATTCAGTTACTTTGCATTACAAAAATTCATCATCAATGTATTCACCGGCCTCATTAGGAAACATTTTGATAGTCGACGACGATGAGTCGATTGTTGAGCTCCTGAGTCTTAATCTCAGAAGTGAGGGGTACTCGGTGAATGTTGTTGACTCGACTGCCAAGGTTACTCCTCAATCGCTGCAGGGCACACATCTTATGATTGTCGATTGCGCAAGACAGGAGCCATCAGGCTGCGGTCTTATCGAAACCCTCAAGGCCACCCCGCAGGGTGCCGCTGTCGGTATGATATATTATTCCGAATATCAGAATGAGCGTGTGCTCATTGACGCGCTTGACGCGGGTGCCGATGACTCGGTGCGCAAGCCTTTCTCGTTGCGCGAGATGCTTGCCCGCGTGAGAGCTGTGATGCGCCGTCGCCGTCGTGATACATCAGTGTCTAACGCCAATATCATAAAGTTCAAGACCCTTACAGTCGACCTGCAACGCCGCGAGGCCCTGGTCGAGAATGTGAGCGCAGGACTATCAAATACCGAATTTGCAATATTGGAGATGCTCTTGCGCAACACCGGCTCCTATACATCACGCATTGAGATATTCAAATCTGTGTGGCCCGACGGTGTCGGGGCAAACGAGCGCATCGTTGACACAAACATCTCGCGCCTGCGCCGGAAACTCGGCAACCTCGGTCAATGCATCGTAAACCGTAGCGGCCTGGGATATATGATCGCCGAGTGAATACCTTTAAGCCCGTATCTATTTCACAAGTCCCATCTGACTCCTAATTACTCCCTTTCGTTCCCGCTATCGCGAATGCGCTGACCCGTGCTGCCCCGGCATTAGTCAGCAGCCGTATGATGCTGCTCATGGTAGCACCCGTGGTGATAATATCATCAATCACAGCAATGTGGCGCCCCGCGATTTCTTCAACGTTGCGCACATCGAATATGTCCGAAACATTCATGGCCCTGCCTGCACCCGAGCTACGCGTCTGTGATTTGTGTGGCCTTGCAGCCCTTACTGCATTTGACAGTGGTATTCCGGTAACTGATGACACTTCCCGGGCTATGATATCCGCCTGATTATAACCCCGTTTCAGCTTCTTCCACCGGTGCATCGGCACGGGCAGAAGCGCATCCACCGAAGTTGTTGCCCCTGTCTGCTTGAGCATGTTTCCGAGGATCAGTCCCAATTCAGCTATGATGTCAGGGCGGTCTCTGTATTTTCCCTTGCGTATCAACCGGCCTAATTCCGATTCCGCCCTGTACTCACCTAATACCCCGGTCATGGCAATGTTGGCATCAAGAGGCAGCCGGTCGCGCAGTGTTATGTCTATACCCTTGGCCGTGCAGTCACAGGCTGTAATCTCGGCGCGGCAGTTCATGCACAGCAGTCGTTCACCGGCTGTGAGTTCTTTCCCGCAGCATTCGCATGCCGCCGGCAGCAGCAATGCAAGCCATGACCTGATGTCAATCATAATATAAGATAGTTAAAAATAACGTTCCCGGCACGCTTGCGCCGGGAACGTCTTTTTATTTATAAGGGAAACTTATATTCTCTTATTTGATGATAACCTTGCTGGCGGTTGTGCCCTGGCGCATGATGTAGAGGCCGGGGGTGAGCTCGCCGGCTACGCGTACGCCGTTGAGGTTGAAGTATTCAGCGGGGCCTTCGGTGGTGTTGTCAAGAGTGATGTCGTCGATGCCATCGAAGCCTACTTCTGCGATGCGGTAAAGAGCGATACCGTTCTTATCCTTGAATACCATCAGGTCGCGGGCTTTCTTGCCGTTGGCGTCGGTGTATTCGTCGGTTACGTCGATAGCGTGTGAGAAACGGCCTTCACCTTTGCGGATACCGAGCTTGGCGGCGGGAGCTGTCCACATGGGTTCGCCTTCGGCGAGAGTCCAGTCCTGGTCAAGTTTTACGATACCCATGTGACCACCCATGTTTGAGTCGTCGGGGAAAGCGATAGCGTAGGCAAGGAACTGGTCGTTGCCGAGACCGAACTGACGCATGCCGTTGGGCTGGCGTTCGGGCAGGTAGTTAGCCCAGGGACCACCTTCGGGTTCTTCGGTGCTGGGAGCGTCACCTGCGTGTTCCTTGAATGATGAGAGGAGCTCGCCGCTCTGGTCATAGAGGGCGGGGTTGGTTGTGTGACCGTCAACCCATACGAATGCTCCTTCGAATGAGCCGTCGTCTGTGCGTACGAATGAACCCATAGGTGAGTAGTTCCATGCGGTCTGGCCGGCGGGATAGGTTTCCTTACAGTCGATGATGTTCGAGCCTGATTCCATAAGATCCCAGTAGTCGGTCTCGGGATATTTTACCCATACGATCACACGTGATACTTCGTTAGGTACGGCGAGGAATGCTGCACCTTCTTCGTCACCTGCGAGGTTACCGATTACGTCGAAGTAGTCGACACGCTGGCCGGCGATAGCACCTTCGATGTCACCGATTTCAAATGCCTGTACAAGGGTGAGGGCACCGGTTTCGGTATCTACCATGTAGAGGTTCATGGGGTTTGACTTGTATTCGTCAGCGTTGTAGATGGTGCCGCGGTAACCGCAGATCCATACGTGGCCGAAGTCGTCATGACCTACGTGGTTGGCGCAGAGCAGGTCGTCGAGGGGTTCGCCGTTGATGGTGAGGGCGAGGTCCTTTACGAATGCACCGGTGTTCTTGTCAAGAACGAGAAGGTGACCCTGATTGGTGAGGAGGTCGGTGGGAAGACCGGTGGTCTCGTCGATGCCGGGTACGAACTTGGTTGAGCAGGCTACATAGATGTAGTCGCCGCAGATGGTGGCGGTGGTGCCTTTGGCGGCGTTGCCCATCTTGGCTTCGAGATCCATCCAAGCTGAGGTAGCTACACCGTTTTCACCGTTACCTACTGACATCATCCAGAGGCTTTCGAGCTGGTAACCTGATGTGGGTGCATAAGTGGCGGGGTCTTTGGCTTGACCGAAAGCGGTCATGCTGAGAGCTGCCATAGAAGCGAGAAGTAAAGATTTCTTCATAATTAATCTTTAAGGTTATTATAATTAAGGTTTTAAATATACGAATCGTATGCCGTTGCTTTATAGATGGTGCTTGTGGCACGATTTCACGGCGTAAAGTTAAGCACGATTTCGCAATTGTCAATCAAATATTAACATAAAAATAGTTCCTTTTGGGGTTAAATAATGTTAAACAATGCGCGGCCTCTTCCGCCATGGTTGGCTGATCGGGCCGCGCGCCGCTGCTTATGGGGTATTCAGAGGTTGTTTATTTTGCCGAAGAACACAATCGCTCCTGTGGTGGTTTCGCGTATCGCGTAATAGAACGGGCTGTCGAATCTTACGGTTATCAGCTCGCCGGGAGCCGCCATCTCGCTTGTCATGGCTGTAGCCGCTGCTGCTATTGCTCCTTCTTCGTTCACGTTTATTGTTGATGATTGGATGAGCACGTTGTTGGTCAGTCTTACGTCGGCCGGTAGTCCCATTGTGGTTAATGTGGCTGAGGCGGCTGCGTCGGTGAGCCCGTCAATAACTGTGGTGAAATCAGTGCGCAGCGATGCCTTGAATGCCGGAAGCTGAAGCGCTACGGACTGCGGGGTCGCTGATGCGGTCAGGTTGGCATATTCTTCAGCTCCAAGTGTTGCCTCCGGTTCGCCTATGATTAGATCAAAGTAATATGCATTCTTTTTGAAAGGCAGCCCCACATAGGTGAAGTCGTCTGACCTGGTGTATAACATTGTGCCGGGGCGGCGCATGGTCTCTACAGTGCTTTTCTTGTCAAGTCCGTTGAATGGCTCGGGCATGGTGATCTCGCTGTCAAACGGGATTTCCCACTTCCCGTCAAAAAACAATGCGTTGGCCCATACTGCGATAGCATCTTCTCTGAGGTCTTCTATCAGGTCGGTGATGAGGCCGCCGGTGTTGTCGCTCGCCCAGGCGTTTATGATTTTGATGGCGTTTTCTCTTGCTGAAAAATCAAGAGGTGTCACAGGCACTCTGTATTGCTCTTCTATCGAGGTTTTGTAAGAATCGCTTACTCTGAAGCTTGCTGTGTGCCATATGGAGTTGGCGACGGTCACTTTTATATCTTCACTTCCCGATGGCAGATAGGCCATGAGCTTCTTGCTCATCGACGACATCGCTTCCATATCCTCGAATCCTAAAGCGTGGGCTACATTGGTGCTGAACGGAGCGTCGATGCTGTTGATATAAAGGTTGAGGCATATCACAAGGCTCGCCGGTGAAAATATGACATTTCCCTCTTCGTTGGCCGGAATTTTTGGCGCGAGGCTGAATGCCAGATCTGTAAGGGCATTCATTGATGACTGCTCTGCAGCGGTGAGGTCTATTGATTTCAATGCAGGCAGAGGGTCGAGGTTGGCATATTTCCCTAATTCGTCGGGCGAGTATACCGGCTGTGACGGCTCTTCCACAGCAGGTGGGATAGGACTGTCTTTGGATTCTTCGGTGCATCCGCCTGATAACAGTGTGGCGCTGAGGGTGATAAATAATACGAGCTTTTTCATATTTGCTGTTTTAGGTTTAAGGTCCGGATAATATTGGTTGTTATAACGTTTTTAGGGAAAATTTAGACTCGCTGCAAAGTTATAATAATTTCTGCGAAATACAACATGCCTATTGTTAAAATGTGATAAATGAGGTAAAAATATTATACATATTTCGTGTCGTCATGCCTGTAGATATGCGGTCGCGCGTAGATGGCTGCGGGAATGCTGTTTTGACACTTCCGCAGCCATTTATTTCTTGTGATATTGGAATGTCATGACGCGATGAATGTTGCGCTGTGGCCTTTATGTCATATTGTTGTTGTGCTTTAAAACTTGTCTTTCAAACTTAAAACATGGTTACTTCCGTGTATTTATTTTGGCATTGCGGTCGGAGGTGAATGACGTGAAGGTCTCAAGCAGGTCGGTCAGTGTGATGGTCGCGTTCCTTACCTGGGCATCGTAGAGCGAGGCGCCGGTGGCGGCTGAGATGTTACGCCCGAGCAGGGCGTCGCTTATGCCCGACACATCCTCGAAAAGTTTCATCTGAAGCGACAGCAGCTGATATGCTCCGGCGTCACCGCCGTTGTTGACTACCTGCCGGGGCATTTCGCTTCCGTTGCGCCCGTTGATGGGAATAAGGGAATCAGGGCGTGCCCACAACCGTGCCACGTCATTGAGTGTGACGCCTTTGGGTAACTGTTCGACGGGAAAGAGCAATGCACCCTTGGCCGATGATGCAAGCATGGTGTCAATAAGTACTACAAGGCGGTTGATGGTCTTCTGTTGGTCAATCACATCCTCCACAAACGAGTGTACTTCGCCGTCGGTAAGGGGATAGAACTTTACGGCGAATGGATGTGATTTGTGATGGTATGGCGAGTTATAGGCGGCCAGGATGGTGCCGTCGGGAGCAAGCCAGGTGCAGTGCCAGTGCATGTCTACATAGCGGCGCCCTCCGGGGTCGGTGATCTCGGTGCCGCGCAGCTGCCATACTTCTATGACACGGCAGCGGTTACGGCGGGGTGTGAAGAAGTCTGCTCCTGCAGGGGTCGGTGTGCCTACCGAGGTCTCGGTTCCCGGCATGTCCGGATTCAGGTCATGCATGAACAGGTGGCGGAGCGCCTCGCATCGGCGCCGGTTGCCCGCTCCGAAACGGTTTATAACCTCGCCAAGGCTCATGTCATGAATCATACCGGTGAAGTCAATGTCAAAGCCGCGCGGGTCACGGAAGTCATTGACAAAGAAGTCGTCGGGTGACACATTGTCGACCCATATCCCTTGGCCGCCCGGCCGTCGTTCCTCGCACACGCGTTGTATCGCGCATCCCGATATCACAAATTCTTCAAGCATGCGGCAGTCAAGCTCGCACAGGCGGTTGCGGTAATCTGTTGATTGCGGGTCGTTGTCATAAAAGGCGCCCTCTGAGGCTATTGTTCTGTATCTGCCCACGATGGTCTTTACGAGTTGACGTATAAGATTGTTGGTAAGTGGCCGCTTGCCGCTTGAGGTTATAAGACGGCTTTCTTCCATGATGTTACCGTTAGGGTCCTCTACCATGTCATGCCATTGGTCGCCGTAGGTGAAGCGCTTGTGACGGCGCCGCAGTGTGCGCAGGCTGTCGAGTGAAAGCCAGGCATCAAAGGCCCGTTTGAGTAGATTGGTATCTTTGTTCATATGGTGTCGGGAATGGTAGTGAGCAATGAGTCATCAATTATATAGGTGTCTTCGTCTGGGTCGGTTACTCCTTCCACAATGAATGCATCCCCCTCGTCAAGCGGAGCGGCAAGGATGGAACGCCCGTCGGGGTGAAGCACTGCCACCGGTTGGGATTCTGTGATTGTGGAATAAGGGGAGCTTAATCGTGCGAGCATTGGGGTGTAAAGCTTGCAGGGTGCCACAAAGGCGGGAGTATTCCACCGGGCTGCGGTTACTTCTAATGGGCGGCGGCAGTTCTTGGACGGTTTTATCCTAAGCAGGCTGTGACCTTCTGTGACAGTTGTAGTGGATACTTTATCAACGGGTAGCAGCCCGGGGTTAGCTGTGTCGAGATGGTTGAGGTACCACGCGCGCATGGCTTCGGTTATGGTGTCGTTGACGGAGCGGCCGTCATACTGCTCCACTGTGCAGTCGGTGCGTGATTCGTCAAATCCGAGCGCGCGCCGCCACAGGGTCAGCATTTCTTCTTTGGTGTATGTGGTAAGCATCTGATTAAGGTTAAAGGTCTGTGGAAATGCCAATGGGGCTGATTTCTCATGCCCCATTGGCGGGGAAGGGTTTGCAGGTGATTTATTTGCCAATCACACGGCAGTGGGCGTCGGGATGGCGCAGTACCATGCATGATGCTTCGGTGAGAACTACGGCGTCGGTGTTGCGGTCGCCCGCGCGGCGCAGGTCAAGGCGCTCTTTGCTGAATGGTATGTGGGTGTACTTGGTGATGTAGTCGGGGTCAAGCACGAATCCGTCTTTGCGGTGGCCACAGGCGTCGAACATCTCGCTGTGCATTACAAACAGGGTGCCGAAGTTCGATTCGATCTCTCGGAAACGCAATCCCCACCGGGTGAAGTTGTTGTCGCCTGACAGTGAACGGGTGTATTGCACCTTGTTGAGTGCGAGAGCGAGGTCGGTACCTGCCAGCAGCACACGTTTTTTTGAACCGTTGTTGCCTGTGAAAACCTTTGAGCAGAAGTCAATGAGGTCGCGTTCGCTGATGTTCTGTATCGAAAGCTGATACTCTTTGTCGGTCTGATTCCATATGCCGCCGGTAAGGTAGATGTGCTCGCGGCCGTTGTCGGCCAGAATGCGCCCCTTGGCTCCGAACAGGAAGTTCTTTTCCATGCCGGCCCGCATGTCGCGGATGGCGGCTTCTTCCTGATCGCTGAAATTCCAGTCGACTTCTTTGGAAGCCATTTTCTGCAGGGTGGATTGCTCTACCTGCATCTTGAAGATCTGGCAGAAGTTGCTCTGCTTGCGGGGAATCGCCTGAAACTGTGGTGTCTGCACGTCGAGCTCAGCGGCTGCGCGCCCCATTCTCACTATCTTGACGCCTTCGCTTATCGCGGGCCATTTGGCCGCACCGTCAGCTATGGGTATGTTGAGGCCTACAACGTCGATCATCTGGTCGCGCACGGCTTTTACATAGCCGGCAAGCGGACCGCTCCCTTTGATGTCGATGGCGGGAAACAGTATGGTGTCGGACGGTGAGAAACAGCGTGAATCCTTGACTTCGATGCTTTTCATGGTGGTGCCGTCGTCACCCGTTGCTTCGTTTGATGCTTCGAGGTCGCGGGTCACGGTGGTTTCTGTCGCTTTGTTGTCAACGGAGTAGTATTCGACGGTCATCGCAGGACAATGGCGTGAGCCGATGAAGCGTGAGATCTGGTCAACGGGGGTTGACATGGGATTGATGCGCACAATGCGTTCGTCGATGGCATTGCGCAGCAGTGATGGAGCTACTTCTTTGGTTGCCGAGGTGGTGAGAGGTTGGTTTACGACGTGGGTTCCGCCGTTTGTTCCGGGTGTTGTGTTCATAGTGATTGATAATTAAAAGGTTGGTGAATAAAATGACAATGTGTGTTTTTTAAGATTAGATTAAGAATAGGTCGGGTGTCTGTTTTTTATGGTATTGGATTAAGGGTTTGAAGATTGAGGCGGGTTAGTCCCACACTGATGATGTGGGTAGTGAGAGCAACAGGCAATCGTCGCCGTCAGGAGAGTCGCTGTCAGATTCCGGGCAATATACGGTTGTGCTGAACATCGGTGTCTCGGCCGAAACTTCGGGTGCAGGTTCAGGTTGTGGGTGTGGCTCCGGCTCTGATTGTGTGAGCGGGCCGAAATGGTCGGTGACTGCCTGCGCGAGTGGTATGCCTTGTGCGAGCGATGCTATGAAATGTGCGGCTTCGGGGTTTTTGAGCAGTACATCGGCCACGTCGGGGTCGATGCCCGGTGATTGATTGGTGGTGGTGTCTTCCATGATGCAAATGTTTTTTATAGTTGATTTTTTTATTTTTGATGATGCAAAATTACAACGATAATTTTAATTTTGCAAATATTTTGACAATAAAATTCAATGAAAAATGCAATAAAAATTGCAATCATCGCTGCGTCAGGTGTTTGGCTATATGGGTGCGGAAACAAAAAATAACCCGCGGCATTGTTTTTTTTGCGGCGGGTAGCAGGACTGCGCTTGATAGCTCGGTTTATTCTCCTTCGATGATCCAGGCGCGGGGACGGGAGGGGCATGTGTAGGCGCACTCTCCGCATCCTATGCAGTCATCGAATTTCAGTGAAGGTAACCGTCGCGGGCGCCCGGCGGGCGTTTGTCCGGCCGGTAACATGCTGATGGCTTTTGTAGGGCATCGCCGGGCGCATTCGCCGCATATTTCTCCGCTGTAATAATCAATGCAGTTATCGGGTAACAGGCGGCCTTTACCGATAGGAATGATATGTTTTGAGGCCACGCTCAGCGGTTCAAGAGCGCCGGTCGGGCACACTTCAGTGCATTTCACGCAGTCATACCGGCAGGCCCCGCGGTCAAAATCGAGAGTGACATGCAGCATGTTGCGCAGTTTCAATTCTTTTACGGCCGGGCGGATGATTCCGGCCGGACAGGCTGCTACACACACTCCACAGCCTGTGCAACGTTCTATGAATGCATCACGCGACAGTCTTCCCGGCGGTGTGACTGCATTGAGCCGGGTTGTTGTGCCACGTGCTGCGGTGCTGAAAGCTGTTGCTCCTATGATAGCGGCCATGAATGCCCTGCGGTCAATGGGCTTCAGGGGTTGATGTGGCGCGTCAAGAGCCGACGGCGCGCTCTGTCGCCCTGCGATGTGTTGCATCAAAGGCATCTGCAGCCGGTGACGTCCGCGGCGCATGGTTATTGCGCCGGTCGGGCAGTCCGCCACGCAATCGAGGCATACGACGCAGCGGGTGAGATCTATGGTGTGGCTGTTCGGATTGATGCACTCTCCCTTGCAACGCTCGACACACCGGTTGCAACCTACGCATTTGTCGGTGTTTATGTCGACATGGTATACCGCGTACCGCGACAGTGCTCCAAGCAGTGTGCCCACCGGGCACACTGTGTTGCAAAGTCGCCGCCCTCTGAGCAGAGACACTGTTGTTGCGACTGCTAATGTGAGCAATGCCGTTATAGCCCCGGCCATGCTGAATGCCGCGGGCATCCATGCCGCGCCACCAAGGTAAACGGCTATGCGCGAGAATGCTGCCGCGGGGTCGAGTAAAGATAACACTATGTTGACACCGGCGAGTGAGCACACTATTGTGATGATCACCACCGAGCGTCGCAGGGTAGTGGCTGCCGGTGTGTATGAGAATCCATGCCGGCGCCGGCTGCTTATGGCTATGAAGCAGTCCTCAAGCGCGCCCATGGGGCAGGCAAATGAGCAATATGCGCGGCCCATGATGAGGGTGACGGCTACCCAACATGCGAGCCACATGAAGTTGCACGCCAGCAAAGCCGGGATGATCTGCCACGACGATGTGATTGCGCGGTAACCTGTGGCGGCGGTTATAGCTGTAACGGCCATTACAGCAAGGGAGACCACTATGCGGATGAGCCTCAGATGCTTATATCCGTTGCGGCTGATTTTCATCAATAGTCGCGTGCGATGATGTAGTCAAAAAGGGTGCGCATCTGGTCGGCATATACTCCG
Organism: Odoribacter sp.; assembly: GCA_023663145.1. Classification (GTDB taxonomy): domain Bacteria; phylum Bacteroidota; class Bacteroidia; order Bacteroidales; family Muribaculaceae; genus CAG-873. Next base: position 64,218 of record JAMPHZ010000015.1, read on the forward strand.
GAGGGGAGTCGCTGCAGCAGATCCTCTGCGCGCTGTCGCAGGTTGCTCATGCGCCCGTAGGCGTAATCTATGCCGCCGTTGTCGCGGGCAAACGCTATGAGTCGTGCGATCTGGGCCTCGTCAAGCACCGGGCGCGCTGCAAGGGCATTCATTTCTTGGTGACCTTCAAGATCTGTGCGTCCCAAGGCATAGAGCAACGGCAGGGTTATCTTGCCCTCACGCAGATCGTTGCCCGTGGGTTTGCCCACTTTGTCAGGATCGAAATAATCGAATATGTCGTCGCGTATCTGGAAACAAAGCCCCAGCAGGCGAGCCACTTCAGCCAGTAGTTCGGTGTGCTCGTCAGATGCGTTCACAGCATAGCAACCCACGCGGGCGCAGGCAACAAACAGCGACGCTGTCTTGTAATCTATGATCTTGAAATATGATTCTTCGGTGACGGTGTGCTCGCGCGCATTATATATCTGGTCAATCTCGCCCAGCGACAGTAATTTGCCCAATGCTCCGATTGATTCGATTATGCGCATGTCTCCTGTGTCGATGGCGCGTTGCAGTGCCGTTGAAACGAAGAAATCTCCCACAAGCACGGCTATGTGGTTGTCCCATACCGCGTTGATTGTAGGCTTGTTGCGGCGTAGCTTGGAGTCGTCGACCACATCGTCATGTATAAGCGAGGCATTGTGAAGCAACTCCACGGCGGCGGCAGCCTCGAGTACGCGCCGGTCGATCTCGCCGAACATGCCCGCGCAGAGCATCACGATAATAGGCCGTATCTGCTTGCCCTTGGTGGTCAGGTATGACTCTATGACAGTGTCCATCAAGGTGTTGCCCGACATAAGATGCTCCCTTATGAGAAGGTTCAGAGCCTTCAAGTCGGGGCCTAAAGTTGTTTTTATGGAGTCTAAAACTGTCATTCGGTCAAAATATGGTGCAAATTTAGGAAAATATAATAAGATATGAAAATTTCTTATCCAACTTTATATTGCCTTTATATCACCACGTGGCTGCTTGTGGTTGCCGTTGCCCGCCCTTGCTATGTGATTTGTTCACTACCTTGATATTTTGCGGTCCATTTGAGTTGCCTGATTTTTTAGTGGCAAGGAAATGCATGGGTTAATAAACGTTAAATAAAAGTATATTTTGTGGGTTTTGGTTGAAATATTACTTATATTTGCAAAAATCTGACAAAATGG
>JAMPHZ010000016.1 GCA_023663145.1 Odoribacter sp.
GGACTCAGCCCTAACGCCTTACCAGAGTCTCCTTGCGTTTGACCTAAGATTTCAACTATCACAGCATTTACATAATTATCAAATTTGCTAATTCGAAAAACTTTCACTAACTTTGCAACGTTGCTAAAAAGGATTATATGATAGTCACCTATGAAGAGGAATATCTGCGCCAACTGTACGAAGATGGACGGTGCAAGGACAAGAAGCACCGCTATCAACCAGACATAGTGCGCCGCTATCAGAAGGCAATTCGCTTTTTGATAACAGCCTCATCTATAAAAGCCTTATGGCCAATCAAGTCGCTCAATTATGAGGTGCTCGCGGGCGATAAAGCCGGGCGTTCTTCAGTGAGAGTTAATGACCAATACCGCATTGAGTTTACAGTATCTCAAACTGATGAAGAACCGATATTGACTATATGCAATATCGTTGAATTGTCGAACCATTATAAATAGAGAGTCATGGCAATAACATTAAAGGGAGTTGACCCCAATATGATTGCAAACAACCTTACCCCAAGCCAGCCCATCCATCCCGGAGAAATGATAAAGGATGAGATAGAGTATCGCGGAATCTCGCAAAAAGAACTTGCCGCCGAGATAGGAATTCCGGCATCTGTACTCAATGCTGTACTGAATGGAAAACGAGCTGTTACAACAGAATACGCACTTCTTTTGGAAGCGGCTTTAGGAATCGATGCAGACATTTGGCTCAAAATACAGGCCGACTATAACAAGCAAATTGCCAAATCAGACCCATCCTTTATGGCACGTATCAACCGCATCCGTAAAGTTGCTTCATTCCTTTAAATAAACAATATGAAAACCACTCTGCACACCGAATGGACTATTGCCGACATTTGCGACGGTTTTGTGTATAATGAGCTGGAAGGAAAAGGGTTGTTTGGTATGGGAGGCCGCCTTACCATTCAACCTGAATACCAGCGCAACTACATTTATGCTGACGGCAAAAAAGATATTGCCGTTATAGACTCGGTGCTAAAAGGTTATCCGCTCGGATTGATATATTTTAACCGCACAGCAGATGGGCGTTTTGAAGTACTTGACGGACAACAACGTATTACTTCATTAGGCCGATTCTTCAATGGAAAACTCGGAATAAAGGATGCCTCAGGTCTTCCCCAAAGCATTGGTAGCCTTCCCAAAGAACTGCGAGAGAAATTCATAAACGCTCATTTGTTGATTTATGAATGTGAGGGAACTGAGAGCGAAATAAAGGAATGGTTCAAGACTATCAACATAGCCGGTGTGCCTCTTAATCATCAGGAGTTGTTGAACGCAGTCTATTCCGGTCCGTTTGTAACCGCGGCGAAAGAAGTTTTCAGCAATTCACAGCGAAGCGAAGTGCAGAAATGGAGCGCTTATGTGGCCGGAGCCGTAAACCGTCAGGACTTTCTTGCCACAGCCCTCTGTTGGGTTAGCAAAGGCTGTGCCGAAGAATACATGAAGGATCACAGATCCAACGGCGACATAACAGAACTGACAAACTATTTTAACAGCGTGATAGACTGGGTCAAGACGGTGTTTCCACTCGTAGAGAGCGAAATGCGTGGCCTGCCTTGGGGTGATTTATACGAAAGGTATCACAGCTTCCCATATAATCCTACTTATATGACAAAGCGAGTAAAAGAACTCTACGGAGATCCGTACGTAAAAAACCGGAAAGGAATCTTTGAGTTTTTACTCGGAGGCGAGACAGATACAAAACTCCTTGACATACGGATTTTCGACGAAGCAACAAAAAAATCGGTATATGCACGTCAAACCGAGGAAGCAAAGAAACATGACAAATCCAACTGTCCATATTGCGCAATCGGGCATGATGCCAATGCAAAGAAAATATGGTTGCTGAAAGAAATGGATGCCGACCACGTGGCGGCATGGAGCAAAGGAGGAACCACAACAGTTGGCAATTGCCAGATGCTTTGCAAACATCATAATAGGGCGAAAGGCAACCATTAGCATATAGCATTTTTCAGTATTGACAACGATGTATATTGAGGGGAGTTATAAATTAACCCCCTCTTTTTATGGATAGACATACACCATTCTCAAAAGTAGCGGAATGTTGGCTCATGGCAAAGTCTCAGTTAGTGAAGCGTTCAACTTATTGCGCATACAGCCTGATAGTCAAGACTCATTTGCTCTCGACTTTCAAGGACCACACACAGATACATGAATCAGAGGTCCAGAAATTTGTCATTGACAAACTCAACTCCGGACTCAAACGCAAAACAGTAAAGGACATTCTTGCCACACTCAAGACTATAATCAGATATGGCGAGAAGCATCTTGGCTTCCCCGGTGAAAAATGGGAAATCGCACTTCCAACTGACACTGGCTCCGAGAGACTTCCGACGCTTTCGCTGTCAAATCACCGGAAACTCCTTAAATATTTATTAGAATCACCGACTACTCAGAATATAGGTATCACGATTGCTCTTACAACAGGCATGCGTATTGGAGAAGTATGCGCTTTGCGTTGGGAAAATATAGATTTAATGCATCGGGTGATTACAGTAAGACATACTGTCGGGCGCATATACGATTCTGAACAAAACAAGACTGAACGAATCACTTCAACACCCAAAACCAAGACCTCAAACCGGGAAATTCCGATCAGCAAAGAATTGTTTGATGCACTCCGCACAATAAAGAGCAAAACACAGGCTGAGTTCTATGTCGTTGGAGGGATGGACTCACCTAAAGAACCACGCACATATAGAGAATTTTTCTCGCGATTGCTCAAAAGACTCGGCATCCCAAGAATTGTGTTTCATGGTCTCCGCCATACTTTCGCCACAAGATGTATCGAATGTATGTGTGATTACAAAACTGTAAGTGTGATCTTGGGGCATTCCAATGTCGCTACTACTATGAATCTCTATGTCCATCCCAATTACCAGCAAAAAAAGCATTGTGTTGACAGACTTTCAAAATTTATAAATCTTGAAAAGTAAACTTTCCGGTATTTTTTGAATAACTACTCGAAAAATAACATTCTCGCCTGCCCGATACATTGTCCGCAATTAATCGGGATAAACAGATTTTTTTGTATTCTAAATTACTTTTATTATCGTTTTATAGTTTTTTTCCGATTTTAAACGTTATCTTTGTAGAATCAATTAATAAAAGACTTACATGACTACATTTGAAGACCTTGGTGTGAGAGAAGATCTCCTCCGCGGCATCAAAGAGATGGGCTTCGAGACACCGATGCCTGTACAAGAGAAGGTTATCCCCACTCTCCTGAAGGGTGACCATGACCTGGTGGCCCTTGCCCAGACCGGCACCGGCAAGACTGCAGCCTTCGGGCTCCCCGTTATTCAACGCATTGACGAAGCCGTACACAAACCACAGGCTCTCATCCTCGCCCCGACACGTGAATTGTGTTTACAGATAGCCGGAGACCTTGCCGACTTCTCAAAATATATTCCTGACCTGCGTGTGCTCCCCGTCTACGGCGGATCAAGCATACAGAGCCAGATAAAGGCTCTGCGCGAAGGCGTGCAGATCATCATCGCCACCCCGGGCCGTCTCATCGACCTGATCAACCGCGGCGTGGTCAAGCTTGACGAAGTGCACACTGTGGTACTTGACGAGGCTGACGAGATGCTAAACATGGGATTCGTTGACTCTATAAACGACATCCTGAGTCACGTACCCGACAACCGCAAGATGCTCATGTTTTCAGCAACAATGCCCGCCGAAGCCGCACGCATCGCCAAGAAATACATGCACAACCCGGAGGAGATCGTGATAGGCACCCGCAACGAAGGAGCCAAAAATGTGCGCCACATATATTATATGGTAAACGCGCGCGATAAATATCTCGCACTGAAACGCATTGCCGATGACTCACCCAACATCTATGCCATAATTTTTTGCCGCACACGCCGCGACACCCAGGAAGTGGCCGACCGTCTGATTGCTGACGGATATAACGCCGACGCTCTTCATGGCGACCTCTCACAGCAACAGCGTGACCTGACCATGAAGAAATTCCGCGACCGCGTGACTTCGCTACTCGTGGCTACTGACGTGGCTGCGCGCGGCCTCGATGTTGATGACCTCACCCATGTAATCAACTACGGACTACCCGATGACACTGCCGTGTACACACACCGCTCGGGACGTACCGGCCGGGCCGGTAAAACCGGCGTGTCAGTCGCTATAATCCATTCACGCGAAAAAGGGCGCCTGCGCGAAATTGAACGGATCATAGGCAAGAAATTCGAGCGCCACGAGGTCCCGACACCTGAACACATCATAGAAAAGCAACTCTACAATCTGGCTGACCGTCTTGAACGCGTGGAGGTCAACGAGGAAGAAATCGCAAAATACCTGCCGGGAGTATCAAAGAAACTGTCTTGGCTCACAACCGATGACCTGCTGAAGCGGGTGCTTTCACTTGAGTTCAACCGACTCCTCAACTATTACAAAGACGCACCCAAAATTGACATCATAGACGAAAAACCTTCACGCTCTGAAAAAAAAGAACGCCAGCGTCAGGGACAGCCCGCCGACAAAGACCGGCGCACTGCCGAAAGGGGTATGGCCCGCATATATGTGAATGCAGGCAAGAGCGACGGGTTCTTCGCCGGGAATCTGATTGACACCATAAACCATAACGTGAGCGGAGACCGCGTCGACGTGGGTCGAATCGACCTTATGCCCGGCTACTCGCTGTTTGATGTAAAAAAGGCCGATGCCGCCCGCGTGGTAGCCGGATTAAAGGGTGCTGACTTCTACGGCAAGCATCTTTACAGTGAGATTGCCGAGGAAAACAAAGACTACGGCAAGGCCTCATCACGCAAAGCCTCAGGCGGTGAATCCCGCGACCAAAAGCGCAAGAAACCCGGTCGCCAGCGCCGTTAAGTATAAAATAGTCATTAACTACTATAGATGCATCCACTGAAGATAACCCTCGCGACTATAATGCTCGCCGGCATTGCCGGCGTCGCTACAGGGCGGTCGGTGTCAGATTTTTTAGCCGACGCCCCTCTGTCAGTGTTCCCTACCCTCACCAACACTGACCGCCTTGACCTGATAGACTATTTCTCATACGCCTCAACCCCGGGCTCAGTGGAAGACAACTTCGGCACCCGGTGGCACATCACCCACATGAACGAGAATGTCGTGACACTCTCAACGGCAGACTCCACCACAATACAGCTTGCCATCATTCCTGCGGCCAAAGACACCATCGTGGCTGTGATATCTACCATAGCCGCTCCGGCACGCGACAGCCACCTGCAGCTTTACCACCGTGACTGGACACCGTACACCCGACAGACACCGGAGCCACGCTACACTGACTGGTTCACCGCCGGTGCTTTCGAGACTCTGCCAAATCTCGAACTCACGCTGCCATTCGTTACAGCTGAGGCCGAAGTAAACTCCGAGGCCACAGCAATCACTTTCATCAACACTGCAGCGCAATACCTTTACGGAGCAGAGTATGAGAAAGTGAAACCCTACCTGATTCCATCAATAACCTTCGACATCATCAACGGCAAATTCAAGGCACGCAAGCAATGACTCCCGCAGCTATCACGCTTCTCGAACTCAACGGGCGCGTCTCGGCAGCCATAACCGGTGCGCCGGGCCTAAATGGGGTATGGGTGACCGCAGAGACCTCTGACCTGCGTGTATCCGGAGGCCATTGTTACATGGAGCTTATCGACAAAGATCCCGCCACAGGGCAAGCCCGTGCCCGCATGAGGGCCATGATATGGTCATCGAAGTTCGGCTTCATAAACCGCCGGTTCGCCACAGCCACCGGACAACCCCTGGCAAGCGACCTTAAGGTAATGGTGTGCGTGACGGTATCGTTTCATCCTGTTTACGGCATATCGGCAACAATCACCGATATAGATCCTGAGTATACTGTAGGCGATCTTCTCCGGCGGCGCCGCGAGATGATAGACCGCCTCACACGCGAGGGCATCGTTGATCAGAACCGCAACCTGCCATGGCCTGACGTGCCATCCCGCATAGCCGTGATATCAGCACAGGGCGCCGCCGGTTACGGCGATTTCATCAACCAACTTTATACCAACCGCTATCGGCTACGCTTCTCTTCACAGCTGTTTCCGGCCGTGATGCAAGGTGAGCGTGCGGCCGCATCAATCATAGACGCCCTTGATCAAGTAGCCGCTGCGGGCTGCGATACTTTCGACTGCGTGGTTATAATACGCGGTGGCGGAGCCACCGGTGACCTTGCCGCGTTCGACAATTATGACCTCGCCGCCAGCATAGCCCTGTTCCCCCTCCCTGTAATTATCGGCATAGGTCACGAACGCGACGTTACCCTACTTGACTATGTAGCCAACATGCGGGTTAAGACACCCACAGCCGCTGCCGAGTGGCTTATTGGCCGCGGCGCCACAGCCCTCGACAGATTGTACCATCTCGGAAACGACATTTTCAGTGCGGCTTCAGCAGCCATTTCAGCCGCGCACCGGCGTCTTGACTACATGGCAGGGCGCCTGCCCTTGTTGAGCGAAAGTGTGATACAGCATCACACCGCCCGCATCGGCACAACCGTTGACGACACCCTGCGTACAGCCACTGCCAACATCATGTCACGAAACAATGAAAGACTCTCGTCCATTGCCATGCTGCTCGATACCCTTTCTCCCGAAGCAACCCTGCGCCGGGGCTTCTCTATTACCAGAGCCGACAACCGGGCTATAAAATCGTCAGATGACCTGACACCCGGCACCGTGATTTCAACCACCTTTGCCCGCGGGCAAGTTGAATCTGTTGTAAAATGAATATGGAACCCACATACAACCAAGCGCTTGCCGAACTTGAAAAAATACTCGGCCAACTGCGCGCCGACACCTGCGACGTCGATTCCCTTGTGGAAATGACGCGCCGGGCCGTCGAGCTTCTGAACATTTGCCGCAGCAAACTCACAACCACCGACGAACAGCTGCGCCAAGTGCTTTCTCAACTTCAAGACCCTCAACCATGAAACAGTATCTACAATTACTTGACCACATCCTGCGCGACGGCCACGACAAAAGCGACCGCACCGGAACCGGCACACGCTCAACTTTCGGATACCAGATGCGTTTCGACCTCGCCGATGGCTTCCCGCTCGTAACCACCAAAAAGTTACACCTCAAATCAATAATACACGAACTGCTATGGTTCCTGAACGGTGACACCAATGTTGCCTATTTGCAGCAGAACGGTGTCAGGATATGGAACGAATGGGCCGACGCCGACGGCAACCTCGGCCCTGTATACGGCGCCCAATGGCGCTCATGGCCCGACAATAGCGGTGGAGTGATTGACCAGATTGCAGCCGCCGTGAACGACATCCGCAACAACCCCGATTCCCGGCGGATAATCGTGAGCGCCTGGAACGTGGCACAACTGCCACAGATGGCTCTTGCCCCCTGCCACTGTCTGTTTCAATTCTATGTAGCCGACGGGCGCCTTAGCTGCCAACTCTACCAACGCAGCGCCGATTGCTTCCTGGGCGTGCCGTTCAACATCGCATCTTACGCCTTGCTGACCATGATGATGGCACAGGTCACCGGCCTCAAACCGGGAGAATTCATCCACACACTTGGCGACGCTCACCTCTACAACAACCACCTCGACCAGGCAAGACTGCAACTATCACGCCAGCCACGGCGCTTGCCTGTGATGAAAATAAACCCCGATGTCAAGGATATTTTCAGTTTTAAATATGAAGACTTCACCCTTGAGGGATACGATCCTCATCCCCACATAAAAGCAGACGTATCGGTATGACACTCACTCTAATAGCAGCGGTTGGATCTGATGGTGCCATAGGGCGCGAAGGTAAGTTGGCATTCCACATCGGCGCCGACCTGCGCCATTTCAAGGAACTCACCATGGGATGCCCGGTGATAATGGGCCGCAAGACATTCGAATCCCTCCCAAAAGGCGCTCTGCCGGGCAGGCGTAACATTGTAATCACTTCCAATCCAGAATTCACGGCCCCTGACGTGGAAACAGCTCCCGGTGTAGACGAAGCCATCGCCATAGCTGCCGATGCGCCACAGATATTCATAATAGGAGGCGCTTCAATCTACTCTGCCACAATTGGCCGTGCTGACAGGCTTGAGATCACATTCATAGATGCCCGATGCCCCGATGCCGACACTTTTTTCCCTGCAATTGACACCTCGGAATGGGAGATGACAGAAGAAACACAGTCCATGCCCGATGAAAAATCCGGACTGACTTACCGTTTCGCGACTCTTGTCAGGCGAAACTGAACAAACTGACACATGAATGCGTTTCTTTAGTGTGAGCGCCCGCAGGCGCCCTCCATAAAACACATATAACATAAATTAACCCTTTATTATTATGGATATTACTAAAGCACGCAAGCACCATCGGGTTCATTTCATAGTCAAAGTGGCCCTCCAGACGGCAACCCTCGTCACCGCAGCTCTCGCAGTTCATGAACTTGACCGTATCCACCATCGCCTGAAGAAGATTGAAAAGAAACAGAAACACATTTTATAAGTAGACTTGGCAAATGGCTACTTATCGGGCAGTTACGGCTGCCCCGAAGCCTGAGCGGGGCGGCCATTCGGGTCGCCCCGCAGCTTTTCAATCATTTCAGGCCACACGTCACAATTTTTGCTTAACTTTGCACCATATTTTTCAATTTATTAATTAATGATGAAGGAACAACATACCGGCGGACTGACAACCGCTCAAGTCGAAGAAAGTGCGCGCCTGCATGGTATCAATGTCATTACGCCCCCGCCAAGGCCTTCGCTATGGATAAAATTTCTTGACAATTTCAGGAATCCTCTTATAAAGATTCTGCTTGTGGCGCTGCTGCTGTCAATCGGGATCGCCCTCTACGAATACATCTGCACCGGGGCCGGAGCCAGCGTATTCCTTGAACCTATAGGCATCCTGCTTGCAGTAATGCTCGCCACACTTATAGGTTTCTGGCTTGAAGTAAGCGCCGACCGCAAGTTCGAGATCCTTAACCGCACTAACGACGACATGCTTGTAAAAGTGCTGCGAGAGGGCAGTGTGCGCGAAATTCCACGCCGCGACGTTGTGGTGGGAGACACCGTTATTCTTGACACCGGCGACGAAGTTCCGGCCGACGGTCGGCTCGTATCTTCCTTGTCATTAGGAGTAAACGAAAGTTCGCTCACAGGCGAGCCCTTAGCACATAAGTCACACACCGGAGACACCCCCGGCGCCAAAGAATCAACTTATCCTGCTGATATGGTGATGCGGGGCACAACTGTGGTGGAAGGAAGGGGCACAATGGTTGTGACCGCAGTCGGCGATACCACCGAGCAAGGTCACGTCTATAAAGCGTCAACAATCGACACAGGAGTCAAGACACCTCTCACAATACAATTTGAGCGTCTGGGCCGGCTTATTTCTTACGCATCATATGCCGTTGGTGCACTTATAATCATAGGGCGTGCACTTATGTTCGACTGGCATGGAGCCGACAGCATGGCAGCCATAGAGTACTCTTTGAACACCATAATGCTTGCCGTGACACTGATCGTGGTATCAGTGCCCGAAGGCCTGCCTATGAGCGTGACACTTAGCCTCGCATTGAGCATGCGCCGGATGTTGGCGACCAACAATCTCGTACGCAAGATGCACGCCTGCGAGACAATGGGAGCCACCACTGTGATCTGTACCGACAAGACCGGCACCCTGACCCAAAACCGCATGAGCGTGGCCGATACGGATTTTTACATCCTGTCGTCCGGAGGCAAACTCGGCACAGACATACCGTCTGATATCATAAAGGAAGGCATAGCCGTAAACTCAACCGCATTCCTCGATTACGGGAATGACCCTGCAAAGGTAAAAATCACGACAGTGGGCAATCCTACCGAGGGAGCCCTTCTGATGTGGCTTTATAACCAAGACATCGACTATCTGAAATTACGTGAAGACGCCGCCATAATAGAGCAGCTCGCGTTCTCAACCAAGCGCAAATATATGGCCACAGTTGTTGACTCTCCATTGCTTGACAGCAAAGTCCTGTACGTAAAAGGCGCCCCCGAGATAGTGTTGGCCATGTGCGGAAAAGTAGCCGGGGACGTCGACCGCAATTCCATCAACGACAAACTCCTTGATTACCAAAACCACGCTTACCGCACCCTCGGATTTGCATATTGTCTGCTTAAAGATGACTCACCGGTTATAAAAGATGAGCAGCTGCGTGCGGGGCTTGACCTCGAGTTCATAGGTATCTGTGCCATCGCCGACCCCGTGCGCGACGATGTTCCCGCAGCAATCCGCGAGAGCATAAATGCCGGAATAGGAGTGAAAATAGTAACCGGAGACACCCCCGGCACAGCCAAAGAGATAGGCAGACAGGTGGGATTGTGGACAGATGCCGACACCGATGAATCCCACATCAGTGGCCCCGACTGGGCAGCCCTGAGCGATGACGAAGCTCGCGCACGCGCCCTCAAGATTAAAATCATGTCACGTGCACGCCCTACCGACAAGTCTCGCCTCGTCAACCTCCTGCAACAGCAAGGGGAAGTGGTGGCCGTGACGGGTGACGGCACCAACGACGCTCCGGCTTTGAACGCCGCACAAGTGGGCCTCGCCATGGGTGACGGCACATCTGTCGCAAAGGAAGCCGGCGACATAATCATCATGGACAATTCCTTCTCCTCAATTGCCAAGGCCGTGATGTGGGGACGCTCGCTGTATCTCAACATTCAGCGCTTCATCCTTTTTCAGCTCACCGTTAACATTGTGGCCTGCCTAATTGTGATAATAGGCGCATTCACCGGAACACAATCACCGCTCACTGTGACACAGATGCTGTGGGTAAACCTCATCATGGACACTTTCGCGGCACTCGCCCTGGCATCGCTGCCGCCGTCTCCCGAGGTAATGAACAAAAAGCCCCGGCGGTCCGACGCATTCATTATCACCCCCGCCATGGGATGGCGCATAGTGGGCATGGGTATATTTTTCACCCTATTGCTCTGGGCTTTCCTCCATTATCTGCGCATACACACAGGCGATTCAATCACCACATGGAGCTGTGCCGAGTTTTTTGACTCACTCACCCGCAGCGAGGCCCATCCGCTGTCGGCCTACGACCTCACTGTCTTCTTCTGCGGCTTCGTATTTCTGCAGGTTTGGAACCTGTTCAATGCCCGGGCATTCCTGTCAGGACACTCTGCATTCCATGATATCGTGCATTCCAAGGTATTCTTCTCAGTGCTTGGTGCGATATTCATAGGACAGATAGCCATCGTGTATCTCGGAGGCCAGATGTTCAATGTCACCGCCATTCCGTTTGACCATCTGCTTCTGATCATAGCAGCCACATCACCGATAATGATCATACCATTGTTTTACGACCTGATAGCACACGCAATAAGAAAGAAATGACCCGCACAGCAATAGAATCATCACTCCGCTCAAAAGCCAAGATCAGAATCCTCTTCGTATGCCTCGGCAACATATGCCGCTCCCCGGCTGCCGAAGGTATCATGCGTGACATCACAGTACGCTGTGGCGACAGTCACCGGTGGGAAATTGACTCGGCGGGGATAGGAAATTGGCATGCAGGCCAACTGCCTGATCACCGCATGCGGCTACACGCCCGGCGCCGCGGGCTTGAACTCACCCATCACGCCAGGCAGGTGAAACCCGATGATTTCGACAACTTCGACATCATAATAGGCATGGACTCCCAGAACATCGCCGATCTGCGCCGGTTAGCGCCGTCTCCCCAGGCAATGGAGAAGATCGTGCCCATGTCAGCATGGTTCGACGACATAGCCACTCGGTACGACTACGTTCCTGACCCATACTACGAGGGGGCCGAAGGATTTGAGCTTGTGCTTGACCTGCTTTCATCAGCGCTCTCCACCCTCCATAACGCCATTTCCTGACTGTCAACCGTAACCACACGCCCTGCATGCCCCCACTCTCATGCAGGGCGTGATGTTTTTGCCCGCAATAATTCCTTCACACATGGCAGGTATTACACAATCACTGTTAAACACGCCCTATTGCTTTCTTTTTGACATTTAACGCATCTTGTATCAATTGTTAACACTTTTAAGTTAACACTGTTAAATTCGCGATTTTAAAACAATTTTATTGTTAATTTTTGGTAAGATTGAAAAAAATTGATTTACTTTGCGCTGTTAATAACTTAACGGCACAATTGAATACCTGACTGAAAGCACGTTACCTTAAATTTGTGAGCCTGACAATCCATTGAAAAACAGAAGTTTACACTTCCATTTTTCCCGTTAATAAATGTATTTTCGGCAAGCAAAAGACACGGCAACAGCCTGTCGGTGCCATTGACCGCCGGTCATTGGGTTGACACTATTTTAATGAAAGAATAAAATTTGAGATTATACATTTACTAACTAAAAAATTTACTTGCATGCAGAACATTTGTTTACAAATGACTCGGAAAGCAGTGCTGGCAATCACATTGGTGATAGCCTGCGCCTTACCGGCATTAGCGCAAAAAATCACAGTCACCGGTACTGTGTATGAGCCCGAAGGCGAACCCGCCATCGGCGCGAGCATCGTCGTGCAAGGCCAGGCCACTGGTGTGACAACCGATATTGACGGTATCTACACCATCCAGACCGAGCCTAACGCAACCCTCGTGTTCTCATACATCGGATGCGAAACCCAAACTATCGCTGTTGACGGCCGCACCCACATCGACGTTCACTTCGCAACCAACTCTGTTGCCCTCAGCGAAGTGGTCGCCATCGGTTATGGTACAGTGAAAAAACAAGACGCCACCGGCTCTGTCTCGGTAATCAAACCCGATGAAATCGAAGCCGGCATCGCCACTTCTACCCAGGACCTCCTGGTCGGCGCTTCTCCCGGCGTGGTCGTAACCACCGATGGCGGTAATCCTGCCGGCGGCGCTACAATCCGTATCCGCGGCGGTTCATCGCTCAACGCTTCCAACGACCCCCTCATCGTGATCGACGGTGTGCCCCAGACAAACCAGTCTAACGGCGGCGGCGCAAATGCCCTCACCATGATCAACCCGACAAACATCGAGTCAATGACCATCCTCAAAGACGCATCCGCAACCGCCATCTACGGTTCACGTGCATCTAACGGTGTGATCATTATCACCACCAAGAAAGGCTCGAGCGGTCGCCCGCAAGTTGACTTCTCTGCCAACTGGTCAGTAAACACAGCCCGCAAGACACTCTCGATGATGAGTGGAGAAGAATTCGCTGACTTCGTACGCAACCAATACGGCGTGGAATCAGCTATCGCGAAACTTGGCTCGGCAAGCACCGACTGGCAGAAAGAAGTGCTCCGCACATCTTTCTCACAGGACTATAACCTGAGCATCGGCGGCAAGTCAGGCATTCTCCCCTACCGCGCCAACATTTCATATACCAACAACCAAGGTATCCTCGAAACATCTTCGATGCAGCGTACAACCGTAGGCCTCAACCTCTCACCCAAGTTCTTTGACAACCACCTGAGCGTGAACGCCAACGTAACCGGCACATACATCTACACCGGCAACGCCGACACCGGCGCTATAGGTGCAGCTACCGCCTACGACCCCACACAACCCGTTTACACCGCCTATCCCACCGTGGGCAACACAGGCCTCACAATGTACAACGGCTTCACACAATACATCAACAGTGCCACCGGCCAATGGGACAACAACGCCCTCACCAACCCCGTGTCACTCCTCCGTGATGTTGACAGCCACAACTCATCACTCTCATCTACCGGTAGCCTCCAGCTCGACTACTCTCTCCACTTCCTCCCCGAGCTCCATGTCAACCTTAACCTCGGCTATCAGGTATCTCAGAACAAGTGCCGCTCCATCACAGCCGCCAACTCTCTGAGCGCATGGAACAACGGCGACCTCCGCACCATCAACAACGCTACAGCCGCCGCCACCCGCTACAAATGGTACGAGCTCCAGCGAAACACAATGCTCTCATTCTTCCTCAACTACAAGAAAGAATTCGAAGTCATCAAATCAAGCGTTGACGTGACAGCAGGTTATGACTGGCAGCGCTTCGATTATCACGGCAAATCGAACACCTATGTTTACTCAGCAGGCTTCGTGCCCGGTGTAGACACAGGCTTCTTAGGCTATCAAGACGGGACCTTCCATATCAACTACGGCAGCGACGCCGCCAAGGGTGAGACCGTAGGCCACCGCCCCGACGACCGTTGGGCCAACCCCCTGCAGCTCGTATCATGGTTCGGCCGTATCAACTACATCTTCGACGACACCTACCTCCTCACCGTCAACCTGCGTAACGACGGCTCATCACGCTTCTCGAAACAGCACCGTTGGGGTCTCTTCCCCTCTGTAGCCCTTGGTTGGAAGATAAATAACCTCGCCCCCCTGCGCGACAAGACATGGCTCAACGAGTGGAAACTCCGCCTCGGTTGGGGTCAGACGGGCCAGCAGGATGTTCAAAGCTACTTCCCATATCTCCCGATCTACACCATTTCCAATACTATCGGCTTCCTCTATCCCGGCATGCACGGCGGTTGGATCGAACCCCTCTATCCACAGCCTTACGACAACTCCATCAAGTGGGAAACTACCACCAACTGGAACGCCGGTATGGACTTCGCATTCCTCAACAACCGCATCACTGCCACAATTGAGTGGTATCTGCGTGACACAAAGGACCTGCTCTCTGTAACTCCTGCTCAAGGCATGCAGACATCAAACTACCTCACCACCAACATCGGTGACCTCCGCAACTACGGTATCGAAGGTACAATCACCGCCCGCCCCGTGGTGACCAAAGACTTCACATGGACTACCGCACTCAACGTGGCCTGGAACCGCAACAAGATCACACGCCTCTCAGGCGACGCAGACTCCGACATGGTCGAAGCAGGTGGCCTTGACTTCGGCACCCTCCAGTGGCACATGCCCGGCGAAGCCGCATTCACATACCGCCTCTACCAACAGGTATACGACTCCAATGGTGATCCCATCCCCGGCCAGTACGTTGACCAGAACGCCGACGGCAAAATCGACAACAACGACCTTATCAACTTCCACTCTCCCGAGCCAAAGGTCACCTTCAACTGGTCAAACAACTTCCGTTACAAAAACTGGGACTTCGGATTCACCCTGCGCGCCAACATCGGTAACTGGGTTTACAACAACCCCCGCTACTCACGCACACGTCTGAGCGAGGTCAACCGTTACGACCTCCGCAACCTCATGCGCGACGAATTCATCTTCACCACCTCTGATGCCAACCTCGGCCTCAGCGACTATTGGGTTGAAAATGCTTCGTTCATCCGCTGCGACAATATCACCCTGGGTTATACCTTCGAAAACCTCCTGCAGGACAAACTCAACCTGCGTTTGTTCGGCGCTTGCCAGAACCCATTCGTGATCACCAAATACAAAGGCATCGACCCCGAGGTAGCAGGCGGTATCGACAACAACGTTTATCCCCGCCCCGTGACCTTCACTCTCGGCCTGATCGCAACGTTCTAATCCGTCACACCCTAAGTTTTAAAGGATAATAATATGAAACTTTTCAATAAAATATTACTTTCGGCAGCCGTTGTGGCTTCTTCACTCACCATGGGCTCATGCGCCGGCGACATGGATCTCCTTCCCACCGACCCCCGCTCGCTCACCTCGGAGAAGTTCGCTACCGATCCCGCAGCCTACATGCAGCAGCTCATGGCCGACGTGTACCTGCAATACGCCACCTACGGCGTTAACGGCAATGCTTCCGTACAGAAATTCGACGGCGGTATGTCGACATTCCAGCGCGCATGCTTCATCCTTGAGGAATTATGCACCGATGAGACCGACTGGCTCGCATCAGCCGGTGACCGCGACTACGGTGACTTCCACTTCGGCATCGTGCCCACCAACAACACCGCTCTCATGGGCACCTACTCGCGTCTGTTCATCAATATTGCCCTCTGCAACCAATTCATACAGACTGTCAACGACGGATACTTCAACATCCAGGGTAACGCCGAGCTTGAAAGCATGGCTGCCGAATTTATCCGTCAGGCCCATGTGCTCCGCGCAGGCGCATATTGGTACGCAATCGACTGCTTCGGCAACGTACCCTACCTTGATGAAAACACCGAGATGGGACAGATCGGCCCCCAGTTAGGCCGCGCCGAAGTATACAACCGCGTGGTAACCGACCTCGAGGCCATCGTGGATGAATACAAGAGCATTGACCCCAACCAGAAAGCCGCTTATGGCTATGTGGGTCTCGACGTAGCCGAGGCAATCCTCGTCAAATTCTACCTCAACGCCGAGGTATATACCGGTACCCCCGCATGGGACAAGTGCCTCGAACACTCCACCGCTATAATCAACCGCCTCAAAGGCCCGGGCTTCCAGGGTTCAGGTCTCTGCAACTACTACCACCAGAACTTTGCCTACTCCAACAAGGCAATGGCCATCGGCGGTGCCAACGCAGTGAATGAAATCATCTGGACAATCCCTCAGGATCAGCCCAACCTACTGTCATACGCCAACGGCACATTCATGCTCAACGGCTTCCTCGCCACCTCTACCGAGGGAGTGGATGCCTGGGAAATGGCTCCCGGCGACTACAACGCCGGATCATCAGGCTGGAAATGTATGACCGCCCGCGAACAGTTCTCGCAGAAATTTGAATGGAACGCCGATTACACCTATTCGCCTGACCAGCGCACCGCCCTGTGGCGTACCGCTGCCCACGGCTTCTCTATCTCCTCCTCGGCTCCTCTTGATCAGGACAACTTCGGAAGCAACGGTTTCATTCCCTTGAAATTCACAAACTTCGCACTTGACGAAGAAGGACAGATTGACCATGCCAACTCACCCGCTCCTACCGATCAGCTCGGTCTTGACTGCCCCATCATCCGCCTTGCCGAAATCTACCTCTCCGGTGCTGAGGCCGCCCTCCATCTGAATCAGAGCGGCATAGCCCTCGAATACACAAACTACGTGCGTGAACGCGCCGGCATGCCCAAGTATGACGTGATCACACTCCAGGAACTCCAGGAAGAACGTTGCCGCGAACTCTATTGCGAGAACGTGCGTCGTTCCGACCTCATCCGCTACGGAAAGTGGATCTCCGGCTACAACTGGTCATGGAAGAACAAGCAGGTCAACGGCGGCGACTTCGATGCACGCTTCGTTCTCTACCCACTTCCCTCGTCTGTAGTTTCTCGTAACGGCTACACTCAGAATCCCGGTTATTAATACATCCCCTTTCACGATTATAGTATGAAAAAAATTTCTATAATGCTGGCTATGGCCGCTGTGGCTCTCGGCTTCAGCTCATGTGACCAGGACCGCGACCCGGTGTACCAGAACCCCACCTCGTTCGTGCTCAACACCCCTGAGATGGCCGACCAGTACATCAACCTCACCGAAGGCCAATTCATCGAGCTCGCTTGCTCGCAGCCCGACTATGGATACTCTGCTGTAGCCAACTACTCGGCTCAGATGTCCCTCACCGAAGACTTCGCTGAATACCGCGACCTCGAGGCAAAGACTCCGACATCAGCCCGTATCCAACTCTCGCAGAGCGCCATCGCAACAGCGATGTGTGAGCTCAACGGATTCACAACTGAAGAAAATTACGAAGACCTCGGCCCACAGAAAGTTTACTTCCGTGCCGTGTGTCAGCTCTCCGGTATTGAAGGTTCACTCATTACCTCAAATACTGTAGCCTACAACCATCTCAAGGGTTACTTCGCGATACCCACTCCCGGCTACATCTACCTCGTAGGTGCTCCCGAAGGTTGGGTTGGCCCCACCGAATCAGCAGCAACCCACTACGCTGACTGGCGTCTTACCGAACCCGCCAACGCTATCGGTTCAAAAGTCTACAGCGGTGTGTTCAACATCCCCGCCGGCAGCGCAATGTTCCGTTTCTACACCGCTCTCACCGGATGGGATGCCGACTCTTACGGTTCACAAGCCGATGACAACCCCGTTGACTACGAATTTGTAGACGGATCATTCGCCGGACAGATCGTCAAAGGTAAAGGCTCGTTCAACTTCCCCGACTGGGCAGGCGGCGACATGACAATCACCGTTGACATGAGCGACCCCGACAACATGACTGTAACCATCCTCGAAGGCGCCCACGAAGTCACCGTTTCAAACTACATCTACCTCGTAGGCTCAATTTCAGGATGGATGGCTCCGGGCATTGAAAACGAAGCTGCTTACGCTCCCTACCGTCTCGCCGACTCCGACGGCTCAGGTATCTTCACCGGCACCTTTGCCGCTCCCGCCGGGCATCTCGGATTCCGCTTCTGCTTCGAACTCAATGAAGACGGTTGGGACAACTCGACCCAGTTCGGAGCTCAGGCTCCCGACGAAGAAGTCGCATGCCAGTTCTCAGGCGACTCCTACACCGGAAGCTACACCTTCGGTAAAGGCAGCTGGGCTTTTGACCTCGATGCCGACGCTAACATCGTGATGACCGTCAACACCAACGACCAGACGGTAACTTTCGTGAAACAATAACCCGAAAAATTTTAGCAGAAAATGAAACAATACGCATTATACGGCCTGTCGGCTCTCATGGGCATCGCTTTCGTAGCCTGCGACAGCTACGAAGAACCCAACCCCCGGCCCCAGACCAACCCCCAGGGTGTAGTGCTCCAGGCCGATCAGGTTTCACTGACCAATGCTTTGGAGACCGAAACCTACAGCCTGGCACAGCTCAGCGAAGCAGGCGAGAACATCACACTCGCAACCATTGCTGCTCCAAATCTCGGCGATTATTACAGCTACAAAGCTATCGTGGAGATGTCGAAGAACGGTTTTACCAAATTCGCCACTGTCCCCGCCACAGTTGAGATCGCCAACGCCGACTCTACTCTCTACAACATCGTGGTAACCCCCGATGACCTTCAGGGAGAATACTTCGCTGCAATATCCAAAGGCCCCAAGGCCAAAGACGTGCAGATGCGCTACCGCCTGTGCACCGTGTCTAACGGTACAGGTGGCTCACAGACAGCCTACATCGGCGGCGAAGACAACATTTATGGCCCTTACACCATGAATATCACCCCCTTCCCTTCCGATATCGTCATTGAAGACAACTACTACCTCGTAGGCACCGCCTGCGATTGGGAAGTAACCCGCGCCATCAAGCTCAACCACTCCGACGAAAGCCCATATGACGACCCCGTCTTCACAGCTAAGTTCGATGTATTCGAAGGCTGGTGGTGGAAAATCATCCCCGAGTCGACATTCGTAACCGGCGACTGGTCATCAGCAGCCAACGGCAGCTTCGGTGTAGAATTTGACGGCGACGACTCCATGGGCGGCATGCTCTACGGCCAGGAAGAAGGCGGCGACTCTTTCGCAGGTTGCCTCAACACCGCAGGCCCGTACCTGCTCACCATCAACATGGAAGACCTCACCTATGCGTTCGACCTCGCAATCGACCAACTCTACACCCCCGGTAACTCAAACGGTTGGAGCCAGGCCGCTTCACAGATGCTCGTAACCACCGACTATTCCACATACTTCGGTTTCGCCCACCTGAACGGCGAATTCAAGTTCACATCAGCCCTCGACTGGAACGGCGTGAACTACGGCGCAGCTGACGAAGAAGGCAAACTCACTACCGATGGCGGTGCAGGAAACATCAACGCTCCGGCCGACGCCCTCTTCTGGTGTACAGCCAATACAGCTTCACTCTCCTACACCCTCACCCAGATCAATTCCATCGGCGTCATCGGCGACGGTACCCCCGGTGGATGGGACGCTGACACACAGCTCACTCCTTCAGCCGACTTCCTCACCTGGACCGGCACAATCGCCTTCACCGACGGCTCATTCAAGTTCCGTTGCAACGGCGGATGGGACATCAATCTCGGCGGTGACCCAACTGACCTCAAGACCAACATCGAGGTAGGTGATCCCGCCAACATGAATACCCCGGGCGCAGGCACATACGAAGTAGTGCTCCACCTCGACCAGATCCCTTACAGCTGCTCATTCACCAAAAAGTAATACAGCACTGTAAACCACGATAACAAGCCCGCCGCTCGACCATGAGCGGCGGGCTTGTCGCTTCATCAAACTTTTATTACCTTTGCATCATGAAAACGCGAGCGCTCGAATTACTCAAAAACTTCTACGGCTACAACTCCTTCAGACCCGGGCAGTGGGAAGTGATCAGTGCCGTAGCCTCAGGGCGCGACGCATTCGTCATCATGCCCACAGGCGGCGGCAAGTCACTATGCTACCAGTTGCCCGCACTCATGGCTCCGGGATGTACGATTGTAGTATCACCCCTGATAGCGCTCATGGAAGACCAGACCGCCGCACTTATCGCCAACGGCATCCCCGCCGCGGCCATCCATTCAGGGCGCCCCGAAGAAGATAACCGGCGCGACGCGATGGCCGCGGTAGACGGCAAGATAAAACTCCTTTACGTTTCTCCCGAGAGGCTCCTGAGCGACCTGAACCAATGGATATGCCACCTCAACATATCACTCTTCGCGATTGATGAGGCTCATTGCATCTCCCAGTGGGGGCACGACTTCCGACCCGTCTACACACGCCTCGCCACAATAAAGGAAAATTTTCCGCGCGTGCCTCTGATGGCACTTACAGCCACCGCCGACCGCGACACCCGCCGCGACATCATCACTCAGCTACGGCTCGACAATCCGCTCGTGTGGCTCGGTTCATTCAACCGCCCCAACCTCTCGCTGACAGTAATCCAGGGTGCAGATATGCGGCGGCGCATATCCACCGTTGAGGAACTGATACACCGTTACCCCTCCGACACAGGCATTGTATATACCCTGTCACGCGACGGAGCCGAGAAATTCTGCGACAGCCTCGCCCGCAAAGGCTACCGCACAGCGCTTTACCACGCAGGCATGTCAGCCACCGAGCGCGAGCGATCACGGCTCGCATTCTCCAACGGCGACGTGCAGGTCGTATGCGCCACAATAGCCTTCGGCATGGGCATTGACAAAAGCAACATCCGGTGGGTTGTGCACAGCAACATGCCGGGCACCATCGAAAGCTACTATCAGGAAATAGGTCGGGCAGGCCGCGACGGACTCCCCTCCGAGACCATACTCTTTTTCTCACTTCAGGACATCATCATGCGCCGCAAATTCGCAGAAGAAAGTGGCCGCTCCATCGTAGCCCTCGAGAAACTCAACCGCATGAAAGAGTACGCCGAAACCGGCGTATGCCGCCGCCGCGTGCTACTAAGCTACTTCGGAGAGGTGATGGATCATGATTGCGGCACATGCGACGTATGCCTCTCTCCCCCCCAGCGCACCGACGGCACCATACTCACTCAGAAAGCCGCAAGCGCAATCCTGCGCACCTCATCCAGCATCGGACAGCTGATGCTCATCGACATACTGCGCGGAAGCGCACGTGCCGAACTCCGGCGCCGCGGATTCGACCGCATAAAAACTTACGGTGCAGGGCGCGATCTCCCACAAAGCGCATGGCAATTCTACATCATGCAGATGGTGCAGCTCGGACTCCTCGACGTATCACTGGCCGACGGTGGTCTGCTCAGCGTCACTCCCGAAGGGATGAACGTCGTGAGAGGCCGGAAAACCGTGGAATTCGCGCTCTATCAACCCGCCGTCTACAAAAAACGCCCCGCCGCAAAATCGCAGGCCGCTGAACAGTTACTCACCCCCGACAAAGCACTGTTCGAATACCTCAAGACAGTGCGCCGCGAGGTGGCCCGCCGCAACAACCTGTTGGCCTACATGGTTTTCAGTGACGCCACTCTGCTCGACATGGCCACTCGCCGCCCATCTACGTTCAACAAACTGCTTGACGTCTCAGGCGTGGGGCGCGAGAAAGCACGCCGCTTCGGCACCGATTTCCTCAATGCCATAAAAGATTACAACAATGGCCGATAATTACCTCGAAAAAAAGATGGCCGACTACCGCGCCGCCCGCCCCGCTGCCAAAAGCCGGCGCCAACCGGTCACCCGACTCAGATACCGCCCACTCACTGTGCTCATTGACAGCCTGCCACCTGCTGCTACCGCAGCCATGGCAGAAACATTCGTCACATTAGGATGCACCGTGCTGTGCACAGCCGCTGCTGAGGCCACTCCCGGCTGTGGCACCCGCATATATCCCCCCGACATGACACCTTCCGGGATCATGGCCGATGCGGCCCGTAAAGGCACATCCATCGATGTAGCAATAGCCGCCGGGCGCTCCCCTTTCACTGAACTGGCCCCTCGCCGCATATACCTGTCGGCAGAACCTCTCTCTCCTCCGCCCGCGCCCGGCGAGACATCCATCATCACATCCTCGCCCGAGAGCCTCACACTCCTCGCGGCCTCGCTTGCAACATGCACCACCGACCCCCAGGAGCTACACATTTCCAATTTCTAACTTAGTATCAGCTATTTATATACTTATAGTGGTCCTTTCGCTGAATCTTATCTTTTGCAATTGCTTGATACAATAAAAACCACGCAGATTTCCTTAACAATGTGAAAGATAATATAAAATTATTCAGAATAAATTCATATCTTTGCAAATATTTAAATCAGTCATAATCAATAACATCTTTCTTGAATGAATATACTGCGAACAGGGTGCCTGATAGCATTATCCGTACTGTCATCATTTCACGCAAAAAGCCAGGATCCAGGCTATAACACACTGACAATAAACGAGTATGCCATAGTCGATGGAGAAGAAGACATACGCATACTTGAGTTTGACCTTGCCAAAAAACCGATACTGAACATGCAATCCGGCAATCATTTCGTTGAGTATCAAGGTTCCACATATTCATTAGACCTTTCCAGAGATATAATGATAATTTTTGAGACCAAAGACTGGGGCGGAATACAATCAGCCGTAGACTGCAGCTATAAAATCTCAATCAGCGACAACGACGCTATCGTATATGCAGTCGACCGGCCGGCGAATATATTAGTATCAACCATAGCCGGAGTCGTAATAAAACGCATAATGATCAATCCTGGAGAATCAACTTCACTTGATCTACCATCTTTAGCCACCGGCAACTATATAGTGAATGTCAACGGTAAATCTATAAAAATCGCCAAACCATGAAAAAGCTATTGATATACATATTTATCATATTAAGTTTTATGGCTCCCGTTCACATAACGGCACAACCAGAAGGTCTATACCTCTATAATGTGAACAGAACCATTAATTTTAATGATATCGGCAAAATAACTTTCGAGTATGTAGACGGTCGCTATATAATGAATATAGGACAGGTGAGCATGCCTATAGATGACGTTCATGCAATGTTATATATCAAGCCCGACTTCGAGCTTGACCTCCGCGACAACAGCCTGCATGTCGATGAAGAAAACCGCCAGCTAACCGTGGGCCTTAATGATGTGAACTTCTTACCTATAGAATTACTGTCAGATACGCCGGATTGGCTTGACATTGACATTTGGCCATACGGCGTGGAACTTCACATAGCCGCTAATTCAGGCACCGTGGCACGCGAGGCTGATATAACAATCGGATATAGTGGCTATACCAAGAAAGAGACCATGCACATAGTCCAGGAGCCGTTCGTGTTCTTCTCCGGTGAAATGCAACTGCCCGACTACCATATCCTTGAATACTGGGATTCAGACGATCAATCAACCATGTTCCTTAGTGACGGCAAATCATTCACATTCAAGTTTCATCCGGGCGTCAAAGGTACCCTTAAGGCAGTGTCACTCGCCAATGGTGATCTATACACTTCCGATATCAACGAAACAGGCGTCACTGCTGATTTTAACACAGATAAGGGAACTGTCGACCTGCATTTCCCAGAAAATAATTCCGACAACCGCTGTACCTACGATGTAGTCCTTAGCTTTGGTAACTGCGAATATGGAATCAGATTCACACAGATGGCCAAAGGAGAAGCACTCCCCACCCCGTCTATAGAGATTGATACACCCGACCTCTATTTCGACAAAGTCGAGAGAACACACTCGGTATTTTACCGCGCCTCTTCCGAAAAGGTTAAGTTCGGAATATTGTCGGAACTTCCGTCATGGATTCAGGTAAAGGCAATCGACAATCTGCATGTAGAACTTGCGCTCAAGGAAAATACAGGTGAAACACGGCGAGAAGCCGACATCATGATTGGTGACGACCAATTTGGAATAAGCGAGACCATGCACATAGTCCAGGAGCCGTTCGTGTTCTTCTCCGGTGAAATGCAACTGCCCGACTACCATATCCTTGAATGCTGGGATTCAGACGATCAATCAACCATGTTCCTTAGTGACGGCAAATCATTCACATTCAAGTTTCATCCGGGCGTCAAAGGTACCCTTAAGGCAGTGTCACTCGCCAATGGTGATCTATACACTTCCGATATCAACGAAACAGGCGTCACTGCTGATTTTAACACAGATAAGGGAACTGTCGACCTGCATTTCCCAGAAAATAATTCCGACAACCGCTGTACCTACGATGTAGTCCTTAGCTTTGGTAACTGCGAATATGGAATCAGATTCACACAGATGGCCAAAGGAGAAGCACTCCCCACCCCGTCTATAGAGATTGATACACCCGACCTCTATTTCGACAAAGTCGAGAGAACACACTCGGTATTTTACCGCGCCTCTTCCGAAAAGGTTAAGTTCGGAATATTGTCGGAACTTCCGTCATGGATTCAGGTAAAGGCAATCGACAATCTGCATGTAGAACTTGCGCTCAAGGAAAATACAGGTGAAACACGGCGAGAAGCCGACATCATGATTGGTGACGACCAATTTGAAATAAGCGAGACCCTGCACATTGTCCAGGAGCCGTTCGTGTTCTTCTCCGGTGAAATGCAACCTATAGGCTATAACATTCTGGAACGTTCTGAACCTTCAGAACAAGATTTGTGGATGCAGCCGTCAGGAGACACTTTCACATTCAACTGTCACAAAGGAATAGAAGGTAAGCTGACCTATGCATATCATGTACAGGGCGATAATTTCACAGACGGCACCGAAAACATTGTCTTCAATGTGAATTTCCATCCCGACCAAGGCTCATTCGATGTAATATTCCCCGAAAATCATGGGCCTGAACGTCTGATAGGCATGGAAATTCATTTCGGTTCATGTAAATATGAACTTCGTTTCAAACAGGCTGCGGCAGGCTATCCGTCATATGCCGAACAGCGACAAGCCCTGATAGACCTATATAACGCGACAAACGGCACGGCATGGGCTGAAAACGAAAACTGGTTAAGCGACAAACACCTCAGTCAATGGGCGAGAATCAGAGGAAACGGCAGATATGTCACCCACATTGACCTTGTAAGCAACGAAATAATAGGTGAGATACCGTGTAAAGCTCTCGAAATTCTGATACACGCTCCCGTTCATTTTAATATCGGCGGGAATGGCCTGTATGGCGAACTATCTGACGAACTGCAAGCTCTTGACGCATGGCAGACAGCCGGCTTCAACGTACTGCCACAGTGCCCATGGCTCTCAGGACAACGCCGTTTAACCAACTATAAACACAATCTGCGCATACCTGATCTTGAAATTGAATACCTGTTGGGAGGAGAGATCAGTTCGCTATACAACCTATTGTCAAAGCATGACTTGAACTGGTGGGGAATAAGTGCTCCCGGTGAGTATCAGGTTAATCAACAACTTTCATATCCAGGCAAATATCACCATATTGCCGGTGTCCTGTCCGTATTCGACTCCCGTGAGACACTTGAAGAGAATGCACGGAACAATGAATTCAAAGACATCACCTATATCTTTAACTGCAATGCTATTAGAGCATATATTCCTCTCGGCAATCTCGGGACGCAAGCCCTGATTGACAAAGATGGATATCTGATTGACGTGTTCTATAAAAACTGGTCAGTACCTGAAGCATTCGAGCATGCCGCAATTGACAATATACTGTCGGAATATTTCGGAGAGCCTGCCGAACATGAGTGGTTCTCATACACAAACACCGGCAATCCGGTTGACAAATCTACCGACGGACATTACCATTGCCTGCAAAAGGCAACAGTAGGCAAAGGCATTGATATAGTTCTGATGGGCGACGGTTTTAGCTCAGAGTTTGACTGGGTTGAAGGTGATTACGGGACCACGATGCGCGAAGCTATGGAAAATATATTCGCAGAAGAACCGTTCAAAACGTTCCGCGACCGCTTCAACGTATACATGGTACACGCCGTCTCCGAAGGACAGGCGGGATCTGGCAACGCGGCAATCAATGAAGACGACAACATATGTCGGAAATATGCATCAGTAATACCTGGAATTGATTTAAGCAAAGCAACGATAATTGATATAGCCAACCGCAAATTCTGGAATCCATCAGGATACACTAATATAAATATCTCCGACGGCTCAGTGATCCACATGACCAACGGAAGTGCCTCCTCACGCGAACTCATACATGAAATGGGACACGGATTTGGACTGATGCTCGACGAATACATTGTGGGAGCACATGGCGGCGAGACAGTAAACGATGAGAACCGCGAGACATTCAACCAATGGATGGAAAGCCAGCATGCAGCAGGCATCGGGCTAAACATTGATAATACAGATAACCCGGCAGAAATACTGTGGGCCCACATCCTGTCAGATCCCCGCTACACAGGACAAGTGGGAATATACAGAGGAGCTTACAAATACCCGCTTGACCTGTGGAGATCCGAAGAAAACGGAATGATGAACAGCAATTACGATAACAATACATTCAATGTAGTTCACCGAGAAATCATTTTCAAACGGATAATGAAACTTTCCGAGGGTGAATCATGGATATATAACTACGAGGAATTTGTAAAATACGACTCTATAAACCGGCAATAGCAATTTATTTATTCATAAATTGGGATAGCATAAGTACATAACCCTACCTATGCTATCCCTTATTTTTTACTTATTCAACGTAGAAAAGTTCGCCACCGGCACACACATTTCCAATTTTTAATTTTTAACTTACTATTTAAACCGCACACACCGCTATATCGGGAATTTTCGCTAAATTTGCGATATGGAACAATATATTGTGTCGGCCCGTAAGTACCGGCCCTCGACGTTCGCTACCGTCGTGGGGCAGAACGCTCTTACGGCCACCTTGAAAAACGCGATCGCAACCGACCACCTCGCCCACGCCTACCTGTTTTGCGGAAGCCGGGGTGTAGGGAAAACATCCTGCGCGCGCATATTTGCAAAAACCATCAACTGCTGCAACATAACCCCCGACGGCGAGGCATGCAACGAATGCGAATCATGCCAAGACTTCAACGTCGGCAACTCAATGAACATCATTGAGTTTGACGCAGCATCAAATAACGGTGTCGACGACATCAAAAAAATCATCGATCAGGTGCACATCCCCCCGGCACGAGGCCGCTACAGGGTATTTATCATCGATGAGGTCCACATGCTCTCGAATCAGGCTTTCAACGCGTTCCTCAAAACCCTTGAAGAACCGCCGTCATATGTCATATTCATCCTCGCCACCACCGAGAAACACAAGATTATCCCCACAATCCTCTCACGCTGCCAGATCTACGACTTCAGCCGCATAACCATCGCCGACATGATCAGACACATGCAGGCCGTGGCGCAGAACGAGAACATCACAGCCGACGAAGCCGCCCTGAGCGTGATCGCACATCAGGCCGACGGCGCCATGCGTGATGCACTGTCAATCTTCGACCAGGTGGCAGCCTCATGCCGAGGGAACATCACTTACGACCGCACCATCGAGTCGCTGAACGTGCTCGACGCATCTTACTACAACCGACTCCTTGACTGTTTGACATCCTCCGACATCCCGGGCGCTCTGCTGATATTCCACCAGATACGCGCCAAAGGATTTGACGGACAATTCTTCGTGAATGGCCTCGGAGAATATTTCCGCTCCCTGATGCTCGCCGGAAATGAAAAAACACGCACACTGCTCGACGAACCCGACGATATAAAAGAATCGCTCATCGAAGCCGCTTCAAAAGTAAGTGCCGACTTCATTTACCGCGCGATGAACCTGTGCAACGAAACCGATCTAAACTACCGCCAGTCATCCAACAAGCAGATGCTCGTTGAGCTCATGCTCATCAAAATCGCCCAACTTTTAAGCCCCTCGCCCGATGACAGTGGCCGGGGAGAGGGGCTCAGACCGATAAACAAGCCGCACGCGCCGCAGGCCACCGCCGCGCCGGCAACCTCAGCACCACAAGTGGTGTCTCCCGCTCCATCAAGAGCAGCATCTGTGGCGGCACACATCTCTCCGGCACGCACCGAAAGGCCCCGCACACCCGTCGCAGGACTAAAAGTCGGTGCCATATCAATAAACGGCTCAAGACCCGCGTCAAACACTCAGAAGCCACAAGAAACAACCCATGCGGCAAATCTCCCCGTAACACAGCAGGGAATAGACTCCGCATGGCAAGCCTTCACTGAAGCAAACAGCGCTGAACGCGCACTCATCTCCATAATGCAAACAGGTTCACCGCAGCTTTCACCCGGCAACCGGTGCATACTTACAGTACACAGCGATATTGAAGCCACAAAAATAACAGAGCGAGGAGCCGACATCACCGCATTCATGCGCCGGTACCTCTCCAACGACACATTCGCCTTTGAGATCGAAGTGCGCGACATCGGTCCGCAACCACGCTACTGGAATGAACAGAAAGTACTCGAGCACATACTCGAAAAACACGAGAAGTTCCGCAACTTCTACACCGAAATGAAGTTAACAAAGATATGACCCGCAACACCAGGCATCACAGCAGGGTGGCCGTGAAGATTGGATCAAACGTACTCACCCGCAACGACCGCATGCTCGACATAACCCGCATGAGCGCGATCGTCGATCAGGTAGCCGAACTGAGAGACTCATCTGTCGAGGTTATCCTGATATCATCAGGCGCAGTGGCCGCAGGACGCAGCGAGCTTCCCCAGGCAGCAGCGCGCCGGCTCGACAGCGTGTCGGCCCGACAGCTTTTCAGTGCCGTCGGACAAGCCAAACTCATTGACCGGTACGTGCAGCTGTTCAGGGAACACTCAATCACATGCGGACAAGTGCTCACTACAAAAGAAAATTTCAAGACCCGCCACCACTATCTCAACCAACTCAACTGCATGGAAGTCATGCTGCGCGAAGGTGTGGTGCCCGTGGTTAACGAAAACGATACAGTCTCGCTCACCGAGCTGATGTTCACCGACAACGACGAACTGTCAGGTCTCATCGCCATGATGATGAACTGCGACAAACTCGTGATTCTTAGCAATATCGACGGTATTTTCACCGGAAATCCAGCCGATGGGAATTCACAGCTCATCACACACGTAGAACCTGGTGATGACCTCTCCGGATACATTACCTCGGCACGCTCAGGATTAGGTCGCGGAGGCATGACCACCAAATACAACATTGCGCGCAAAGTTGCCGACTCAGGCATCGAAGTGATAATAGCCAACGGCAAGCGCGATGGAATCCTTACATCATTGCTCCTCGACAACGGAGACACACCGCAGGCACCATGCACCCGCTTCGCGCCGGCAGCTTCAGCATCATCTCCGGTGAAAAGATGGATCGCCAACAGCGCTGCATTCGCCAAAGGCACGCTACACCTGAACGACGAAGCCGCACATACACTGCGCGAACGCCCCGGCACCTCTCTGCTTCCTGTTGGTGTGACAGGCGTAGAAGGTGATTTCACAGCCGGCGACATTGTGGCAATAACAGCTCCCGCCGGCGACACCGTAGCATGGGGGCGCGCCGCAGTCGACGCACACACTGCCCTCGAAACCATCGGCATCTCGGGCGCGCGCCCACTGGTGCACGCCGATTACATATACATCAATGAAATCCAAGCATGATACAGAATAGCACCACCAGTCAGCTCCTCAAGGCCGCACGCAATGCCGCGCGGGAAGTGGCTTCTCTGTCTTCCGGGCAAGTCAACGACGTGCTCGAAGCCATTGCCGGCAGGCTCCTGGAATCAACAGATACTATCATGGCCGCAAACACCGCCGACCTCGCCCGCATGGACCCCGCCGATCCAAAAGCCGACCGCCTGCGCCTGTCGCCACAGCGCATAGCCGACATAGCGGCCGGCATACGCGATGTAGCGGCGCTACCTTCTCCCCTCGACCGCATTATATCCACAGTAAAGCGCCCCAACGGTATGGTTATAAACAAGGTATCCGTGCCGTTCGGCGTGATTGGTGTGATTTATGAGTCACGACCCAACGTCACATTCGACGTTTTCGCATTATGCCTCAAAGCCGGAAGCGCCTGCGTGCTGAAAGGCGGTCACGAAGCCGCCCACACATCACGTGCCGCAGTCAGCATCATAAAAGAGGAACTGGAAAAAGCCTCCATAACACCCGATGCCGTCACATTGCTCGAAGGGCATGAGGCAACTGACGAGCTTCTCGGTGCCCGCGGCATAGTAGACCTGATCATTCCGCGCGGGAGCCGTCGGCTGATTGACTATGTACGCGACAATTCGCGTATACCGGTGATCGAAACTGGCGCCGGAGTGTGTCATACTTACTATCACTCATCAGGCGACATTGCCACCTGCCGCGACATAGTATTCAATGCCAAGACCAGGCGCGTGAGCGTGTGCAACGCCCTCGACTGCCTGATAATTGACCGAAGCCGCCTGCACACTCTCCCGGCAATATGCTTCCCGCTTGCTGACAAAGGCGTGGAGATACATGCCGACGATGAGGCTTACGAAGCTCTTGACGGCGCTTATCCCATGCTGGTACATGCATCAGGCGATGACTTCGGCCGTGAATGGCTCGACTATAAAATGACCATAAAAACCGTTGAGGACATTGAGGAGGCTCTCCTATACATCGAAGCCAACGGATCCCACCACAGCGAATGCATCGTGGCCGAAAACGCCGAAGCCCGCGAGAAATTTCTACGCCACGTCGATGCCGCATGTGTATATGCAAATGTATCCACCGCCTTTACTGATGGCGGACAATTCGGCATGGGCGCCGAAATCGGAATCTCAACACAGAAACTTCATGCCCGGGGACCGATGGCCCTCCCCGAACTCACCACATATAAATATATTGTAACCGGCTCAGGCCAAACACGAGACTAATGGAACATCCTGAAAACGATTCACAATACTCAGGCCTCACCGTCAACTCCGGTGTGGCGCAGCCTCCAATCGTCAATCCCTATATGCAGAGGCGCGGCCGCCGCAAGCCTGTGCCCCAGGCATCTGAACTTGTCGAAGGCATTCTAAAAGGCGACGTCACAATGCTCTCACGGGCAGTCACACTTGTAGAGTCAACCTCACCTGAGCACTATGCCCGTGCACAGGAAGTAATTGAAAAATGCCTCCCCTACAGCGGCAACTCCCGTCGCATCGGCTTCACCGGTGTCCCCGGTGCCGGCAAAAGCACATCCATAGATGTCTTCGGGCTGCACGTACTGCGCGACCCCGCAGCCAAACTTGCAGTCCTCGCCATCGACCCCTCGAGCGAACTCACACGAGGCTCTATCCTTGGTGATAAGACCCGGATGGAAAAGCTCGCGGTGCACAAAGGCGCGTTCATACGCCCCAGCCCGTCAGCAGGCAGCCTGGGAGGTGTGGCACGCAAGACACGGGAGACTATTGTGCTGTGCGAGGCGGCAGGATATAACAATATCTTCGTCGAGACGGTAGGCGTAGGACAAAGCGAGACCGCAGTGCACTCTATGGTTGACTTCTTCTTGCTCATACAACTTGCCGGAACAGGCGACGAACTGCAAGGTATCAAACGCGGTATCATGGAAATGGCCGACGGAATAGTGATCAACAAGGCCGACGGCGACAACATCAACCGCGCACAACTGGCTCAGGCACAATTCCGGAGTGCCCTTCAACTTTTTCCGCCGGCACCGTCAGGGTGGAAACCCGAAGTCCTCTGTTACTCCGGATACTTCGAACTGGGTATTGACAAAGTATGGGACATGATCGACCGGTACTTCGCGTTCGTAAAGGAAAACGGTTATTTTGAACGCCGCCGCCGACAGCAATCCCGATACTGGATGTATGAGACTATTGACGAGCAGCTTAAAAACAACTTCTATAACGACCCCGACATAGCCGCCATGCTCGTAGCGCTCGATAAAGACGTCGAGGCCAACCGCCGCAGCTCTTTCCTCGCCGCCCGCGACGTGCTTGACCGCTATTTCGGTAATAATCAGCTAAAGATATGAGAAGCAAAATATTATTGACAATTTGTGCGGCATGCGCTGTCATTGTGATGCTGTGCAGTGGTCGTGGCGACAATACACTCGAGTTCGACAGCAAAGTATTCGACTTCGGCACCTTGCCGGCCTCCACTGAGTCAATCGTGCATGAATATAAGTTTACAAACGTAAGTGACCAACCGGTAGCCATACTGTCTGTAACCACAGGCTGCGGGTGCACCCGGCCCGAGTATCCTCTCGAACCCGTGGCTCCGGGAAAATCAGGAGTGGTGAAAATCACATACGTGCCCAAAGGCGCTCCGGAGACAGTGAACCGCGACATCAAGGTAAGATATCGGGGTGCCAAGGCTAAGTCATCAGGGCGAGTGTCATTACGGTTCAAGGGAAACCTCGTAAACTGATACAGGCATATACCTAATATGGAGATGCCTCACGGTATCTCCATATTAGATAATAAACCAATCATTATCACATTTCTTGCAATGGAAAAAGTAATTTTGCTATGTACTAATAAAACACAGTTTGCAAAAGATTGTTCGGCTTAACACAGCAAAATTTCATTTTTAACATCGTTTAGCACAGCTGTACCGAGAAACTACACACACGGCGGTATAACTTTGCATTACATTAGCTAAGCAATCTTTTTATAATTAGCAATTTACATAAACCTATTGTTGATATCTCTAAAAACAAAATAATATGGCAACTGAAAAGAAAAAATCAAAAGCAGCCCCATCAGATCCCCTCGCAGCAAAACGCGAAGCACTGGCACAGGCACTCGGAAAGATAGAAAAAGACTATGGCCGCGGAGCTATCATGAAACTCGGTGACGAATCCATCGAAGACATCGAGGTTATACCTTCCGGCTCAGTAGGTCTTAACTTTGCCCTCGGCGTCGGCGGTTATCCTCGTGGACGCATAATCGAGATATTCGGACCGGAATCATCAGGTAAGACAACACTCGCCATCCATGCCATTGCAGAGGCCCAGAAACAAGGAGGCATTGCCGCTATCATAGACGCCGAACATGCATTCGACCGGTTCTACGCACAGTCGCTTGGTGTTGACATCGACAACCTGCTGATGGCACAGCCCGACAACGGCGAACAGGCTCTTGAGATAGCCGAGCAGCTCATACGCTCATCAGCGATCGACATCCTGGTGGTAGACTCCGTGGCTGCACTCACCCCCAAAAACGAAATCGAAGGCGTTATGGGCGACCGCAACGTAGGTCTGCAGGCACGTCTGATGTCCCAGGCAATGCGCAAGCTCACCGGAGCAATCGCACGCACAAACACATGCTGTATATTCATCAACCAGCTACGCGAGAAGATAGGTGTGATGTTCGGCCCCAGTGAAACCACCACCGGTGGCAACGCTCTCAAGTTCTATGCATCAGTACGTATCGACATCCGCTCCCGCTCGTCAATAAAGAACGGCGAAGACACCTTAGGGAAACGTGCGTTGGTGAAAGTTGTGAAAAACAAGGTGGCTCCTCCTTTCAAGCGTGCCGAATTCGACATAATGTTCGGCGAAGGAATATCCCAGACAGGAGAGATCGTAGACCTTGGCGTAGAATACGGCATCATAGCCAAGAGCGGCTCTTGGTTCAGCTACAATGATGCAAAACTCGCCCAGGGGCGCGAAGCAGCTAAAAAAGTATTGGCCGACAACCCTGAACTGGCCGACGAGATCGCAGCGAAAATAACCGAAGCTATGAAAGCCGGCTCAACAACCCCTAAACTCCGAGCCGTCAAGACTGAGGTTGGAACAGCTCCGGCAGCCACCGAACCTGACTTTGACGCATCGGTGAACCCCGACGACGACCCATTCTCAATTGAAGAAGACATCTGATTTTGACATACTCCTATAACGAAATATTCCAACGCTCATTACCCCTTGAGGGTGATGAGATGGCAAGCCGGCTGCGCCACGACCTCCGTGTGATGGTCGTGGGCGTGGGTGGCGTGGGTTCATGGTGTGCCGAGGCTCTTGTACGCTCAGGTCTCGGACACATAACCATTGTTGACAGCGACATGGTGGCTGTATCAAACATTAACCGGCAGCTACCGGCGACAGTCGGCACTGTAGGGCGACCTAAAGTGGAAGTGTTGAGAGAGCATTTCCTTACCATCAACCCCGACATTGAAGTAACAGCGGTCACAGGCCGATACTCCCGCGACACTGCCGACGAATTCGATCTCGAAGGATTCGACTATATAGTCGACGCCATTGATGACCTTGACAGCAAGGCCCTGCTCATTAACCTGGCCACCCGTGCCTCCCGGCCCGTACTTCTATCATCAATGGGAGCCGCCCGCAAGCTTGACACATCCAAGATCGCGGTTGCCGAATTCTGGAAAGTCACGGGATGTCCATTGGCACGGGCACTCCGCACACGATTCAAACGCTCGGGAGTCCTGCCTGCGCGCAAATTCAAATGCGTTTACTCATCCGAACGACTCGAGCACCGTTGTGACCCTGCCGAAGCAGGCACAAACGGCACATTCATGCCTGCCACAGCCACATTCGGCCTAACGCTTGCCGCTCAGATTCTTATAGCCGAAATGGCCCACTGATCAAACCTGCTTTTATCTATTCTTCAATACCCTGCTCACCGCGGCGCGCTTCCTTGAACTTGGCCTGCATGGTCTTGTTGTTCCAGGTGAGTTTCTTGATGGTAAAGTCCTGATCAAGCTTGTTACCGGCCTGAAGAAGAGCCCTCTCCGACTGCTCGAAAAGTGTTCTTATAGTCTGCAACGACTTGATGGCATTGTCTATCCGGCCAAGCGCCTGCGAATACTTCTCATGTGCGGTTTCAAGCTTATCTCCGAATTCAGTCTTGAATTTATTAAGCTTTATCTCGAAATTCGTCACATCAATGCTTTGACTCTGCGCAAGCTCAAGCTGCCGTTTGTAAAGCATACTTTTCTTCGAAGCACGCGACAGCATGGATATGACAGGGATAAAAAACTGCGGGCGTATAACATACATCTTATCATAACGGTATGACACGTCTACAATACCCTGATTATACAAGTCATTGTCAGCCTCAAGCAGAGAGACAAGCACGGCATACTCGCATTTCTTGGAAACCCGGTCGCGGTTCAGCTTGTCAAAAAAATCCTCATTACGGTGCTTGGTGGCCGTGGTATCCATCTCGTTCTTCATCTCAAACATGATGGATATATATTCATCATCCCCGTCATAATCACGGAATATGAAATCGCCTTTAGATCCGCCGCCCGCATCATTATCTTTTTCAAAGTAAGCGGTAGGAAACGCCAAAGCTCTCAACGAGTTAAACTCATTGAGACAATGCTGCTCAAGCGATTCACCAATCATCTTGGTTGACATCCTCGCTTTCATATCGCGGAGTTGCGCTATCTGCTGCTCCTTCTCCTCAAGCTGAAACCTGTGAGCCTTGCGCAGTGATTCCTCATTTTCCTTTGCTTTAGATGCGGCTGCCTCCGCATCAGCGCGCAACTGCACTATCTCCTTATCAAGATTACTTACCAATTGCTGCATAGCCTCGCGCACCTGCGCGCAGGCAAGCTCCTTATCTTTCTCCCCGGTAGCTACTGTTGTGCGCAACTCCGCTATCTCACGGTCTTTCCGCGCCAATTCCTCATTCTTCGCCTTTTCCTTCTCAGCCAATGACTGCTGCAATCTCAGGTTGCTTGTGGCATCATGATTGGTTATCTGAGCTTTCAGCCTCTCTATCTCACCACGCAAGCCTGCCATCTCGCGGTCTTTTGCAGCAAGACGTTCACCTTCAAGGCGCGCAGCCTCCGCATCAGCGGCCTTGCGGCGCGCGTCAGATTCCGATTTCAATTCGGCAAGACGCCGTTCCACCTCACGGGTGAACTCTGCATTCTTCACCTGCATCAATATAGATGCATAATCCGATTCATCAACCTTGAATACCTTTCCGCAATGCGGACATTTGAGTTCAGCGTTCATAATTCATTTTCTCGATAAAACGGAGGCGATACGTATCACCCACCGGCAACTGTACTTCTCCCACCATAGCGGTAGAACGGTCAAAAGAGGTAATATGTCTCAGCCCGGCGATATAAGAGCGGTGCAGACGCACAAAATGGCTTTCAGGCAACATTGATTCAAGCGCCTTGAGATTCATCAGCGTAAGCACCGGACGCGGCCGCGACACTGTATATATCTTAACATAATCCTTAAGACCCTCAGCATACAGTATATCGCCTATGTCAAGACGCACCTGACGGTAATCGCTGCGCACAGTTATGTACTCAGGAGCGCCGCCCTGCAGACGCGAGGCCACACGGGTGAGTGAATCGCGGAATTCCTCAAAACTGACAGGCTTGAGAAGATAGTCAGCAGCATGCACCTTGAAGCCCTCGAAAGCATAGTCGCGATGGGCCGTGACAAATATAACTTCCACAGGCATATCTTCCACGGCCCGGGCGATCTCTATTCCGGTTAGCTGAGGCATCTGTATATCAAGCACCGCCACATCTATGCCACCTGACCGCAATGTCATAAGCGCCTCGGCTGCCGAGGCACAACATGCCACTACCTCCACATTATCAAGACGGTTACAGTAACTTTCGAGCAACCTGAGAGCAAGTGGCTCGTCATCGGCTATCAGACATCGGCATTTTGGCATGGATCGGCAATTTTTATGGTAGCTTTATAAATAGCACCGTCATTATATATCGTAAGTGACGCCCGCGACCCGTATACCAGTTCAAGACCACGGCGCAGGTTGCTAAGCCCCACTCCGCCGGGAGCACACCGGCGGGCATTGTCATCAACATGGTTCTCTGTGCGGAATATAAGGCGGTGGTCATCAACATCAAGCGATATATTGACGGGGTCACTGATATTCGTGGTTATACCATGCTTGAATGCATTTTCAACCAAGGTCACGAATTGCAGAGGACGTACCGGAACAGGACCGCTGGCACGGTTGTTGATGCTGACCGTCACCGGCCGCTCACCAAGGCGCAGGCGCATCAGTTGCACATAGTTATTGATAAATCTTATCTCACTGTCAATATCCACAAACTCAGGATTCTCATACACTACATATCTGAGCAACTGGCTCAGCTCATGCACAGCCTCACGCGCCTCACGTGGAGAAATCTCGATGAGCGCATAGATACTGTTAAGCGTATTGAACAGAAAATGAGGGTTCAGTTGATTGCGCAGACTACCCAACTCAAGTTCTCGCTGCTGCGCCTGAAGCTGCTGCTGGCGATGTTCCATGTCAAGCCATGTACCGGCCAGACGCAGCGACATGGCAAGCATCACGGCAAGCATCAACATGATACCGTCACGCAGAAAGAATG
The DNA here is from genome assembly GCA_023663145.1 of Odoribacter sp. Lineage (GTDB taxonomy): Bacteria > Bacteroidota > Bacteroidia > Bacteroidales > Muribaculaceae > CAG-873. Next base: position 37,566 of record JAMPHZ010000016.1, read on the forward strand.
ACGCCGATGCTGCCAGACGGTAACTCTGAGCCATCCGCGACGGGCGCCTACCGATATCTCCAATGCTGTTGATATACCACATCAAAGCCGTCATAGCCACTATGAGTAGCAGGTTCCACAACACAAATTGCAGCCAACGGTGACGACCGCCACCAAGAGTGCGATCCACTATAACAAAATAATTGATATAGAACACTGCAATCATCACACCGCTTTTCACGTAGAACCACCATGGGGCGGCGGGCGTTCCATGTTGACGACCCGCAGCAGCATATTGCATCAACATTTCAGGCAGGATACATATTATCACTACAAATATCACATGAGCCACAGCAGTAGCAACATGATGGCGCGAGCCGAACGCTTTTTCTGAAATCCTTGGACTCATAATGGCTAAACGGATGGGAATAATATTATCACGCTGTAGGATCCCAACGGTAAAGACGGTCGCTGGGTCGTATTTTTGCAGGCACCGGGATAGAAAATGCATCACCTTTGACAGCCTTCTCAACAGGCCTGCAACCAACCTGGATGGAGTCCACTTTTATCATCATCGCACCTGTGGTCGGTCCGGTAATGACTATCTCATCTCCTACATGCAGCTCGCCGGCCTCCATTATGAATTCCCCGACACCAAGACGTGAATAGTATTTCACACCTTTTGCCACATAATGCTTCACGCGGGTAGCTGACGACCCATATTTCGCCGACCATTCTCCCAGCCGCTGCCCCATGTAATAGCCGTCCCAGAATCCACGGTTGAAAATCTTTGACAACTCACCGTTCCATGATTCGATCTTATCATCGGTGAATGTGCCTTGACAGAGCGCATCAAGAGCCTCGCTGTAGCAACGCACCGCCGTAGCCACATACTCGGGGCCACGGGCCCTGCCCTCGATTTTAAACACTTTGACACCTGCATCCACCATCTTGTTGAGGAAATGGATTGTCTTGAGGTCTTTCGGTGACATTATATATTTATTCTCTACAGTCAGCTCATCGCCGGTCTCAAGATCAGTAACCCGGTAACCGCGGCGACATATCTGTGTGCAGGCTCCACGGTTGGCACTCGAGTTCATCTCATGCAGGCTCAGATAGCATTTGCCGCTGACAGCCATGCAGAGCGCTCCGTGGCAAAACATTTCTATCTCGACAAGTTCACCCCGCGGGCCGCGGATATCATCAGCCACAATAGCGTCATGGATAGCCTTGACCTGATCAAGCGACAGCTCGCGGGCGAGTACCACAACATCAGCCCATTCGGCATAGAACTTTACAGCTTCTATGTTTGATATGTTGCATTGTGTGGAAATATGCACCTCCACACCCCGGCTGCGGGCATACCGGATGGTTGCAATGTCACTGGCAATGATTGCGGTAATACCGGCCGCGCGGGCAGCGTCGACAATATCCCGCATCACGGGCAGGTCAGCGTCATACATTATGGTATTCACCGTGAGATATGTCCTCACACCGGCCGATGAACAGCGGCGGGCTATCTCATGCAGATCATCAAGGGTGAAGTTGGCACTCGAGCGCGAGCGCATATTCAGACCCTCAACGCCGAAGTATACTGCATCGGTGCCGGCATCGATAGCGGCAGCCAGAGAATCATAGCTGCCCACCGGCGCCATTATTTCAAAATCTTTTCTATTCATACAATGTAGCTAAACACCAAAACCCGGGCGACGATGCAGCCACCTGGGTAAAGGATATGGGTTTATGGGATATAACCTTTTCCGGTTATTCAGCCGTAGCAGCGGGAGCCTCGGCAGAAACGGGAACTGCCTGTGCAGGAGCAGCCTCCTGAGTGGCGGGAGTTGCAAACTGGCCACCTGTAGGCATTGAGGGCTGCGAAGGAGCCTGCTCGGTGCGGATACGGGTGCCGGTGTCAGCCTTAGGCATGGTGTAGGCTGATGCGATCGACAGGATGGCGATCAAGCCGGCGAGGGTCCAGGTGGTCTTTTCGAGGAAGCTGTTGGTCTGGCGCACACCCATTACAGAGCCTGCGTTACCGAACTGCGACGAAAGGCCGCCGCCTTTTGATTTCTGAATCAGAACGATGCCTATAAGGAGCACCGCTACAATTACGGTCAATACAATTATTACTACGTACATTTTTATTTTTGTATGTGTGTCTGTGATTTTGACTGGTTGATCATGCGTTTTTAACGGGCGCATAGCGCTGATTTATCATCAGTTTCCGCAGGAAACGCAATTGGTCTGCAAAGTAAACACTTTTTTCCGGATAATTCAAATTTAAATTGCTAATAATTTCATAGGCGCGGTCATATCGGCCTTGTTTTATGAAAATTTTAGCAAGACTTTCACTAAGCAAGCCATCCGACGGTGGTTGAGGTGATGCAGCCGCCGGCTGTCGGGATACCTTCGGCTGTCGGGCGGGAGCCTGGGGCGGCTCAGGCTCAGCAGCGGGAATCGCCGGAGCCGGATTGGCAGCCAGGAACGCATCTATCATGGCATCCTGCGAACCCTCCTTCGGTGCCCCGGCCGAAGATGACGGCGATGTGCGCGCCAGAGTCTCCGCATAGTCGGGCACAGGATTGAATATCATGCGTTCGAGCAGAGCGTCTTCCTCCGGTGTGCGGTGGCCGTATGTCTCAAGGAAAGTATCAATGGCACTTTCGGTGGCCGGCTTCCTTACAATCGGCTCTGTGGGATAAAAGTTATCAAAACCACGCCCCGAAGGATCAATCATCGCTATCAGGTTGTCCCGGTCACCACCCAACAAAGCCACACGCCTACGCAACGCGTCACGCTCGGCATCTGACAGACGCGAGCCGCCGTATTTAAGAAGTGCGGCTGCGGCCACAGCCGAAGCCGGATACTCGCGGCAGGCACGCGAAAGCGCCTCTATGTCATCTGATGTAAGCTCTCCCGGAGCTGAAGCTATCTTGGTGAGTAATTTGCTATAATAATCCATTGAACGAGCAGGTTACCAGTTACCCAAAGTGGCGTTGAATATGAGATCGACAAGCTCGGTCGATATCTGCTGGCACAGATCGTCCTGCACATCGGTGAGCATAAGCGAGGCATCAAAGTCACGGTAGGCCGAGAATGTCTGGTCTATATTGTTTTTATCATTCTTGAGGTCAGTATACTTCACACGCACCGATATTGTAAGACGTGTCTGGGAAGCAAGAGCATTCTCTGTCACAGCCTGCGGGGTGAGGTTGTAACCGGTGATCTCTCCGCTAAGCTCCAGATCAGCCCCTGCATCAAGTATCTGCAAGCGGGTGTTACGTGTGATATAGTTCTGAAGTTCATTCTCAAATGTTATCTGCAACGGTGGATACACCAATGCAGCACGGATCGGGAAATCGCTCACGGCAATCGAGCGGTAGACAGTGTAATCGATTGCAGAGCCGTTGAACGTATAGCTCACACACGAGTTCACGGCCATAGACATGGCTGTCGCCACGGCGACCACCAGAATATGCAGATATTTATTCAAGGCCATATTCTTTTATTTTACGGTAAAGGGTACGTGTGGATATATTCAGCTGCGCGGCGGCCGCCTTTCGCTGGCCGTTGGTGCGTGCGAGCGCTTCTTCTATCGCCCGGCGCTCCTGATCACGCAGCGACACCGGATTCCCGGAAGCTGCGTCGGTCTCACTGAAGTATGGAGCGTCGATCACCTCGTTTTCAGACGGTTCTTCCTTCGATGGATAAAACGTATTGAACGAGAACTTCCCCGGAGCGGCCCGGTCAGGCAAGTGGATTTCCGGCTCAGCTTGCGACGGCTTGGTAATGCTTACCACATCAGCCACGGCAGGTGCGGGCTCGGAGCCTACCCGTTGTTCAAGCTCATCTACACGAGCCTGCAGACGCATTATAAGACTGAAGAGCATCTCGCGCTCACGTTTATAGTTATCAGAGCCGGAGTCCGCAGACACAAGAGCCGGAGTCATGGAGATGGCAGCCGGGAGGTAACGTCGGGCAACATCGGCCTCTACCGTTTTTCCGGCTTCGAAAAGAGCTATCTGCTCCACTATATTCTTAAGCTGACGCACATTACCGGGCCACCGGTAACGCAACAATGCTGCCCGGGCCTCATCGCTGAATGAGATGCCCGGCAAGTGCCATCGCTCAGCGAAGTCGGCAGCGAACTTACGTGCGAGCAGGGCTATGTCATTGCCGCGGTCACGCAACGGCGGTATGCTGATCTGCACAGTCGACAGTCGATAATATAGATCCTGACGGAAACGCCCCTCCTCTACGGCGCGCTCCATGTCTACATTGGTGGCCGCCACGATGCGTATGTTGGTTTTCTGCACGGTTGAAGAGCCCACCTTTATGAACTCGCCGGTCTCAAGCACACGCAGCAGGCGGGCTTGAGTGGTGAGAGGCAGCTCGGCCACCTCGTCAAGGAATATTGTGCCGCCGTCGGCCTCCTCGAAGTAGCCCTTACGAGAGGCCACGGCACCTGTGAATGACCCTTTTTCATGGCCGAACAGTTCGGAGTCGATCGTGCCCTCGGGTATGGCACCACAGTTTACAGCTATGTATTTGGCATGTTTACGAGGACTGTAGGCATGTATGATCTTGGGGAAGAACTCCTTGCCCGTACCGCTTTCGCCAATCACAAGCACCGAAAGATCAATGGGCGCCACGCGCAGCGTGCGCTCCACAGCTGCCACAAGCTGCGGTGCATTGCCTATGATACCGAAGCGCTGCTTGGCCTGCAACACCTCGGTGCTTTGCGAATTGCCGGTGTTCATTTATACTTCTTCTTTAATGCGTAAGTCTGATCCTTGAGCCACTGCGAGAATTCCTCTGTTGATCCCTGATGCTTGAGTTGTTCCTCTACGGAAATTGGATCGCCCACACTGATGTGCAGCGTGGAGTTACACTTGCGCCACACCTCGGAGGGCAACCGCAGCGTGCGCAACTGCCAGCACACGACTCCCAGGAAATTGAACAGAAACGAGTTGCTGCCATGAAAGTATATGGGTATCACTGGCACTTTCAACTGCTCTATCAGACGGATGATCGACGGCTGCCAGGGGCGGTCGACGAGCTGCCCCTTTATATTGACTTTCGACATGGCACCAGCCGGGAAGAACCCTATGGGATGGCCACGGCGCACCTGCATAATGGCTTTCTTGATTCCTTGGATTGACACGGCCTTTTTGTCCGGGTCATCACTGGCTGTCTGATCTACTGCTATGAAATTGGGGCGCATGGCTGTGATATGGTTGAGGATCATATTCACCATTACCTTGTACTCAGGTCGTCGCGATGCCACCATGTGTATCAGCGTGATACCGTCAAGGGCCCCGAACGGGTGATTTGACACGGTGATAAAAGCACCCTGTGGCAGGTTATCGAGCACCTGCTCGTTGTCTATGCGAAGCTTTATATTGAAGTCTTCAAGCAGAAATTTCACAAACGGCGGACCAGGGTTATCGAAACCGCGGTCGTGCACGTCATTGACCTTGTCGACTCGCAACCAATGGAGCGCTTTCTCCACCAATTTCTCATGTCCTTTGAGCTTAGGCACCATTCCAACGACGTCTTCAACATCGAGTACGGTGCGTTTAACGGGTTTTTCGTCACCGGTATTTGCCGGTGTTATATTATCTTGTGCCATACTTTTTACGCTTTCTGATATTCACTTGGCGACATGCCTGTGAGATGCTTGAAATATTTGCCGAATGATGACTGTGTCGAGAAATTCAAGGCCAGCGCCACCTGCTGGATATTCTTACCCGAGAAGCGCAACATATTCTTGGCCTCCATGAGAACAAAGTCATCAATCCATCGCGAGGCGGAGCGGCCTGTCGATTCCTTGACAAGCAATGACAGATATTTGGGCGATATATACAACTTCTCGGCATAAAATGTAACCGAACGCTCCTTTACAAAGTGAATGTGCACCAGTTTCAGGAATTCGCGCACATATTCATTACGGCGGCTCACAGTGCGTGCCTGATCGGGCATATCGGTTATGCGTTTGTGATAGAACTGCACCAACTGATAAAACAGAGCCGCGAGCAGACTGGCAGCGATGCTTTTGTTGATCTGCCGGTTGGTGTCATCAACAGTGTTGATCTGCAGCAATTCAAGGTATTTCATGAGCAGCTCACACTCTTGATCTGTCAATTCGCGCACGGGCTCAGGCCGCTGGATCATGGGCGGTAAGGCGATTGACGACATGTTGATGTTGACATTCTGAAGAAACGACAGATTAAAATACAGTATATGAGCCTCGATATTGTCGGGCAACTGACGCTGCAGCTGCACCACTGTGCCTGGGAATCCAACGATAAGCGTGTTACGCCTTATATGATGGGATTCCATGTTTATTTCAATATCAAATTCATCTCCATCACGCACAAGGATGAGCAGTGTACCTGTAAGTTTAAGTGCCTTTTCATTGATTCCTAATGTCTTGCCACAACCTTTTGATAAGGTACAGAAGAGATATGAGTCCTTGATTTCTGCAAATTCAATAGACCCTTCCCGCAATTTTTGCGCCCTGTCGTAGTCGATCACTGATTCCATGCAAAATGCTGTTATAGAAATTATAAAGACAAAATTACAAACTTTTTGGCGAAAAGCGATAAAACTACGCCAATTTAACTAATTTTTAGCCTATATCACCACAAATACGGCCTCTGCACAACACTTCTCCGTGCCGACATTGAGGCTGTTAAAATCTTTTTCAGTGGCACACTCCTTATTTTTCATAAAAGGTTTCTATCTTTGCAAGTCTAAACTTAAGAACCTTACAGAATTTATGATAAAAGCGATGTTTTTGGCCGGATGCGGCGGATTCGTAGGCTCCTGTAGCCGCTATCTCGTTGGAAAATGGTGTTCCGGCATGTGGCACGGCGCTTTTCCTATGGGTACTTTTTTGGTTAATCTGACAGGATGCTTCATTATAGGACTTCTGCTCGGCCTTATGGAGAAAGCTCATATAATGACACCGGCCGAGAATGCACTGCTTGTCACAGGTTTCTGCGGCGGCTTCACCACATTCTCAGCATTTGCCGACGATATGTGGGTGCTCGGTTCAAAAGGGGAATGGAGCACATTTGTGCTTTACCTTGCCGCGAGTGTGATATTGGGCGTTCTGCTTGTATGGGCCGGTCGCGCTTTGATTCGCTGATAAATCCTCACGCACGATCATACACAGGTGACTTCTCCTATAACACACGGAGAAGTCACCTGTAATTATCCAGGGCCTTACGCAATTCCTGCACCATGCGCGTGCGCAGTTCTGCTGGCTCAAGCACTGTGATACCGGCACCGTGCGACAGCAGCTCCTGCACAAAGTCGTCAGTAAGGCGCAGATGTAACGTAAATAGTGAATAACCGTCAGCAACAGTCTGTGTCTGGCTATGGTGCAGAGGCAGGGCGGCGATATACTTGGCCTTGATCGGTTCAACTTTCAGAACCACCTTGCGCACCTCGCTCTGTGTCACAACTATGCCATATGAATTACTGAAATACCCGGCAGGGTCGAAATCGGGCGGCAACTCGAATGTTTCGTTACGCGCGGTTATATCCTTGACACGGTCGAGGGCATATGTTTTCACACGGTCCTCTCCAACCACTCTTCCCACCACGTACCAACGCTGCTTGAATAGTTTGACGAAATAAGGCTCCATCACCACCTGCGCCGGCATCGAGCGGGTATATGAATGATAACTGAATGTAACCCGGCAGTTAGCCTTTATAGCCTCGATAAGCAGCCCAAGATGATCACGGGCCGAAGGGACATCTTCTACAAATATGCGGTGCGACACCTCGCGTGACCCTGCCAACAGGTCATTGAGGCTCATTGTATTCAGCAGCCAGTTAGCCACATTGTCAGCATTGCTGTCATCATGAGCTATATAATACTCATAGGTGCTCTCGTCACATTCGATGCGCAGATTGAACAGTTCTTCCACCATATCACGGTGATTGTAGAACGTACGTCGTGACATAGGCTTTCCGTTACCCAACGCCGACCGCATCCACAGCGCATCAAGCTCGCGACGGGTGATGCGACGGTAGCGGCGTATGGTATCAACGAGCCATACACAACGGTTTATGCTCTCGCGTGCCATCAGGCGTTTTCTTGAGCCGTAACAGGCTTGCGGACCTTGATTGTAAGCAACTGAAGCCCCACAAATGTAAGAAATGCATTGAGTAGAAGCAACTCGAAGCTTGTTTCATAGCCCCACAGACGGTTAAGCCCCCACTGAATACACCACGAAAGCACCGGGGCGGCCACACACACCACCGGCACAAGGCGGTCATGCACCGGCTTGCTGCGGAACATGCCGAAGACAAACAATCCGAGTATCGGGCCGTAGGTATATGACGCCAAGGTATAGACCGCCGATATTGCATCTTCCTGACTCAAATAATAGAATGCAATGATCACCAGCCCCATCAAAGCCGACATAACCATATGCACGGCCTTACGCGTACGCGTCAGACGCGCCGTGTCCTGCGTCTTGTGCGCTCCGAGAATGTCCACAGTGAATGAAGTGGTAAGGGAAGTCAGGGCTGAGCCGGCCGCACTGTAAGCCGCCGAAATCAATCCCAACACAAAAAGCACACCCACGATAACGGGCATTGACGGATGGGTGGCCACCATGCCGAATATCTCGTCGCTCTTCTCGGGCAGGGCCATCCCGTTGCGGTCAAGAAATATCACGAGCAATGTTCCTAAAAGCAGGAAGAGAGCTATAACAAAGAATTGCAGGATTCCGCTCACTATCATGTTCTTCTGACTTTGGCGGGAATCTTTGCAGGTAAGATTGCGCTGCATCATGTCCTGATCAAGGCCATTGGTTGCGATGGCCATGAACACACCGGCCAGAAATTGCTTCCAGAAGTATGTGCCGGCCTTGGGATCATCAAAAAAGAACATCTGCGACGACGGATGATCGGTAATGGCGCTTACCATTCCGCCAAACGAAAAACCGAGATTCTGAGCCACAAAATATATGCACAGAATCACCGACATTATGAGGCAGAAGCTCTTCAGGGTGTCGGTCCATATCAAAGTTTTGACACCGCCCTGCACCGTATAAAGCCATATAAGGGCAATCGTAACGATCACGTTGAACGTAAACGGAATATGCAGAGGCGAGAAGACGAGCAACTGAAGCACCGCACACACCACAAAGAAACGCACAGCCGCGCCAAGCATCTTGGACACGAAGAAAAACCATGCGCCGGCTCGATAAGTATTCTTTCCGAACCGCTCCTCAAGATAACCATATATCGATATGAGATTCTTCTTATAGAACAGCGGCACCAACACAAAAGCTATCACAAAATAGCCCACAATAAAGCCCAGAACCATCTGCAGGTAGGCATATCCTTTGCCGACCACCATTCCCGGAACCGATATGAAGGTCACGCCCGATATGGCCGCCCCTATCATGGCAAACGCCACCACAGGCCATGGGGCCTGCCGGTTACCGGTGAAGAATGTTGAATTGTCGCTGCCACGGGAGGCAAAGTATGACACTATCATCAGCAGGGCGAAATACCCCACTATGGTTATTATAACGATTACTGGAAGTGACATATCTATAGTTATATTCGGTTATAGCTTTACTTAAAACAATCTTTCGAAATTATTCGGCATATAGGAGATAAGGGCGGCGCTGCTCCTTGAATGCGGCAACATCTCCGGCCCATACAGCCTTTATCTCATCAGCGGTGTGCCCCTCAAGTATCATCTTGCGCACATAATCGCGGCCAATGAGCTTCTCAAAGAACGGTGTGAAGAATTTCTCCCCCAAGCCGGTGGCATTATATGCATCAATCACATAGGCAAGATTCACACCCTGAGCAATCGCGTCCTCAGGATCCACGCCGCGCAGATCCACGCCGTGACATTCCTGATCGAGAAGCGGAGGATTCTTGGCTCCGGGCACGCTGCGCGGTGTGAACGTGAATGACCCGCCTTTATAGTCGGGATGTCCGTAAATCTCAAACGGAGCATCCGTACCGCGCCCAAGGCTCGCTTTAGTGCCTTCAAAATAGCACACCGACGGATATAGGTATACCGAGATCATAGACCTCAGATTGGGAGACGGGGCCACCGGCAATTCATAACGGGAAGCATGCGTGTAACCGAGGCAGGGTACCACCTCAAGTGCCAACCCTTTGTCTCCTTTCAGCCAACCCTCTCCAACTATCATGCGGGCAAGTTCGCCGAGAGTCATTCCATGCACTACCGGAATGGGCAACCTTCCGACACCCGATTCATATTTCATATCAAGGATCGGACCGTCTACAGTCATGCCATTGGGATTGGGCCGGTCAAGCACCACGAAATCCTTATCCATCTCACTGCATGCGTTCATCATATCATACATCGTACAATAATATGTATAGTAACGCAAGCCCACATCCTGAATATCGAAAACTATCACATCAAAACTATTCATCACCTCGTCAGACGGGCGGCGCTTTCCGCCATCATAAAGTGATGCGATAGGAATACCGGTAGCGGCATCTACACTGTTTGACACATGTTCGCCGGCATCAGCCACACCCCTGAATCCATGTTCGGGAGCCAGGATAGTAACGACATTGATGCCGTTATTAAGAAGAATATCAAGCGTGTGCCTGTCACCTACCATACCGGTATGATTTGACAGAAGTGCCACCCGCTTGCCTTCGAGCAAAGGCTTGTATTGATCAACACGTGCGGCACCTACGGTGATTTCAGCTCCGAAAGCTGTCGCCACCGAGGCGACAGCCACAAGGAGCATAGTAAATAAATGTCTAAGATTCATGGTTATAGATTGTGTAATTCAATGAACCATACAGGGTCAAAAATCAAAAGCAAAGGTAGTGTAAAACCATGGCATAGCAAACTTAAATACTATAAATATATCAAAACATACGTTAATTGTAAAATTTTATTTTGCAGATACATAAAAATAGCATAACTTTGCAGAGCAAAATCCAAGGGGTATTAGCTCATCTGGCTAGAGCGCGACACTGGCAGTGTCGAGGTGAGCGGTTCGAGTCCGCTATACTCCACTTACTTAAGACTTAACCGACATATTAAAGGTTAAGTCTTTTTCAATTGAGTGGTTTTCATTTAATTAAGTTGAATTGTGGTATTGACTTTTTTAACTGGAACATAAAAAACCACACGGCGGTTACTGACAATAGCCCATCAAAAGCCACAAATGTTAGCCAAATATGTTAGGCTTGACAATAGGGGTATTCTTTCAGTAGCTGAAAATCGTTACTCACTGCCAAACGATTAAAAACAAGATGGCAACAATCATTTTTTCATTTACAACCTCCGCACCAGGCAAGAAAAAAGGTTTGGTGTGTTTGGTATGCGCTTTTAAGGGCATACCGTCAAGCCGTAAACCACTCCCAGTGGAAGAACTGGAAAGTTACAACCCATCTACTTGGGACAAGAAAACACAACGCTTTCAGCCAGTCACCGACACCGAGAAAGCGAACAATGCTAAATTAGACGCTATCAAAGACAAGTGCGAAGAACTATTAGGCACTGGCAACATTACGACACCTCAACAGCTGATTGACGCTATCCAAGAGAATAAGGGCGCGGAAGATCTGACGGAAAAACTGGGCGATTTCATTTCAGTGCTGATTGATGAACAAAGACAGCTACCCACGAAAAACTATCAACTTTATTTGTCGTTGCTCCACAATCTCAATGGAGAAGACCATAAGAGCGCAAAGGGCAAAGTAAGAAAGTTTGAAAAGCCGATGTATAACGGTGTTGTGCTTGTTGATACTCCGATAGAGAAAATAGCCGATGAGCATTTAATGGCCTTTGCCAACTGGGTAAAGCGAGTTAAGAAAGGTGCTAATTATAAGAACCTCAACGCCACATTACTTCACGTTGTCAATGAAGCAAAGAAACGCAAAAAGAATTTCAATGTAATAGAGTATCGTTTTCGTGAAGATGCCCCAAAACAAGTAAAGACCACTGCCGAACCGTTGAAGGCTCTTACCGCTGAACAATTTGAAAAGGTACTATCTTTCAGCGGTCAAGTTATCAACCCCAAAGGACACCGCAACCGTCAAATGCAACCGTTATACTTGGATGCTGCTTTACTCCAGTATTACACAATGGCTCGCCCTGCTGATATGCTGTTGTGGCGGACAGATATGATTCGCACACTTTCAAACGGTACTAAAGTACTGGAATATATCCCATACAAAAAACGCACCCACAACAATCCACAGCAAGTAAAATTGCCATTAAACCCTAATGCACTGGCAATAATAGAAAAATATAGCGGTCAGTCAAAAGGCGGTTACCTGCTCCCTTTCCCTATGAATGAAACTCGCTGGGATATATCCACGAAAGACGGCAACGACAAATGGAGAATTGCCAGTAATACCATACTGGGTAACATCAACGCCCATTTGAAAAAGATTGGTACGCTTGTCGGCGTTGAGGGCTTAACACTTTATTACTTTAGGAGGTCGGTATTCTCTCACGTTGCCAGTACTGGCGTGAACTCTACGCTACTGGCAAAGCACGGCGGTACAAGTGTACGAATGTTGGAAAAACACTATATCAAAGACACCGAATTGCAACCACTTGTTTTTTAATCGTTACTGGGGGTTGCCCTTTGATGAGTAACCCCCAGTATTTTCAACCTCAACAAGATGTGAAACTGATTGAATACTCTAATTTAGTGGGTTTTGTGGTTGCCTACGACAAAGACAGCTCCCAGTGTCTTTATTATCACGCAGAATTGAAACCCTCAACCGATGTTATAAGGGCTATTAAATTTGCTTTTGGCGATGTCTATTTGATACCGACAAATAGCACCGAATTTGCTCTAAAAGTGTTGGATATACTCAACGTGTCCGATACTGATTACACTAACATAGTAATGGCAATAAAAGAGGTCAGCGGTAACGAAATTTGAAACAGACTACCACCAATATAGGCGGTTAGTTTGGGTCAACAAATGCTATGAACATTTACATTTATCCCAGTGGTATGTGAATATAACTGGACACTCTTTATTGAAAGCACCGTGCAAGGCTGTTTTAAGGCTCTTTCACGGTGCTTTTGCTGAAAATGATTGGTTGTATTACATTGCTACTCTTTTGGTGTTGAGGCTTCAAATAAAATTAGTATATTTGCAGAGCCGTACAAGAGTGGACGGCAATTTATAAATTGTAGGCGTTTAGCAATATCTTATTTCGGAAAACTGGACACTTTCACGACACTTAAAGATGTTTGCGATATGCCTACGCCCTTGGTTGTATATTCTCCAATATGCAATATCGGGGCGTGGGCTGTTGCTATCCGAAAGTGTCAGGCAGTCCAGAGCCTCCGAAATTTGGTTAGTTAACAGTTTCCACGCCTTTTTTGTATAATCGTAACAGCCGGATAGGAAATTGTAAGGCATTGAATTGTAATGGAGATTTTAATTTTTGTTGCTATCGGTGGCGTGATTGGTCTAATCATACGCACAGCGATGAACGCAGGAAAGAGCAACGCCCCAAAAGAGTATATGTACTCTTGCAGTCAAACCGCCTTAATTGACGCTATCAAAAAGGCTTCACAGCAATTAGGGTATGAGGTTAACCGAGTTGATGAGGTCGGGGGGCGTGTGAGGCTGGGTGTTGGTGCTTCAATGGCTTCATTTGGTGAGTGGATAGATATTCAGCTAATGGAGATTGCCCCAAACAAAACAAAAGCCGTATTGTCGTGTGTCGCTAAAAAGGGGCGTGAGAATATGAGCAAGAACCGAAAGAACATTGAAAAGCTATTAGACGCGGTTTCACAGCAATTCAGCAAGTAAACCACAATCCATATAGAAAGGCCTTACAAAGTCGTTAAATTGGCTTTGTAAGGTCTTTTTCAATCTTATCCAACTGGAGAAACGCCCCTAATTGGATTAATTTGGCTTTTTGGGTGCGTCACTGGGAGATTGTGGGCGTTGAGATATGTTATAAGTATTCCTATTGCGTCCGCTTGGTCGTTATCTTTGTTGCCGTTGCGGTCTGTCTTTAGCTGATACCCTAAACGCTCCACGGCTTTGCACATACGTTGCTTTTGCTCTTGGCGTGTCATTGTTCGGTGATCGGCTCTCGCAGTTGTATAACCCCACATTTTGCGCTTGGCTCTCCGTGGGTCTATGAGCGTTAAAGGTATTTGCGTTTTTTCACTTATGAGGTGTAAAATTCCGTGGCATTTGCTCAATGCGTCAAATGCACTTTGTAAACGTGTGTCTTGGCTTTTATAGATGTCCTCCGCTACTATTATGGTTGCACCGTATTTGGCTATTGTTGTGGTAATTTTCCGCTCTAAATCACTGAACGGTCTTAACTGGTCGATTTTCCACGCTCCGTGTGTTATTATCGTTCCATCTTTATAAATTGCATAGCCAGTTTTTTTACTTGCTGTATCTAAACTTATTATAATCATTATAAGAACTTATTAATTTACTAATTAATAGGGCTACTACGTAAATCATTGGCGCAATGCTCAATAACATTGAAATACAAGTAGTTACCGCTATATTTCATCTTAATATTGAGATTATCGGTGTGTAACGTATGATTTTACACACCGCCGTGTAAAGCTATGGATTACACACCGCTGTGTAACGTATAGTTTTACACAGCGTGTGTAAGCTATGACTTTACACAGCGATTTTTTAGGAAATTTTCCCAAAACTCTTGTTGATAGTCATAATTGAAATTGGGCGGTTTTTCTTGAATGTCAGTAGAGGCAAATTGGTTGACTTTATCCACATTGACAATCACAACAGTCTTATTTGTTTGGTTATTTCCTTTGTCTATGTTAACCCATTCTTCGTGTTCAAGCCACTTCATGCCATTATATACAGTCTTGGCGTTCTTTGCTCCTATCTGTGTAGCAAGTTCACGCACTGACAAACTAACACCTATTGTTGCATTTCTATTTTCGTTATATAGGTTGTTGCGTTGCATCCAGTCACAGAGATATAATAAGAGTGCAACTGCATGTTTTGGCGGTCGTTTTGGCATTTGCTCAAAATGCACTGTCAATCGTGCGCTAAATCCACATGCCAAAGTTGCAAAGGCGTTGCCGATTGGGATAATGTTATGATATTGTTTTTTCTCTCTGTCCTGCATTACTGGGTAACTTTTTGAAATGCGTAACGATTAAGTGTGTGGGTTACGCCATTGACACGCGCACCCATTTCACGCGTAGCGTACCCCATACGTTCAAGTGCTTTCCAGTATGAAATTATTGTCATAAAGGAAATTTTCACGCCATTCTCGGCCAGTTCATTTGATAGCTCCACATATCCCACTGGGATTACATACCCATAACCGTACTTTGTCAGTAGGTCAACTGCAAACTGTACGGCTCTTTTCTCTTGAATGGTTTTTGGCTGTGTCAGTCTTGGTTTCTTTGCCATCGTTCGTAAGGATACCGATTTTTACAAAGAGTTGGTTTCGCTCCCTTTGTTTTGGTATTCGTGTACGAATAGCCACACTTTTAATACGAGGTTTAATTTTCTGAGGAAAATTTTTCTGATATTTCCTTGGCTGTCTATCTTTTTGGCTACTTTAATTTGTGATAGTGAAGTGAAAAGTAAGAACAATTGACTATCGTTCTAAAAAATCACCTTGTTTCCATGACTGAAAATAATGCGCTTGGATTGTATTGATTACTAACTACCTTTTGCAATCTTATGAGCTATAAATAGTGCTGAATATCACTGTATTAAAGTTTAAGGGTGAGAAGTAAGTGAAACACTGGAGTTATGATTAACAGCAAAAAAACGACTACTTTTTATAACCCTTTTCCAGTCGCACAAAAATGAGATTGAAAAAATATAGGCCGACAATACACCCAGATACCGCACCCGACACCATACCCACCCACTTATTTTTTTCTTTCTTTTCTCGGCTTTATTGATGTTTGGTTACATTTTCAGTCATTCGCTAATATAGTTGTGTCACTGTATCATTTCTTTCCAGTGCAATAAAAATGCTGAAATACCCCTAATTGTTATAGATAATTGTTCGCTATTTCCCTATGTTAAAAAATATATAGGGCGAATTTTAAAAGAATTCTAATTGATGTAATTAAAAAAAGTCAGTTGCGATTGTTGGACTTTTAATTTGTTTGTGTAACTTTGCCGATGAATTAACCACGCTTTGAGAAGCGATAATTGGTTACTTTGTTAGAAAAATTTGTTAGTAGTCTTTCAATTATAAAAGACAAACGACTGATAAATAAACGGTTAAGAGTTAAGCGAGTGAATACCGCTATACTCCACCAAAAAGCGAATTCAGACAACAATCTGAGTTCGCTTTTCTTTATAACCATACGATCTGATTGCAGAGCTGATTGAGTGGATACATAAAAAAATACCGGAGTGAGAATCACTCCGGTTAATCGTGGGCGCTGAGGGATTCGAACCCCCGACCCTCTGCTTGTAAGGCAGATGCTCTGAACCAGCTGAGCTAAGCGCCCTGCGACGAGATTGGTAAAAAAGAGTGGGCGCTGAGGGATTCGAACCCCCGACCCTCTGCTTGTAAGGCAGATGCTCTGAACCAGCTGAGCTAAGCGCCCTTTCTCGTCTAAAGCGCTGCAAAGTTACGCACCTTTTTTGAACTGTGCAAATATTTTCGCGTTTTTTTTCATTTCGCTCACGTTTTTTCTATTTTCTATACGCTTTTCATACTTTTTAGGTATTGCACAACCTCGCCCTTATTGCTATCTTTGTACCCTAAATTGATATACAATGACTGAATTAATGCATAATTACCACGTGTTAGGCCTTATAATAGGCTTGGGCACGTTTCTTTGTATCGGAATTTTCCATCCTATAGTGATAAAATGCGAATATTACTTCGGCACGCGTTGTTGGTGGTGGTTCGCCGTTGCCGGAGTGTTGATGTGTATCGTTTCAACCATGCTTGACGACATTCTGTTAGCCACTCTCGCCGGCGTATTCGCATTTTCATCGTTCTGGAGCATTAAAGAGATATTCGAGCAACGCGAACGCGTAATAAAGGGTTGGTTCCCAATGAATCCTCGTCGCGCCGCAGAATACAGCGAAGCAAAAAACTGAGACCAACTATATATTTACATATTTTTAAGGTACGCGCGCGTAAAACTGACACTTTTGAGCTATGCCGCGCCACCTGCCATAACGCCATTAATGCAATTTTTTTTCGTAACTTTGCCAAAAATATAATTGAAATGAAGCGTCTTCTTATATTATTCACAATAATATTAGCGACAGTATGTGCCGCTACCGCCCAGCAACCTAAACCGATACGATGGCGGATGAGCATAACCATGACCGACAACACTCAAGGCATTGTAACCCTTAGGGCGTTGGTAAGCCAAGGGTGGCATCTTTATGGCACAACACTGCCCGAAGGCGGCCCGAAGCCTACAAAAATCACAACATCAGCTTCCACCGGAATATCTTTCACAGGTCCGGCCACTGCATCAGTCAAGTCAAAAACAGTACATGACCCAATGTTCGACATTGACCTCAACTGGTGGGATACCAATGTGGAATTCACCATTCCGTTCAAAGTCACCGGAGATGATCCGATAGTGAAAATCACCGTAAACTACATGGGATGCAACGATGCCACGTGCCTGCCTCCGTCATCTGAAACACTAACTTACAAGATCAAGAAATGAGCCGCATTACACTTATTCTTATATCACTGATTCTCAGTATTACAAGCTTCGCCGCAGGGCGCCCGGTGCACGTACAATGGACTACATCCATCGAAAGCACATCTGACACCGAAGGCGTGGTAGTGTGGAAAGCTGTAATCGAAGACGGATGGCACATATATGGAATGGCCTTGCCGCCTGACAGCTCACAACCCACCGAATTTGACTTCGAAGGGACTGATGGCATTGAATTCACTGCTCCGGTCACTCCCGGTCTTGAGCCTTCTGTACATTTTGATGAGACACTCAAGCTGAACCTGCCATGGTGGGAAGGCACCGTGACCTTCAGCCGCCCCTTCAAACTCGTCCCAGGTGCCACCGGCGCGACAATCATGGGCACCATAACTTATATGGCCTGCAACAATCAAGCCTGCACGCCTCCGTCGCGCGAGTCATTCGACCTCACTTTCGGCACTGCGCCTGCAGCTGCCACAGGAAACGACAACCCTGAAGTACCGGCCGCTGTGGCTGCACCCGCCGCCGTGGCCGCCGACTACTCTCAGCTATGGGAGAAAGTAGACATTGAAAAGGTCAGCATGCCGGGCGATGACGTTGACTCAGCCACTTGGTGGACACTCCTCGGGTTCGGATTCTTAGGAGGTCTGCTCGCCCTGCTCACACCCTGCGTCTGGCCTATGATACCCATGACTGTGAGCTTCTTCCTGAAGAAAGGCAAATCCCGTCGGCGCGCCATCACCGACGCCATAATCTATGCTCTGAGCATCATCGTGATATATCTGGTATTGGGTATAGCTCTCACATTGATATTCGGAGCCGGCAAGCTTAACGAGGTAGCGACAAGTGCGACCTTCAACGTTCTGTTCTTCCTGCTCCTTGTGATATTCGCCATATCATTCTTCGGAGCCTTTGACATAAAACTGCCTGCACGGTGGTCAAATGCAATGGACTCGAAAGCAGAAAGCACCACCGGCATGGTATCTATATTCTTCATGGCATTCACCTTGGTATTGGTATCATTCAGCTGCACCGGTCCCATCATAGGCACCCTGCTTGTCGAGGCCGCATCAAACGACAGCATCCTCGGGCCGGCCATGGGCATGGGAGGCTTCGCCCTTGGCCTTGCACTGCCATTCGGCCTTTTTGCCTTCTTCCCATCATTGCTCAAGGAGATGCCACGGTCAGGCAGCTGGCTCAACACAGTCAAGGTTGTATTGGGTTTCATCGAACTCATTCTATCGCTCAAGTTCCTGTCCGTAGCCGACCTTGCATACGGTTGGCGTATCCTCGACCGCGAGGTATTCATAGCGATCTGGATCGTACTGTTCGTACTGTTGGGAATGTACCTGCTTGGCAAACTCAAGTTCTCACATGACGGCGACACCGGGCACGTATCGGTCTTCCGTTTCTTCCTCGCCACCGCCTCTCTTTCATTCGCGGTGTACATGCTGCCCGGCCTCTGGGGAGCCCCGCTAAAAGCGATCAGCGCGTTCGCCCCGCCGCTTACCACCCAGGATTTCAACCTCTACGGCGGCACTTTCAAGGAGTTCCACGACTACGACGAAGGCATGATGTATGCCCGCGAAAAAGGCCTGCCGGTATTGGTTGACTTCTCGGGATACGCTTGCGTCAACTGCCGCAAGATGGAAGGCGCGGTCTTCGACACCGACGACGTGCGTACCATCCTCGAACGCGATTACGTGCTGATAAAACTCATGGTCGACGATAAGACCAAACTCGAGACCCCTGAGCAGGTAGAGGAGTACGGATCAGTGACTACCCTTACCACCTTAGGCGACCGGTGGAGCTACCTGCAACGGCATAAATTCGACATCAATTCACAACCCTATTACGTGATACTCGACAACGAAGGGCGCCCCCTCGAAGAGCCTCGAGCCTACGACGAAGACGTCCCCGCATTCGTGCAATGGCTCAACTCAGGTATCACCGCCTATAAAAAGTCAAAATAATGTCACACACACGCCAAGAACGCCTTGAGGCTCTGGGACGCATAATGGATACACTTGACATCCTGCGGGTAAAATGCCCCTGGGATGCCAAACAGACCAACGAATCTCTACGCCCCAACACCATTGAAGAAGTATACGAGCTCGCCCAGGCTCTGCTCGAAGGAGAGCCTGCCGAAATAAAGAAAGAACTCGGCGACGTGCTTCTGCACATACTGTTCTATTCAAAAATCGCCGATGAGAATGGCCGTTTTGACATTGCCGACGTAGCCGATGCCCTCAACGCCAAACTAATTTTCCGTCACCCCCATGTATTCGGCACAGTGAAAGCCGATGACGCCCATCAGGTTGAGCAGAACTGGGAAGACATAAAACTTAAGGAACGCGGCGGCAACCGCACCGTTCTGGCCGGAGTGCCCGCGGCACTCCCGGCTTTGGTGAAGGCATTCCGCGTGCAGGAAAAGGCCGCCAACGTAGGCTTCGACTGGGAAAAACCGGCTCAGGTCTGGGACAAAGTGAAAGAAGAGACCGCCGAAGTATCTGAAGCCCTGGCACAAGGTGACGGATCAGCCATCGAGGAAGAGTTCGGCGATCTGCTCTTCAGTGTGATCAATGCAGCAAGACTCTACAAAGTCAACCCCGAGAATGCACTTGAACGCACCAACCGCAAATTCATTGCCCGCTTCAATTACATTGAGCAACAAGCCATTGCCTCAGGCCGTACTATACGTGAACTGACTCTCGACGAGATGGAAGCCCTGTGGCAGCAGGCAAAGAACCACGTCAAAGCCTGATGAAGCTCTGTATAACGGAGAAACCAAGCGTTGCCGCCGACATCGCCCGCCTCCTTGGCGCCGATGCACGGCGGCAGGGCTATTTTGAAGGCAACGGTTACTGTATCACATGGACATTCGGACACCTGTGCTGCCTGAAGGAGCCCAACGACTACACAGAGCGATGGAAGCGATGGAGCCTGGGCGCCCTGCCCATGCTACCCGAGCGATTCTCCATAAAACTGATCAACGACGAAGGCATACGCCGGCAATTCAGCGTCATAGAAACTCTCGCCGCATCAGCCGACGAGATAATCAATTGCGGTGACGCCGGCCAGGAAGGCGAGTTGATACAACGGTGGGTGATGCAGAAAGCCGGAGTCAAATGTCCCGTGAAACGCCTGTGGATCTCCTCAATGACTGACCAGGCGATACGCGACGGATTTGCCGCGCTTGAGGATCAGAAGAATTTCGACAACCTCTACCTCGCAGGCCTGTCAAGAGCCATTGGAGACTGGATCCTGGGCATGAACGCCACCCGTCTTTACACCCTCAAATACTCTCAGCCGGGGCAAGTATTGTCAATAGGCCGTGTGCAGACACCCACTCTCGCCATGATTGTGAAACGTCACTTTGAGATCGAGAACTTTGTACCCCACGACACGTTCGAAGTACACACCGCCTACCGCGGCGCCGATTTCACAGCAGCCGTGCGTTTCGACGATCCTGACAAAGCGGCCGGGCTGGTAACCCGCCTTGTACCGTTGCCACTGCGCATCGACAATGTCTCATCAAAACAGATGCGCGAGGCTCCCCCCAGGCTTTTTGACCTCACTTCCCTGCAGGTCGAGTGCAACCGCCGCTGGGGTTGGAGCGCCGACGAATCACTGCGCCTCATACAATCGCTATACGAAAAGAAAGTAACGACATATCCGCGCGTCGACACCACCTACCTGCCCGACGACATATATCCGAAGGTTCCCGGAATTCTCGAACGCATGACCCCTTACGCCGACAAAACCGCACCGGTCCTTTCAGCGCGTATCCCAAAGTCAAAGAAAGTGTTCGACAACTCGAAGGTAACTGATCACCATGCCATAATTCCCACCGGAGAGTCTCCCGAGAGGCTTATGGGTGAAGAGAAACTCATGTACCATCTCATAGCCATACGCTTCATATCAGCCTTTTATCCCGACTGTCTCGCCAGACAGACTGTCGTGGAGGCAAGCGTTGACGACATCGCTTTCAAAGCTACCGGAAAGGTAATCACCGAACCGGGATGGCGTGTGCTATACCCCCGCAAAGACAATGACGCCGCCGGCACCGATGCCGACGAAGCCACACTGCCGCCAATGACAACCGGCGAGACCGGCCCACACTCGCCGTCAGTGGTAAAAAAGACCTCCCAACCACCAAAACTGTACACCGAAGGCACACTTTTGCGGGCCATGGAGACTGCCGGCCGCAGCATCGAAGACGAAACACTGCGTGAGGCCATGAAAGAAAATGGCATAGGTCGCCCCTCCACCCGCGCCGCCATAATCGAGACACTCTTCAAGCGGCGCTACATAGAGCGGCGGCGCAAGAGTATCGTAGCCACTCAGGCCGGCATCGAGCTTATCAACACCATCAACGAGGACCTGATCAAAAGCCCGAGACTTACAGGCCTGTGGGAGAACAAACTGAGGCGCATATCGCGAGGTGAATATTCGGCCGCCGACTTCGTGGCCCAACTCAAGGAAATGATCGCCAAGATCGTGCACGACGTGCTCTGCGACAACACTCCGCGACGCATTGACACCGCCGCCCCGGCGACCCGTGCGCCTGAGGCCAAAACCTCCGCGACCAAAAAGCCCCGTGCTCCGCGCGCCAAGTCTCCAAAGAGCCTTGATGAGGTTATGTGTCCATTATGCGGCAAGGGACACATAATAAAGGGGCACACAGCTTTCGGATGCTCTGAATATGCCTCCGGATGCGGCTTCCGCATCCCATTCACCGATCTGGCAGCCGACTCCACACCTGCAGCAGTGGCACGGGCCACAAAAAAGAAGAAAAAGACATGACAGACACCCTGCAGACCATAATCGTAGCCCTCATCGTAGCGATAGCGGCATTCATGCTGTGGCGTTCTCTGCGGCATCAAGGCACCGGATGCTCATCAGGCGATGACAATTGCGACTCAGCCTGCAAGGGGTGCCCTCTCCAAAATTCCTGCAACAAAGACAAAAACAATAAGTGATTCACGTTCACACCCGCCCTTGAATAAACTAAACGGGGCGCAGCAACGTTCTTAATCTAAAAATATCATACTTATATATGTACGACGACTTGAAACAAGCGGCGCTGAACTATCACCGCTATCCCACCCCGGGCAAAACTGAAGTTGTGCCCACCAAACCCTATGACACCCCGGCCGATCTGGCGCTCGCTTACTCGCCCGGCGTGGCTTATCCCTGCCTCGAGATAAAAGATGACCCCGGTAAAGCTTACGAATACACAAACCGCGGCAACCTTGTGGCCGTAATCTCCAACGGCACCGCCGTATTAGGACTCGGCAATATCGGAGCCGAGGCATCAAAACCCGTCATGGAGGGCAAAGCTCTGCTGTTCAAGATTTTCGCAGGCCTTGACGCATTCGACATAGAGATTGACGAAAAAGATCCCGACAGATTTGTCGAGACTGTAAAGGCACTCGCTCCTACTTTCGGCGGCATAAATCTCGAGGACATCAAGGCTCCCGAGTGCTTTGAGATCGAAGAAAAGCTGCGCGAAAGCTGCGACATACCTGTCATGCACGATGACCAGCACGGCACAGCCATTATCTCGGCGGCCGGCCTGTTAAATGCTCTTGAGTTGCAGGCCAAGCACATAGGCGAGGTCAAGATGGTAGTCAACGGGGCCGGAGCAGCAGCCATGGCTTGCACCAGACTGTACTGCGCCCTTGGTATGCGCCGCGAAAACATCATAATGTGTGACTCTCACGGCGTGGTGCGCAACGATCGTACTGATCTCACACCATATAAGAAATATTTTGCCACCGACCGCACCGACATAGCCACCTTGAGCGATGCCATGAAAGGCGCCGACGTATTCCTCGGACTCTCGGTAGGCAATGTGCTCACAGCCGACATGGTCCGTTCAATGGCTCCACGCCCCATTGTATTCGCCCTGGCCAATCCCGAGCCTGAAATCGCCTATGATGTGGCGATGGCTGCCCGCCCCGACCTGATTTTCGCAACCGGCCGGTCTGACTATCCCAACCAGATAAACAACGTGTTAGGTTTCCCCTACATCTTCCGTGCCGCACTTGACTGCCGTGCGACAACCATAAACGAACCCATGAAGGTTGCCGCCGCCACAGCCATAGCCGCACTGGCCCATGAACCGGTGCCCGACGACATCGCACGGGCATACGGCGAACATGATCTGAAATTCGGCCGTGACTATATCCTGCCCAAGCCCTTCGACAAGCGTTTACTCACCACCGTGGCACCGGCAATCATTGCCGCCGCCGAAGAAAGCGGCGTGGCACGACGCAAGATCGAAGACTACGCAGCATATGCCCGCTCGCTCGAATCGATTCTGTGCACCAATGACGCACTTATAAAATACCTCATCGAAACTCAGACATCCTGCGACCCGCATCATGTCAAATGATTACCCCCCCGCCTTCCTTCTCCTGACAAACCTACGGTGAACTATTTGTGTAACACAGATTTTTTACATATCTTTGCCACATGAATGACAGGGGACTCGTCAACAGCCCCCTGTCATGATATAATTTTCTGACTCCTATGAAAAGACCGGTGTACTTCAGCACGGGATTCGTGCTTTTTATAGCTTTGGTGATCCTGTGGATACCATGGCTCGGAGAGACATTATTCTACTCAAAGGGCGAGCCCCGCGAGGCGGTAGTCGCCGTGTCAATGCTTCAGCAGGGCGATTGGGTGCTACCCGTTTCATGCGGAAGCGATATCCCCTATAAGCCGCCGTTTTTGGCATGGCTCATAGCCATATTCGCAACGGTCTTCAACGGAGGCACGGTAAACGAGTTCGTGTCACGCCTCCCTTCTGCTCTTGCAGCCATATTTCTGGTGATGGCGACTTTCAGTTGGGCAAAAAAAGAGCGCGGCGAGCGCTTTGCCCTGTACATGTCTCTTATTTTAGCCACAAGCATCGAGTTTTACCGCGCGGCTGTAGCCTGCCGGGTAGATATGGTGCTCACAGCCTGCATGGTAGGCGCCATGTACGTCTTGTACTCAGTCAACAGCCACAGAGGGAGCGACAACTTCTGGCGTTACTGCGTGGCTACCATCCTGCTCACATGCGCCACCCTCACCAAAGGACCTGTCGGCGCCCTGCTTCCATGCCTTGTCATGGGACTTTACTTCCTGTTCAGCGGCCACAGATTCTTCCCTACCCTCGGGCGCATGACAGCATTGTGCGTGGCATCATTCGTGGTGCCGGCAGTGTGGTATTACTATGCATGGCAACACGGCGGCAGCGAGTTCCTGCAACTTGTGTGGGAAGAGAACTTCCAGCGCCTCGCCGGTACAATGCCATATGAGAGCCACGTGAAACCATTCTGGTATAACTTCCTCACAATCATCGTGGGCATGCTTCCATGGACCCTACTGGTGATCATGTCGGTGAGCGCACTGCGGCGCCTCGTGCAACAGCCCTTCAAGCAGCCGGGGCTAATGGCCGTGACAGCCGTGGCCACAATCGTCATCTTTTATTGCATTCCGTCAAGCAAACGCAGCGTTTACCTGCTGCCGGCTTATCCATTCATGGCCTACGGAGTGGCATCGATAGCCGAGGCTCTCATCGAGACACGCATCAACACAGCCTTCTCGCGGGTACTCGCATTCGTGGCCATCGCCACCCCGGCAGTGCTTATCGCCACCCGTTTTTATCCCATACTCGAATTTCGTTTCGAACCTCAGAGCTGGCGGGCCTATATCCTGCTTATCCTGCCCATGGCAGTCGCCATCGGCTGGCTCATGCAGGCTCATCCGCGAGGTGCCGTAGGGGGGGCATGCCTCATAAGCTGGGCCATGCTCGTGGCCTACGGCGGCGCCGTGATGCCCGCAGCCATGAATCCACTGAGCGACAAGGAAGACGCCGCTATGCTTGCATCGCTTGCCGACGGAAAACCGATCTACATTGTAGGTCCCGACAAGCACACCGCCGTGGCCTATGGACTAAACTATTATCTTGACGACTGTGTGGGCCGGGTGCCCAACGCAGCCGCAGCCGATTCATGTCCGACCGGCACAGTACTCATCTTCCCCAATCTTGCCGACACGGCCGGCCTGCCGCCCACTTATCATCTGACACTACTCAAACGACGCCTCAGTGACACACGTCGCGGCGCACTGTTTGCCGTTCAGACCGGCGCACCCGTGATACGCCGTCACCTGAGTCTCGACAACGATTCTCTCGCCCGCGAGATGCCGGCAGAATCACCCGAAGCTATCATGACACCACCTGCCGGCATGCAGGCCACACCCCGGCGTGAAGTTACACGGCGCGACTCAACCCCGGCGCACAGGGTGACACGCATAAACCGTGACTCAGCCGACGCACCCATCATTGCCCGCCCCACAGCCAAACCACAGCTGTAAACCACCGGTGAGCATGATCGGGTGATGGAACCCGCAGCAGCCCCATTGCGATATAATCCGACAATATAAGAATCGGGTCCGCACCACAGTGGCGCGGACCCGATTCTTATATTGACTTATCAGCCTTTTACTTCACAAACACCTTGGTAGCGGTAGTGCCTGATACCTTTACATAGACACCGGGAGTGAGATTACCGGCATCTACCTGCACGCCCTGTGTGTTATACCATGTCACTGATGCTTCAGGACTGTCAACCGTAAGCGCCGGTGCCGATTCAAACTCCTCCCACAGTTTCATGCCGCCGCTGCGCTCGTATATGATTTCTCCGCCCGGAGAGGTGACATAGCGCAGTCTCGTCGGTCCGACTGTCGGTAGGGAATTGCGTGCCGGCCGCAGAGGCGCGAAGAACAACTCCCCATCACCTGCATCAGATAAATAGCCTATCCCTTCAACATAATAAACATCCTCAGTATTAAATGGCGAGTATCTCTCGCCATCATATACATAACTGTACTTATTGTATATATAACCATGAGATGATACTTCCTCCTCCCCGGCTATCTTCATTTCATATGTATCGGATTGATGCCCGATTGTGAATGCCTCCCCTACAGCGCCGTGATGATACAGATGCGATACGGGGTCTTCCTCTGTGAAAGGCCATGCGGCGCCTTGTTCCAGCAACTCATATTCGAGATATGGATAGTTCTTGAGTTTCTCAACGTCATAATAT
>JAMPHZ010000017.1 GCA_023663145.1 Odoribacter sp.
TGTCTTTTCGACTTTGACAACCTCAAAATATTCCACCATTTCTTCCGGTAGAAGACATTCCGCTAACTCTATGTAAGGGTTCTTTTCCATTGCTTTCTTTTCTTTCTGCAAAGGTACAAATATTTCATCTCAAACACAGGGTTTTTACTATGCGCCGTATCGTTCTTTCAAGTTCATTTTTGTTCGCAATATTGCACAATAGAAAATCCTGCAATTCAGCGAGTTGCAGGATTTTTCTTTGTCTTTCATCAGACTTTAGTGGAGCTGGAGGGACTTGAACCCTCGTCCAAACGCGGAACTAATGTGCTTTCTACGTGCGTATTCTTCGGTTGGTTTTGGTGCTGTGGCAGGCCGAAGACGACCAACCGCAGCCTTATCCTCTGAAATTTCGGGTGACGGGCCGAGGCGCCCGCATCCCTATTCCCGAATTCTTACACCACCATATCGATTAGCCTCGGGAAGTGGGCAATCGGGCGATGTCCCGTCCCTGCGACTGTCGCGGGGATTAAGCTGATCTACTGTACTTCAATCAAGCAGCGAGAGCGAGGTTGTTTTCGCCAATTAAATTTTCTGATGTCAGGATTAAAGAGACTGACCACCATTGCTCTGCACGCTTACACACCACCTCGACACGCTGTCAAAACCAGTCAGCCCCGATAATGTTGTGTGTTGTTTTTACAAAGTTACATAATAAGCGATCGCCCGCAAACTTTTCTCTATGGTTTTAACTTTATTTAATCATTATCCGGTCCTTATGATAACGTACGGGTCAGAATTTAAAGGTAATTCCGACAAGTCCGTGTATCGGCTGATTACGGATGCCCGGCACAGTGAGGTAGCGGCGTCCAAGTATGTTCTCAACGTTAGCGAACACATCAATTGCGGGCGTTATGGCGTATGTTGCACGTGCATTGAGCTCAGAAGCACATCCAAGGTCAACATCGGGAGTGTGGCGGCGTGTGCGTAGTTCGTAGTTCAGGCCTATGGTGAGTCCTTTGAGCGGTTTGACATGTCCGCCGGCGGTAATAACGGTACGGGCGCCGTCGGCCCACAGGTAATAGCCTTTGGAGGCCGAATGGTCGCTTGATGCTATGTGGGCAGCAGCATAAATTCCGAAGATACGGTGTGTGTAGTCGAGTTTAATTCCTGCATGCCATCCCTTTATTTCCCGGGCAGTGAGTGGAAACAGGGGTGTGGCATGCCCGGGTGCCAGCCAGTTGTCGGCCTTGGCGTAGCCACCGGTAAGTGCGGCGGTGAATCCGGCAAATGGCCCTGCGACGATTTTCCCGCTCACGTCAAGTGGGATACGATAGCGGCTCGATGGCATTGCACCGGTAATGAACGGGCAGATGTCGAGAGCGGACTGTACGGAGTTGAATCCGGTGCCTCCTGTTGCGGCAGCCATTACAGTGAGAGCTGCCATCGGTGACCATGCGACCTCAACGCGGGGTGAGAGGTACATCTTTGCATCTCCGCCGGTAAAGAAATCAAGATTGAGACCTGCCGAAGCGGTGATTTGTCCGTTATTTACATGTACGAATGGCCGCAACCCTATGATTCCCATTGTCGATGCCTCGGCATATGATGCGAGACGGCTGTCAAGTGCGTCATGCAGGAAAGATGCGTCTATTGCAAGACCTACGCCATAGTCTTTCCCAAAAGGCAGAGTAGCGTTGCCCCCTACCGAGACCTGTTGTTCCTTGATGCCGTCATATGTGTCTATCTCAAGGGATGCCTTTGAGAAGGCATCTACTGAGGCATCGAGATACACCTGATAATCGAGTCCTTGCACACCTGACTGCCAGAAGGCTACGAGTCTTCCGGCATTCCGCGACTGCTGATCCGACCACATTGATGCTGCTGAGGCGTAAGTGTAGTCTATCGATGCTGACAACCGCGAACGGTCGTTTACCTGAAGGGTGTAATCTGCCCCGAGTGTGCCGCCGTTGTAAGAATTGCGCCGTGGGGCATCCGTTATGTCATTATAACTCAATCCATTGAAATTAAGGTGAAGATCAAGCTGTGAACGGCCATTATCAATGGCACGGTAGCCTGCGGCGACTCCAAGATTATAAACCGGGAAATACCCTACAGATATATACCCCCGGTAATCGCTTAGAGGGGGAGCCGTAATACCGCGGGCCGGTTGCAGGCGAGCAAATGATCTCTCGACCGGAGAGAGTGTGAGATAACGGGCTGTTGACAGCTGCACGGGCTGTACCGTGGGGAGCTGCAGCGACGGAACCAGCGACGAGGGGCGGGTTGCAGCACGTTCGACAGGTTGCACAGAACGCTCCACAACCACCTCCGTGGTAATATCCTGCGCAGCCACCGGCATTGCAGTGGCCATAAGACTGAGTAATATATATGCGGCTGTTTTCATTTCAGTTTTGACAATCGTGAATCAATCATTTGGAAGATGTCGGACTCCGAGCCGGGATAATTCTCTCTCAGAGAACGCAGATACTCGCGGGCCTCGAATGTCTTGCCTGATGTGGCGAAGATATCACTCAGGAGGATGAATGCCCTCGCAAGCCAGTAGGTATGGGGAGTTGACGAATCAATCAGAGTCTCAAGACGGTGCTGGGCCGCAGCATAGTCTTTGGCATCATAATAGCTCTGTGCGAGGTAGAATGCGCTCTTTACACCGTTAATATCATCGGTCAATGCAGCGATTGACTCCCAACCATCGCGTGCGGCATCTGTATCACCTTTGAGATCGAGGGCCATCGAGCGGCTGAACACAGCTTCGTTACGGTCTTCGGCTCCGGCTGTGGAAGATGTAAGAAGTGCATCGGCGCTCTCAATCACAAGGTCATAATCGGGAATATCCCGGGCCACACGCATAATGCCTGCACGGGCCATGTTCTGCATTGCCGGTGTCGAGGCTTTCCGGGCCAGCAATTGCCATGAAGCGAGAGCGGCAGCTCCTTGACCGAGCGAATGCTCGGAAGCCGCTTTGACTGCAATAGCTTGTTCGGCGAGGCGAGTATCGGGATAGTTCTCAAGGATCAGCGAGGCGAATGTAAGGGCATCGCCGGTGTTAGCCCGGTTGACGGCACTCTCCATCAGGTATCCCCAAGCCTGTGCACGGTAAGCACCGGTAGGATAATCATTTATATAATTTTCGAGCCGCCGTGTCGCACCATCAGTGATGTAGTCTTCCTCTGCGGCTTCGAATGTGAGACGGTCAGCCGCAGTGATGTCGAGTTGCGGGGCGTTTTCGATTGATTCAAGGAATGCGGCAAATTCGCCCAATGTTCCGTCTTGAGCGGCAAGGCGCTGCAATTCTTCCACCGCCACCATTGCCTCGTCGCTTGTGGGATAGAGTGCTATCACATCACGGTAAGCCTTTATTGCCTCGTCACGGTCTCCGTTGCCAAGGAGAGTCATGGCCATCTGTACATAACCTGACCGACCCTGAGCCGTAGCAGGATATCCGGCCACAAGCCGGCGGTATGTCTCTATCGCCCGGTCTTTCTGATTAAGCTGGATATAGGCTTCAGATTTCTCAAGCAGGGCGTCAGGCACGAGAGCCGAGGTAGGGAAGTCAGCCAGAAGGCGGTCAACCATATCAACCTTCGCTGGATAATTGCGCCGGTATCCTTCGATCACAGCCATCTGAAACAGCGGGTAATCGGCCACAGCCGGTGCTACACTACGTGACTGCGCATACTGATAGGCCGCCTTGTCGAAGTCGCCGTCATACAGACTTGCATCGCCCAACCGATTATAAGCATCTGCCACAATCTCGGGTGGATAGTTTCCCGGAGTCTTTACGAACTTGTCAAAAGCTGTGGCGGCAGCTTTATAATCTTTTGATGCAAACCTGGCGTATCCGAGGTCATAGAAACCAAGCGGGCGGTTGGGGTCAGAATGAGCTGCCGCGGCGATATAACGTTCGATGCAATCGGCGGCAGCCCGGTAGTCACCGACCTTATAAAGGGCCTCACCGAGGGCAAGATTAACCTGAGCAGCCACATTGTGGTCATAGCGTTCAAGTTCCTCAGCCATGCGCAGGTAATCGCAGGCGGCAGGAGAGTCTCCGGCCGCCAAGGCACGGGAACCCAACGCATAGAGAATCTGCTGCTTGGCGCGGAGAACTTTCTCTCCGGGGTTATGCATACGGTTTATTGACTCAAGCGCTGTGGCATAGTCGCGGTCGGTAAGGTATCCTGCAACGAGATATTCCTGCACAGCGGAGGTATAAGGTCCCGAAGGATAGCGCCGCAGGAAATCTTCAAATGTGGCTACACTCGAACCGAAAGGCAGCGAACCGCCGCCAAATTTGGCAACAGCATAGTTGTAGTATGCGGCTTCGCGCACCTGTTCATCATGCTCGCCACGGAGCGCATTGTCAAATGCCATCAGAGCGGCGTCATTGTCGCCAAGGTTCATGAAAGCCTCACCTATGAACAGGAAAGCGCTCTGCCCCATTGCCGAGTCACTTGCCGTGACGGGGGTAAGATAACGCACCGCTTTCTCGTAGTCACCATTCTCATAACAGGTTGTACCGAGAATATAGAGAGCACTCAATTCAGGACTGGCAGCCACTGCAGCATAGTGTTCAAGGTATGAGACTGCACGTGACCGGTCACCCCGGTTGAACAGTGACTCACCGGCAATACGGTAAGCCTCGGCCGTAAATTCTTCATCGATCTGAACGGGGTTGTCGATCAAGGCCTTTGCCATGGTGTAGGCTTTTTCATAATTTCCCTGCATGTAGTAGATCTGTGCAAGGTAGTATCTTGATGATGCTCCGGGAAGACGGGAGGTGTCGGTGCGGCTGAAATATCGGAGGGATGTGTCAAAATCACGGTCACAATAGGCAATATACCCAAGATAGAACCGGGCGTCAGGACCATATTCCTGATCGGATTCTACAGATGTGAATATCGGGCGGGCCTCTTCGAACTCACCCATACGCATCAATGCATATGCGTGATGATAGTAGAGATCGGGAGCCAATGCTGAGCCAGGATTTACGTCGGTCAAAGAGTCATATATCCCGAGAGCTGCCGGCACATCTGATCCGAGCAGCGAATTGGCCAGGTAGAGCATTGCTTCGTAACGGTGCATACTGGCAGGGTAAGTCTCGATGAAAGCCCGAAGGGCGTCGGTAGCTCCTTCAAGACCGCCGTTATAAGTTGCCAAAGCCATCAGCCATGCCACCTGCTCGGCCTGTGGAGCCTGAAGCGTGGAACGATCGATCGTGCGCAGTTGATCAATACAACCTTGCCAATTGCCTTCGGCAACCATAAGCAGTCCACGTTGAAGGCAACCGTCTGTGCCCGGAGAGTTCACCCCGGCAACGGCTCCAAGCGCCGTCGCAAGCATGGCAGCCTTCAGCAATATGATTTTTTTCATGTCGATATCGTCTAATATTTCGGCAAATTTAGCAAAAAACGACGATATACTCCACCCCGACGCCAAAATAAATGATACGTAAGTTTTCGAAAAACGCGAGCGAGTGGTAATGCTTGTAGCGTCAGAGCGGTTATTTCTTCTTCAGCAGAGCCGAGAGATCATCGTGGCGGTATCTGACATAGATTGAATGAGGGCGCAGAAGTTTTACAACTGTATACGACACGGTAGCTGTCACAGCCAGCCCGAGGAAGAATCCATAGCCATCAGACATTTCAGCCGTCAGGAATATAGCCATCAGTGGCGCGTGTATAATGCCGGAGAACGCTCCGGCCGTTCCGAGCAATGCAAATATACCAACTGGAAGTGATGTCCCGAAGATCATATTTACCGCTGAAGCATATACGAACCCGGCGATTGCCCCGGCAAATATAGTAGGGGCGAAATCGCCGGCTACGCCACCGGCACTGTTAGATGCAACACATGCCCAACACTTAAGGAGCAAAACGACGGCCATAAGTATCACCAGTACCCATCCGCCGGCACCGGAGGCATATTGTTCAAAGGGACTGCCTTTGAGCAATCCGCCAAAATCGCCATTACATACCTTGGTGAGCACATCGTATCCTTCGCCAAAAAGGATGGGAAATGTAAAGACACAGGCTCCAAGTATCGCACCACCTGTGATATTCATCACCCAATGGTTACGTATGCTTGTGAAAAAGACCTGCATATGATGCATGACCTTTGAATAATAGATTGAGTAAAGGCCACACAGCACGCCCAACCCGGCCATCCACCCGAGCAGCGACGGATCAAATGGTGTTGTGTTTATAAAATTGATGTCAGGAGTGAATCCGGTGCACATGTAGCACGTGAGGGAACCGCAGATTCCAGCCACAACAAGAGCGAGCACAGACAAGGTGGTCATACGCATTTTCAGCACCTCCAATGTGAACAGCACTCCTCCCACAGGCGACTTGAATATACCTGCTATGCCTGCACCTGCACCACAACCGATGAGAATCCGCACTACATCGGGGCGCAATCCCAAGATACGACCGATATTACTGCCTATAGCCGCACTACTGTATGCGATAGGTCCCTCTCCGCCGGCAGACCCACCGAATCCTAATGTGATCGTACTTGCTACTATAGGAGCATATGTAAGGCGTGCCGGAAGATAATATTTTCGCTGTGCGAGATCATCAACAAGGCGTGATGCACCGTGCATGAGGTTGGTCCGGATCCAATACCGTTGGTAGCAAGCGGTGAGCAGAATGCCCGCCACCGGCACTGCAAGCAGCAGGTAGTTGACTCCGTACGGATTGACGCGCGTAACAAAGAAGTCTGCGAGATGCCCGATGAAGAATTTGAGCAGGAACGCCCCTAAACCGGCGCATATGCCGGTTATGGCGGCCACTACGATGAGTGTAAGGCTGTCAGAGACATGCGTTCTCCTCCACGCGGCAAATCGGATAATCGCCCGGCCGGCGCGCATCGTTGTGGCATGGGTTCCCATGAATCATCGCGGTTATTCTTTTGACTTGTCGCGGAAATAAAGCGCGACGGGAGAGCCGGTAAAATCCCAATGCTCGCGGATCTTGTTCTCAAGATAGCGCCTGTACGGTTCTTTTACCCACTGGGGCAGATTGCAGAAGAAGATAAATGTAGGTACCTGAGCACCCTTGAGCATGGTGATGTATTTGATCTTGATGAATTTACCCTTATTTGCAGGGGGGGGGAATGCGGCAATGTCTTCCTGAAGAGTCTTGTTGAGCACAGAGGTTGAAACAGTGCGGCGACGGTTCTTATATACATCGACTGCTGTTTCTATCACCTTGAATATGCGCTGCTTGGTAAGTGCCGAACTGAAAATAATGGGAAAATCAGTAAATGGTGCGAACCGGCTGCGTATAGCGTCTTCGAAGTGCTTTATTGCCTTAGTGGATTTGTCGGTGACCAGGTCCCACTTGTTTACCACCACAACAAGCCCTTTGCGGTTACGCTGGATAAGCGAGAAAATAGACACATCCTGTGCTTCAATGCCTCGTGTGGCATCAATCATAAGAATGCACACATCGGATGCTTCTATGGCTCTGATTGAACGTATGACTGAATAATATTCTATATCCTCGTTCACCTTGTTTTTCTTGCGTATACCGGCAGTGTCGACGAGATAGAAATCAAATCCGAACTTATTGTAGCGGGTGTATATAGAGTCGCGTGTGGTGCCGGCTATATCGGTCACTATGTGGCGATCTTCTCCGATAAATGCATTTATGAGAGATGATTTGCCCGCGTTTGGGCGACCCACGATAGCAAACTTCGGGATCTCATCAAGATTGTCATCCCGGTCCACATCTTCCTTTGGCAGATCCTTGACCACCTCGTCAAGAAGATCGCCGGTGCCGTAACCGTTTATGGCCGATACAGGGAAGGGATCGCCGAGCCCCAGGGCATAGAATTCAGGCACATTATAGAGCCAGTCGTTGGAGTCCACTTTGTTGGCCACAAGAATAACCGGCTTGCGGCTTTTGCGCAGGATCTCGGCCACATAGTCATCAAGATCGGTGGTGCCGTTCATGGCATCGACAACAAATAATGTGACATCGGCCTGCTCGATGGCGAGCTGTACCTGACGGTTTATCTCGCTTTCGAAAATATCATCAGAATTCACCACCCAGCCGCCAGTATCAACGATTGAGAACTCCACCCCGTTCCAGTCAACCTTTCCATACTGGCGGTCGCGTGTAGTGCCTGCAGTGGGGTCCACAATGGCGGTGCGTGTCTGTGTAAGGCGGTTGAATAGGGTAGATTTGCCGACGTTCGGACGGCCCACAATGGCTACGAGCATATCGTTATAATAAGGTTTTGATTTGACTAATGTTAAAATTAAAGTGCAAATTTAGTGAATAAAACTGAAACAGAGCTGCCGTCATGGCAATTTTCACTCTATGTAGCCAAATGCTTTCAGTTTATTCTCGCGGTTTCGCCAATTGGGCTCAACCTTTACAAACAACTCAAGGAAAACACGTTTGTCAAAGAATTTCTCTATGTCTTTACGGGCTTCTGTACCCACGCGTTTTAGCATGGAGCCGCCTTTGCCAATAAGAATACCTTTCTGGGAGTCACGTTCCACATAAATCACGGCCATAATGTGGATTGAGTTTTCTTTTTCTTCAAACTTCTCTACGATCACCTCGGCAGAGTAAGGTACTTCCTTATCGTAATTCAGGAGAATTTTCTCGCGTATGATTTCGGTGACGAAGAATCGCGCGGGCTTGTCGGTGAGAGCATCTTTACCAAAATATGGCTCACCTTCGGGGAGCAGTTCCACGATTCTCTTCATCAAGGCCTGCACATTGAAACCTTCCTTAGCCGAGGCGGGTATAATCTCGGCATTTGGCAACAGGGTGTGCCAACGTTCTACGATCTCTTCAAGTGATTTCTGGTCTTTGAGCAGGTCTATCTTATTGATGACAAGCAACACAGGGACCTTCTCGGCGGCCACCCGCGCAAGGAATTCAGCGTTTTTGGTTGGATCTTCCACCACATCGGTAACGTACAGGAGAATGTCGGCATCGGTCAGGGCACCCTCGCTGTATTGCAACATGCTTTCCTGCAATTTGTATTTAGGAGAGAGCACACCGGGAGTATCGGAAAATACGATCTGATATTCAGGGGTATTTACGATTCCCATGATGCGGTGACGGGTAGTCTGGGCTTTTGATGTAATAATTGACACCCGTTCACCCACAAGGTCATTCATCAGGGTTGATTTACCTACATTGGGGTTACCTACTATATTGACGAAGCCTGATTTATGTTTGTTTTCCATCTTATGTTAGTTTTAATATTACAAGAATATAACAATGTTACCGCCCAAAAGTTAGGTAGGCAAGATCATTGAGATACAGCTGTGCCTCGGGCCCGAGATTAAAAATTATATCAAGCACACTCAACCCTGGGATAAAGCCGAGTTCACCGGCACGCACCTGATAATAGGGTGGTTGTGAGTCAAGTGATGGCATGGAGCGACGAAAATCAGCATCAACCGCAGCATCGGGCACTATGGGGGTCCATTCCACGTTATCATATCCGAGGATTGAACGTACCAAATGATCGGCTCGGCGGGCGAATTCAATGACC
The DNA here is from genome assembly GCA_023663145.1 of Odoribacter sp. Taxonomy (GTDB): domain Bacteria; phylum Bacteroidota; class Bacteroidia; order Bacteroidales; family Muribaculaceae; genus CAG-873. The sequence continues at coordinate 9,517 of JAMPHZ010000017.1, forward strand.
GATGGAGGGGCGTCCCCGCCGGGATCTGAGAACAGGGAGTCGAAGCGGTCGATTATAAATTCAAAAAACGGAGTGCGGCCATAAGCACTTTCAAGCGTGAGACGGTGTACATGCCACCAGTTTCCATGACGCGATACCGTCACATTGTTCCAACCTGGAGCATCGGTACCTGACGGGCGGCTTACCGGCACCGTAAGTTCAAGAGTACCCCGCACATCGGCTACCCTGTAGCGGTGTACAGATTTGGCCCGTTTGTCATAACGGGCGGTTGAGTCAATTACGGCATGGCCGAACGCGGCCATAGCGGCGTAGTATTCCGCACCGGGAAACAACCTGGGGGGTAACGCCACAGTGGCATCGGGGAAAAGCACAGGCCGCGACATCACTTGTCGGGATTGGCGTCGCGCAGAATACGGTTCCAACGGATACCGCCGTCAAGCAGGCTGCGGTCCTTATCAAATGAGACAAGCACAGCCACCGGAGATCCAACGATGTGATCTTCCGGAACGAATCCCCAGAAACGGGAATCCTGAGAGTTGTCGCGGTTATCGCCCATCATGAAATAATAGTCAAGTGCAAAAGTGTATGTGGGTGCTTCCTTACCGTCAATATATACCTTGCCGTCTTCAGCGAGGTAGGCGTCGTGATGTCCCTCATAGTTGCGGATGCATCGGTTATATATGGCCCAGGTGTCCGGAGTAAGTTTTATTGAACAGCCTTTCCTGGGTATCCACAGGCCTGAGGGACCGCCATAGTTGGTGAGAGTCCAATCATCGCTGACTCCCTCGGGGAACAGGAATGCATCTTTGCCTGTAACAGTGAATGCATCTATAGCGTTGTACTTCACCATTCCGTCAATATATCCGAGTTGCCTGAGGCGGGTAGCAGTTTCAGCAGTCAGGGGCAGATGGTATATATATGGCGACGATGCAGCGGCGGGCAGGTATTCGGCAAGAAATGTGCGTTCCATCTCATTGAAATTGAGATTTGTCACATCGCCTTCTGTGATGTCAAGCTCATGCATAATGTCGCGGTCGATGGGTCGCGAGGAAGCAATCATATAGTTGAACTGAACGTTCTCCGGGAACTTCTGTGGCTTGCCGTCGATATAGATTGTGTCGCCGCTGATGCGAATCCGCTGGCCGGGGAGTCCCACCGCGCGCTTCACAAAGTTCTGACGACGGTCAACCGGCCGATATTTGCGTGTTCCGAATATCTCGGGATGGGAATCAATATATTTGCGGCCATACTTATTCAAAGAGTAATAGTAGTATTCGGCGCTTTCTTCTCGAAGAGTGAGCACTGTGTCACCTGCCGGGAAGTTGAATACAACTATATCGCCCGCCTCCACGTTGCGCAGACCTTTCAACCGGCGATATGTCAATGAAGGTGAGTCAAGATAGCTGTCGGTGCCGATGAAAGGCATGGTGTTGTGTACCAACGGAAAGTGGACAGGTGTCATAGGCACCCGCGGTCCGTAAAGCATCTTGTTCACCCACAGATAGTCTCCGGTAAGCAGGGTTTTCTCAAGCGAGGATGAGGGAATCTGATAATTCTGCCCAACGAAAGAGAATATGAAGTATACAAGCACCAATGCGTAAACTATTGCATCGACCCATCCCATTATGGTGCGGGTCACCGGGTTCTTGCTTTTTTTCCACCATGTGAACGGTATGAATCCCGTGATATATATATCAAAGAGCAATAGCCAGAACAGACCAAGCCACCAGTTACCCATCCAGATCACCCAGAGGAAGAAGACCAGCGATACCAAGCCGAAGCGTATCCACCGGCTGCGCTTATTGGCTTTGGCACGTTTTATAATCTCGTCTTTTATTTTTTTCAAGTCCATTGTTTTATATCTGAAAAATTACCGCGGAAAGCGGATGTGCGGTAAAAAAATCATATATCCTTGCGCCATGCGCGGCGACGGCGGTGCTGCCGGCGTTCGAAGTATTCCCACTGGCGCTGCACGTTCTCATTCCCCTCAAGTTCAAGATTTGATTCAGCCCACTTGTAGCCATTAGCTATATAACATGGAATCAGATCATTAAATATCAAGGCGTTCACACCTTTTGACTGATAATCAGGAGCCACTGCCACGAGCAGAAGGTCTACCACATCTGTCTTTCCGCGAATAGCCTTGAGCAGGTGATACCATCCTGTGGGAAACAGTTTGCCTCCTGCGCGGCGGAGAGCCTGCGACATTGATGGCATGGAGATACCCACTGCCACCAGTTTGTCGTTCTCATCCACCACAACGCACACGTCTTCGAGCCGGATTATTCCAAGATATATATCTATGTAATGATCAATTTCAGCCGTTGTCAGCGGAGAATATCCGTACAGATCATCGTAGGCCTCATTTATGAGTTCAAACAGAGCATGTCCATATTCCTCCTTTATCTTTTTGCGGGATGTGAATTTGATGACACGCAGTTTATACTTCCGTGCGACAATATCGGCGATGCGACGATACTTTTCAGGTACGGCGTCGGGCACTTTCATGCGGAATTCCACCCAGTCGACATCTTTACTGAAGCCCATACGCTCCATATGCGCCGGATAGTATGGGTAGTTATAAATGGTGGCCATTGTGCCCATCTCGTCGAATCCTTCTATGAGCATTCCTTCATGGTCCATGTCGCTGAATCCCATAGGGCCAACCATTGCGGTGCAGCCATGTTGTTGCCCCCACCGGGCAGCAGCCTCAAAAAGAGCGTCAACCACTTCCTTGTCGTCAATGAAGTCAACGAACCCGAACCGCATCACCTGGGTGCCGGTGCGGCTGTTTACAATTTCATTGATAATTGCGGTTATTCGCCCGACGGGTTTTCCGTCGCGATATGCCATGAACATCTGGGCCTTGCAGTGATCGAATGCCGGATTCTTCTTAGGCGATAGCGTGCCCATCTCATCCATGATCAATGGAGGCACATAGCATTCGTTCCCTTTATAAAGATTGATGCCGAATTTAATATATTTCTTGAGATTAGCGCTTGTGGGCGCTATTTTTTCAACGTTAACAGCCATAGCAGGTGATATTTATGCGGGTTTAGGCCCCCATGGCGATGAAAGCCACAGCAACAGGAGCACCATCACAGCAAGAAACGCAATCATGATGATATATAACCGATTGGAACGTTGTCCGCTGAGGGCCATGCGGAGTTGCTGTGTATCCCGGTAGCGGCGACGTGGATCAGGATCAAGACATCGCTCGGCCACGCGGCGCAGCAGTGGAGCATCGGAATCTGTAGCGTCGAGCACTTCCTTTATCACCAGGCCGTAATTGCGGATGTCCTCGGATGTATCAACGGGTGTCAAAGCCTTGCGTTGTTCAAAGCCTACGTCAATCAGCTTGAGATTACCTATATTCTCGGTAAATATTATATTTTCGGGGCGCAGGGGATGATGAGCCAGATGGTTTTCCTGAATGTATTCCATTGCATCGACAAGTTGCCGGCTCAGTTTATCTACATGTGCCGGGGTTACCTTACGCTCACGTATCAGCTTACGCAAAGAGTCTCCGTATACGTCATCGGTAATGATACTCATGCCAAGTGAGGGCACATCCTCGAGGTCATTGATCATTATGATATTAGGATGAGCCAGATTGTAACGCACATCAAATTCCTTCTCAAGCATTGCGCGCATGTCAGGGTCGTCCTTGTACTGCGGCTTAAGCGTTTTAAGCATCACCCACTTGCCGAACTTCTTGGCAGTGTAAACGTCATAAAACTCCTCATCCCACTCAGGGAGGTGCTCAAGCTCGCTCCAGCGTTGTCTGTTATCCATCTTCAGTCAATGCAAATATAAATGAGCCACAAAGTTAAGAAAAAAAATTCAAGCATAGCCCCAAAAAACATATTTTTACATGACAATAGCCCGGCTACATGGCCGGGCTATTGTCATTTGCGACCCACAAGGTCGTCGTTTTCAATGGAGGTTGCGGTTTTCTTTACCTGGGCCTGAAGTGAACCGAACCGGTAACTTACCGTGACGCGGAATGCGATGCCTGAAGGGCGTATGTCATCAGTCCGGCCGGTGAAATCGCCGTTGACAGTGTAGGTGCAGAAACGGGCACGCGATGATGAAATGGGATTATTCAGTGATAACCGGATATTAAGACGTTTGTCTTTCAGGAAACCTCTGCTGAGGGAAAGACCATAATATAATGCGCTTGAGAATGATTCTTTTGTATAGCCGTAAACTCCATTTAGCCAACCATCAGAGTAATATGCGAATACTTCGCCCTGGACACCCCATGGCAGGCTCTGTCGCAACTGTGCATATATGTTAGGCGACCAACGTGACAGGCGCATTCCACTTTGGGAAGCATGTTGCCATCGGGCCGATGCGTTTATCATGAATGTGGTTTTCGAGGTTACCGACCATTGGGTGTAAAGCGAGAAACCAAGATTGCGCAAGTGGCCTATATTGGCGTAGGTGGTGTTGATCAGATTATTGTCGTCAAGGAACTTGACCGATGCCACTCCATTGTTGGTAAGATCATAATTTACATTAAACTGCAATGTAACTTTAGGTTTTATGAGCATATAGTTGAGTTTCATTGACTGCCGGCGGGCACTGCCTAGATCGGGATTGCCGTAGCTCAATGAATATGGGGAAATGGTAACAGCCGGATTCAGATAAGATATACCGGGGCGGCTGATTGATGTGGCATAATTGAATGACAATGAGTTAGCATCATTAACTTGCCACGATACGGCAGCCGATGGCACCAAGTCGCTTAGATTGGCGGAGAAATCGGGTTCAGAGCCGTCGGGGTATGAAGCTTTCAGGTGTGAGTATTCATAACGCAGACCGGCGCGCAAGCTTACGCTCTTTAGTTTCACGGAATATTGGGCGTAGGCGGCGGCAATATCAGTATTGTGGGAAAATTCATCATCTACGGTCCCGACACCAGTATAATCAAAATTATTGATTGAGTGGTTGCGGCGGAATATGCCTTTGACACCGAGATTAAGGGTGTGCTTGTCGCCGAAAGGACGGCTCCAGTCACCTTGGAAAGTGTGCTCGAAGAAACTGAGTTTGTACTTGGAGAGGATTGCAGAATATGGAATGTCTATTCCCTGTACATCGTTATAGTAGCTGTTTATCCGGTTATTTTGATCTGTATGGGACAGCATGTAGGACAGTGTTATATTCTCGCCCTTGCGATGTGTTGAGTGCTGGTAGTTGAAACTGGCGTCTATATCTACATATTTTATTCCGGGAGAGTCCTCATACACAGAATAATTGCTGACTTGATTACCGGCGGGATCAAACGCCGGGTTTACCGAGTTGCCTTTACTGTTTGCGTCATAAGTGTAACCATTTATCTCTGCCGTAAACAGGTTCAGGGTATCAAGCTGTAAGGAGCCATCAAAACCAAAATAACAGATGTTGCCTTTGGACCGCTCGCTTGATGAAGATGTGCGCTGCGATCCGTCAGGGTATATTATTTCCTCATACCGCTCCGATCTCATGCGTCTACCGCTTAAATTCTGATATCCGCCATAGATATTGAATGTCAGCTTGTCAATTTCAGTTGTCATCCATGCATTTGCCATAGGGGCATCCGAGTTGGTGTCCCAATGTGCGGCCACGGTGCCGAGCACTCCTTTAATCGAGGTGTTATCTTCCGTGATTATATTCAGAATCGCGGTGGTACCCTCGGCATCATACTCGGCGCCGGGCTCTGTGATAACTTCAATGCGTTTTATCATTGAAGCCGGCATGGCGGCAAAAAGGTCCTTTGCGTTGCGGCTCATGGAATTATTGGGCCGGCCGTTTTTATAGATTTTGAAATTAGTGGAACCGTTGACTTTTATGGTACCGTCGGGATCTACTGAAACGAGAGGCACCTTACGCAGAATGTCGTTTACCATCACGGTAGGACGCTCCGGATCAGCCTGAACATCATAGCCGATACGGTCAATCTGTCTTATCACCAGGGGGCGCTGTGCAGTTACAGTGAGTCCTTCGAGTTGCGTGGCACTCTCTGCCATGGATATGTTACCCAGATTTACAACCGGAGTGGAAGCGTCAAGGCTGAACTCACGATCTACTGTGGCCATGCCTGTATATGAAAACTCAAGGCGGTATGATCCGGCCGAGTCGACAGGCTGCGTGAAAGAACCGGAAACATCGGTGGTGTTTGATATCAACGGGTTGTCACTGCCGGCCGGATAGATACGATAGGTGGCATAAGGAAGCCCGTCACCTACTGAGTCGGTGACGGTGGCCGAAACTTCATAAGCTTGTGATGTGAGAGTAACGGATGCAAGCAGTGCTGCAAGAATAAGGGAACGTAACATATATATATTTTAACCTAATTGGAAACTCTTTTCAATAAATAAGACGCATGGATTGGCAAAAAATGACAAATCCATGCGTTTTTTATCAAAAATTTGTGTAAAAACCAATCATACGGCTGATAGCCAGGGTGCAGGCGGGGCAAAAATGGAGAGTATCGTTGGAGTGCATGCGGCAATCGGGTGCGGATCTCCACACACCATGGCTGCGGTAACCGCCACCTTCAATAAGGCGAGGTTCATCAAGTGTCTCCCACTTGCCTGTGAAGTTGATCTGCGTTGTGATATTTCGCTCCCATGGCTCCACGCCGTCGGGATAGGTGTCGACGGCATAATCATCGTCGTCATAATAATATTCATCGGCCAGGCCGGCAAAGCTGTGTCCGAACTCATGCACCACCACATTCTCAAACAGGCGGTGACCGGCGGCCGTGACGGTGTATAAATTGAATATTCCGCCTCCGCCATATTCATCCGTATTGGCGAGGATGATTGCATGATGGCAGCCGGCATCGGCCATCGCGTCATATACGCGCCATACGGCGGGTACAGTGAGATACCTGTCAGAGTAGAATGTGGAGAAATGTGAGCCGAATGCCGTGTCAAGCCAATTTCCATTGGCGGGCACGCTCACGCCTGACTGCCTCGAAGGTGTCTCGATTGCGACAAAGTCAAAATACTGGGCTGCCGATGTGAATGGCTCGGTTCCAAGAATGGCACTTGAAGCCCGTGTAGCATAGTCGTGGAATTGATCCATATCCTCGGCAGCATATCCCTCGGCAATTATTGCCACCCTGATTTTATTTGCTGAGGGTGCCGAGCCTGTAAATATGCGTTTGGCGGGTAACGTTCCTCCCAGGCAATGCCTGATCAGGATGTCGGAGGGATCAATATCACGGGCAGCATGTGCAATAACTTTATGATACCTGTCACGCAAGGTGATTACGGCGCGGACCGGCATGCGCGGCATAGGCACCAGTGCCGATCCTTCCATTGCCCGCGGACCTGAACAATCGTCACTTGCAAGCCATTCCTGAAACAGGGTGCTGAAAGGCATGCGGTAAAGGGTGTCGCCTGTGATTGCCGACATAAGTGTTATATCGGCTGCGGCCGGAAGCACAAGGCTGTCGAGTGATGTAGTGCGTCCGTGCCATCCGTCGTACGCACACAGCCGTGCAAAGGATATTCTCACGTCAGCAGGATCCTGCGACCCGCTCAACACATAGTCAATGCGCAGGGTAGAGTCACAGAGTCCGTCAGGCAATGTGCCGGCTGCCATGGCCATCACAGTAGCGCACATGGCCATGACAAAAGACAGAAACCGCTCAGTTATTATCTTCAATTTGCATCTGGCGCTTGAAGATCTGCTTGAATGAGATGAGGGTCTCGGTGCGGGCCATGCCTAATTCCTGAATCTTCTGCAGGATGTGAAGCAGGTGGTCGTTATTGCGGGCATACAGCTTTATGAATATGTCATATTGGCCGGTGGTGTAATGACACTCGACAATTTCGGGCATTTCCTCAAGAGCTGCCACCACCGAATTGTACTGTGCCGGATCTCGCAGGTATAGCCCGACGTAAGCACAGGTATCATAACCCACAGCTGTGGGGTCAATAAGGCATTCGCTGCCTTTGATTATTCCTATATATGTAAGACGCTGTATGCGCTGATGTATGGCGGCACCTGAGACGCCACATTCCCTTGCTATTTCGAGATAGGGCTTGCGGGCGTTGCCTGATAAGTTACGTAGGATGTTTAAGTCAAGTTGATCTAACGATTGGCGGGACATAAATAGTTTCTTATATCTTATATATGTGTATATGTGATGATTTGTAAGCTTTGTATCTGATTCACTCCCAAGTGTATCTTTTAGCGTGCCTGAAACGGGAGAAAACACATCTCAGCATCTGCCGCGGCACACGTGTGGCGGCAAGGAAGGGTAATGTGAATAACAGTCTGCGGCCACACAGAGCTGTCATGGCACGCCGCCATACAAGACCTGCGGGATACCAGCAGCACAGTGCTGCCACGCCGGCAGCGATTGAGGCAGGAGTATATGGAGGGATGGCTATGGCCGCTAAAGGCAGCAGTAATGCGATGGTGTAGCATGACCACCCTAAACGAGCCAGAAAGCGGGGACGGCGGCGGATGAAACGGCGCGTGAAACGACGGCGGATATCGCGCCGCCGGGCTGATGCCGGTGAGTTGTATCCCGGCACCTCCACTATTGATTCCATGGCCAGCTCTACGGCCGTGTTGGATGCGGTGGCCACGCGGCTGATAAAAATGTCGTCGTCGCCGTCACGAAGGTTGAGATTGCTTGAAAATCCTTTTGACCGGAAGAATAATTCGCGACGGTAAGCGAGGTTAAACTCGGTGCCGCGCCAGGGATGCCCGGCAAGAGCATCGGCAATCCACATGGCAGAATCGGCCACAAAGTCAAATGAACGTGTACGTGAGCCGAAAGCACGGTCGTCATATGGAGCCGCACAGGCATATCCCAACACCACCTCGATGTGGCTGTCGGGCGAGAAATTACTCATCATAAGCGCAAGCCAGTGAGGGCTGTCGATAACAGCATCAGCTGCGGTAAGCACCACCACCGGATAGCGTGCAGCCTTGATACCAAGAGTGAGAGCAAGCTTCTTGCGGCTGAGGTTACGTGCTCCGTCGGGGGTGTGGGTAAGATAAAGATTACGGTGCTGCATCTGCATGTCCGCCACAAGTTGGTTGACCTGCAAGGAGTCTCCTTCGTTCACTACTATCACCTCATACTCGGCATCATATTGCTGGGCCAGCAACTGCGGCAGCAATTCTTCAAGGCGCGAGGCCTCGTCAACCGAATATACGATTATCGAAGCGCCCTCCCGCGAGGCTCGCAGTGCAGTGGCACGCGCAGCATCTTCATCGCAGCGCGCGCGGCGACGTGATACCGGCATTATCTTCAACAGAAACACACCCAGCGCCACCAATGTAGCCGCCAGGCTGATTTCAAGCAAAACAGCCTGCACCGGGATTATATCAAGCCCAAAAATCATTGATTTGGTAACATTTTTAATATCTTTCGGCAAAATTACTAAAAAATTGCGACATACTCACGCATATACTCCACAAATTTTCAGCATTCTAAATTTAGACAGCGGCCTGCGGCTTGCGCCCCAAACGGCAAAGTTGCTGATTAAGCGCCGGTCCCGCACACGTCGTATGCAGCATGTAGACATTTAGATAGTTCATAACTTTTACCTGTCTTAAATTAAATTGTAAAAAGTTTTTATATTGTAATAATTATTTATACATTTGCCATTGACAATTTATTCTAATCCTTTAAATCATAACCATGAAGAAAACTCTTCTTTCAATTTGCCTGCTGTGCGGCTCCCTTATATGCAGCGCACAGCTTGTGGAAGTGCAGAAGGTTGAGAAAGTAGCCATGCCTGAAGGGCATGCTGTGAGCATGGCGGCACTAAGCCCTGACGGCTCTTACGCCGTGGTATCTCCCATATCGGGACAAGGCCTCGCCACCCTCGACCTTTCCACCGGTTCAACCAAAATCATTTCGTATGAAGCCAGCCCTGTCATGGTGCAGTTCAGCGCCGACGGCTCGCATGTGATCTATCGCGAGAGCAGCTATGATGGCGCCCACCGCCGTTTTGTCGCTCTCAAAAGTTATGACGTGAAGTCGACCCGGAACACCACTCTTGTGGCGCCATCGCGCAACCTGCAGGGGTTCTCGGTCGAAGGTAACACAGCCGTTGCTGTAGAAAATGGCCGCGCAAAGGCAAGAAGCGTGAGTGGCTCAGCTGTCACAGCCACAACACTCCGCCCTACCCTCAGCATTGACCATGGACAACTATGTATCACAACCGCCGGCACTACCAAGGTTCTCTCCCCTCTTGGTATCAAAGCCAACAGTTACCTGTGGCCGTCGCTGTCACCCGATGGCAGCCGCATTGCATTCTTCGCTGTGGGCTGCGGTGCATTCACCTGCGATTTGAACGGCAACGATGTCAAGCCTTTAGGTATGCTTCGCGCTGTCTGCTGGCTTGACAACAACATACTCGTGGGCATGGATGACCACGATAACGGTATTGTCACAACCAAATCGGCTCTTGTAGCCGTGTCAGCCGATGGTGCCGCGACACAGACTCTCACTGATGACGCTGTGGTTGCCATATTCCCGTCAGCCGGCGGCTCAAGAATCTCTTTCACCACTCCGGCCGGTGATCTTTACCTCATTGATTACACCATAAAGAAATAAGAACTGCCATGAAGAAAATGATATTTGCAATGGCAGCCGCCCTGATGGCAGCCGCCCCCATCCAGGCCAAAGACCTGCAGGATCTGCGCATCTATATAAATCCCGGCCACGGTGGCTGGGGCAGCGGTGACCGCCATATGGGCACCATAGGCCACGGCGATGCCGACTATACCGACACTTGCGGGTTCTTTGAGACAAACACCAACACTTGGAAAGGCCTTGCCCTGCTGCAACGCCTCGCCGACTACGGCTTCAAATATGACCCTACCCTTAACCAACGGCCCGAAGGCGCCGCTGAGGAGCTCTATCGGTGGGGAGCTGCCCGCGACATGTCGCAGGGGCTTGTGATGAGTCATGTAAAGAACGGTGTGAGCCGTGACATCAACGAAATAGCCGTAGAGGTTGAAGTCAACAACTTCGATTACTTCATTTCGGTTCACTCCAATGCCGCTACCGAGGGCTCGTCAACCAACTACCCGGCCATGTTCATCCGGGGCGAAGGCGGCAAGGAAAGCGTGCCAGGCTCCACTGAGGTTTCACGCGTCATATGGCCGTACGCCTACAGCAACGAGCACTCCAACTGGAGCCATTACTCCATGACTAATCCGTCGATCAACTATGACATCGACTTCTGGAGCGGTGACTATGCCATCACCACCATGCCTGACGGCACCAAAGTCAAAGGATATTATGCCGTGCTACGCCACAATACTCCCGGCATGCTTGTTGAAGGATATTTCCATACATATCAGCCGGCCCGCCACCGCGCCATGAACCCTGATGTGTGCGCTATCGAGGGCGAAGCATATGCCCGCGGCATAGCGGAATACTTCGGCGTGGCTCAGGAAGAGACCGGTGATCTATACGGTATCGTGCGCGACCTTCACGAACGTTTCAAACATAAGTATTACAACGCACCATCATCGTCGCCCGACGCATTCATGCCCCTCAACGGCGCCAAGGTAACTCTTGTCGACGCCTCCGGTAACGACGTTGCCGAATACACCACCGACGATGAATGGAACGGTGCTTTCGTATTCCGTCACATCGCCCCGGGCGACTACACGATACGGGTAAGTTGCGAGGGCTACAAAGACGCCACTGCCGACCAGTGCGGCCCCTTCACCGTTGAAGCCGCAAAGGTAACATATCCACGCGTATATCTGGAAAGCCTCTCCTACGAACCCCCGACAGAAACATTCGCTGACTATGTTGACGAAATCAACACACCTGCCATTCTGGCTGCTGATGCCTACAACTTCGGAGAACAGCCCCTGACCGCCACCATCCCGGCTCTTGAGGGGAAAACCATCAAGCGTGTAATCTACCGCAACGACAAACTCTATATCCTGGCTCATGACACAGCCAAGACACCTACTCTGCTTGTAGTTGACGCCAACACATTATCACTGAAAGCCGAGGTTTCGACAGAAGGAACAGTGGGCAGCCATTGCAACCTCAGCGATATAGCGGTAACAGCTGACGGTATCCTCATTGGATCGGCCGCCCAACACACCGTGCTGCTCGACGACGAACTTGAACCCGGCGAGGTAAAAGCCAACTGTAACTTCTACCGCTGGGAAAATGGCGAAGACGGCACCCCGCAGGGCGCCCCGATCAAGTGGTTCGACACCGGAGCTACAGCCAACTTCTACAGCGCCGTAACCGGCTTTACATTCGCCTACACAGGCACCATCAAGGAAGGAACTGTGTACCTACCCTCCTACTCGACCTACTATAACCGCAAGGTGTGGCTAAACACACTTGATATATTCGACGGGGAACTATCATCATCAAGCTTTGTGAATGTAACCAAAGACCGCATGAACATGGATGAGCTTGGCGACGACGTCACCATCAGTCTCTCACCGGCCTCAAGCCAGTCATTCATCGTCAACAGCAAGCTTGTAAGCCCCATGCAGTTCCATGGCGTCACATACGAGGAACAGGGCCAACTGCCGGCTGATCATCTTTCTGCCACAGCCGCCCGGGAAGGTTATTTCAAATATGCCGGCCATGCCATGATGGTGGCACATGACAACGGAGCCATCCGCCTCATCGACATTACCAAGGGCGTATCTGATCCAAGCCCCGTAGAGACATCCAACACGGCTGTCGAAGGTTCGGCCGCCACCACCGGCCGGGCTGTCGTGACACGCAACCAGGATGATGCCATCACTGCCGCCCATATCGAATTGTTCGCTATCAACGGTTCCAATATATCACGCTATTCGACCAAAGATACCGAGCAACCTATGGTACGCGGCAACTGGGCTTACGATCTTACTGCCAATCCAGGATATGACAACGATTACACCCTGTTCTTCCACCTTACCGACGCAGCTCACGCTAAGGTTCGGCTCGTAGCCCTGCAATCATCGTCAGATCAACCTGTGATTGAAGTTGCTGATGCCGACTTCGCCAAGGGCATTAATTCGGTAGTGGTTGACGCTTCCTCATTCTCCGGTGCGTATACATGGGAAGTTATTGTCGACAACAAGACCATTCCCTCGGCAACCACCATTTTCAACAGCGACATCGTATCTAGCGGTGTGGCAATCGACCTTGACACCAACAGCTCCAACTACGGTACCATATTCGTGTCACAGAAAGACGGCGAGCGCGGTATCCGGGCTTTCTCACCCTCATTCGAGCCCTACAACACCACACCCTGGCTTGCCGGCATGTGGGATACAGGCGTAGGTGCATCGCCATGGCGCCTCGCCATGCTCGGCGACAAACTCATCATCACCGACTGGGGCGATGCCCAGGGTGGCATGTATCTGCTTGATCCCGGCAAGCCCACCGAGCGCACCAATTTCTTTGCGGGCACATGTAACTCTGCCTCAGGCGAGTGGACATACAACGGCAAGGTAATAGGTGGATCCACCTCAGGTGTGGCCGTGCGCGGCTCAGGCGAGGGGACTACCCTCATATCTTTCCAGGAAGACTGGCCAAGCGACTATTCGCTCAATCTGGTCACCTACGATCTGGGGAATGCCACGCAGATCACCGAGGCTCCTGTGCAGTCAGATAAGTTCAAAGCCGTCAGCTCCTACCTGGCTAACGGTAACGTAGATGTGCTTACATGTGACCAAGGCATGGTTCTCGGTCAGGTACGCGGAGGCGGAAACAACTCCAAGGGCGTTCCTTCATTCCTTGTAACCACCCTTGAGGGCGACATCCTGTTCAACTCAGGCGAGAGCATGGAATCACTCAACGGCTCGGCCGGATGCTTTGCCCTCTCTCCCGACGGCAGCACCCTTTGTGTGCAGGATGACGGGAACAACATACATGTATGCAGCCTCGAATGGACTCCGGAGTTCAAACTCACTGAGCTCTACACATTCAACGTGCTCATGGACGGCGGATGGGATCTCAATTCCTATCAGGCTACATTTGACCCCGCAGGCAACCTTTACGTGGCCAACCGCTCATCATTCCGCGTGTTCGCCTTACCCCGTGAAGCTTCACAGGCCACAACCATGGCACCGACCAGCCAAGGCCTCATAGGTACCGGCGACGGAATCAATGATATTGCCATAGACGAGCCAGCCACCGATGAATCGGCGATTTACTACAACTTGCAGGGCGTTCAGGTATCAGCAGGACACCTTACCCCCGGCATCTATGTCAAGGTAACACAAGGCAAAGCCACCAAGATACTTGTAAAGTAAACCCAACTATCATATAACACCAGCGGCGCTCACATGGGCGCCGCTTTTTTAATTCTTGAGTTTATACAGGATCACTGCTTTTTGAGCGGAGGATAGTCGAGGGTATAGTGTAGACCTCGTGATTCCTTGCGCTCCTTGGCCTGCCGCATTATGAGGTAACCCACATTGATGATGTTGCGCAACTCACATATCTCACGGCTGGCCTTCGAGCATTTGAACAGGCGCTCGGTCTCTTCATAAAGGATGTCAAGGCGATTCCAGGCGCGGTCAAGGCGCAAGTTTGAACGCACAATACCTACATAAGTGCCCATTATCTGGTTAACCTCACGTATGCTTTGGGTAATCAACACCATTTCTTCAGGATGGCGCGTTCCCTCATCATTCCAGTCAGGCACATCATGGCGCAGGGCTATCCCTCCCACACGCGCAGTGGCATGGCGGGCTGCAGCATCAGCATACACCACAGCTTCTATCAATGAGTTTGATGCAAGGCGGTTACCGCCGTGCAATCCCGTGCATGAGCATTCTCCAAGGGCATACAGGCGATCGATAGATGACTGGCCGTCGAGGTCTACCTTTATGCCGCCGCACAGGTAATGTGCTGCGGGGGCCACAGGTATATAGTCTTTGGTGATATCAATGCCGAGTTCAAGACAATGCTGATATATGTTTGGAAAGTGATGGCGTGTTTCTTCGGGATCCTTATGTGTGACGTCAAGGAACACATGGTCATCACCATTCAATTTCATTTCGGAGTCGATGGCACGTGCTACAATATCGCGTGGGGCGAGCGATAGACGCGGGTCATATTTATGCATGAATTCCTCACCGCGCAGATTGCGCAGCACTGCGCCATAGCCTCGCATGGCCTCGGTTATGAGGAAGGACGGACGGTCGCCGGGATGAAAAAGCGCTGTAGGGTGGAACTGTATGAATTCCATATCTTTCACGGTTCCTTTGGCCCGATATACCATTGCAATGCCGTCACCGGTGGCTACAAGAGGATTGGTGGTAGTGAGGTAGACGGCTCCGACACCTCCGGTGGCCATTACTGTGATACGAGAGAGGAATTTGTCAACATTCCCTGTGGTCTGATCAAGCACATAGGCTCCATAGCAGGTGATATCGGGGGTACGACGAGTGACGATACGTCCAAGATGGTGCTGGGTGATTATCTCAATGGCGAAATGGTTCTCGAAGATGTCAATGTTTGGATTGGATCGCACAGCTTCAATCAACCCGCGCTGAATCTCGAAACCGGTATTGTCGGCATGGTGCAGAATTCTGAATTCCGAGTGGCCACCCTCACGGTGCAAGTCAAATTTACCGTCGGGATTCTTATCAAAATTGACGCCCCAGTCAATCAGGGATCGGATGCCGGCAGGAGCACCTTCCACAACCTTTTTCACCGCTGCGGGGTCACTGAGCCAGTCTCCGGCCACCATGGTGTCGTGGATATGCTTGTCAAAATCATCAACCTCAAGATTTGTAACCGAGGCAACTCCACCTTGTGCAAGTGCGGTATTAGCCTCATCTATGGATGTTTTACACACCAACGCCACGCGCCCGGCAGTTGCGGCTTTCAGGGCGAAACTCATGCCGGCTATGCCTGAGCCGATCACAAGAAAGTCATATTCGTAAGTCATGACAGATATTTAATTTAAGTTTGGCAGGCTTCAACTTAAAGTTTATGCATGCAAAAGTAGCAATTTTCAAAAAATAAATGGTAAAAAGCACCGGGAAAAATTTAACAGAAGACAATGCCGTGGCCTATTATATCCTCAAATTAGCATAACGTGATTCAGGCATTCAGGCTTTTGTAGCGGTTATTCCATGTATTTTGGTTAACTTTGCAAGTAAAATACAACTTATACATGAAACCATTATCCAAATATTTCACGGCATATAAAGAACTGGTTTTGCTTGGGTTGCCCATTCTTGTGGGACAGCTTGGCAATATTGTTGTAGGGTTTGCCGACAACATTATGGTTGGGCGCTATTCCACCGAGGCTCTTGCGTCGGCATCACTCGTCAACAATATGTTCAATGTGGCTATCTTCTGCATAGTAGGATTCACATATGGGCTCACGCCCCTTGCAGGAGCGCTTTTCGGGGCCGGTAAACGGCGCGAGATAGGATCACTGACCCGCACCGCCTTGTGGCTCAACATGCTTTTTGCCCTTGCTGTGACAGCTATCATGACTATCATTTACTTCAATCTCGACCGTCTCGGCCAACCTGCCGAACTGATGCCTCTGGTAAAACCATATTACCTTTTGGTGCTGTGTGGCCTGATACCTTTGGCGGTTTTCAATGTATTGGCTCAATGGTGTTACGCCATAAACAACACAAGCCTGCCAATGTGGATCATCCTCGGAGCCAACGTGCTCAATGTGGCAGGTAATTATGCTTTGATCTACGGTAACTGGGGCGCTCCTGAACTGGGGTTATGGGGCGCCGGATTGGCCACCCTTGCCGCGAGGATTCTCGCTGTCGGCGCTATAGCTGCGGCCCTGTTTCGTGCACGCCGTTTCAGCGATTACCGTGAGGGTTTGCTGAAAATGCCCCTGCGCAAGGGTGACACAGCCCTGCTTTGGCGCACATCAATGCCGGTGTCGCTGCAGATGACTTTCGAGAGCGGATCATTCACCGCAGCTGCCGTCATGACAGGTTGGTTGGGTGCCATACCACTGGCCGCGTTCCAGATAATAGTTATAATCGGCACTTTAGGATTCTGTATATACTATTCCCTTGGATCAGCAATATCGGTCAAGGTAGCCAATGCCGCCGGCACAGGATCCCATTCCAACATGCGCCACATGGCATGGGCCGGCTATCACATAATGCTGGCGCTGATGGTAACATCTTCCTTGATTTTCATATTCGGGGGGCGCTATCTCATGCATGGATTCACGGAGGATCCGGCCGTGCTTGCACTTGCGGTGACACTGATCTTCCCGTTGGTCCTTTATCAGCTTGGCGACGCGACTCAGATTACGTTTGCCAACGCACTTCGCGGCACATCCCGCGTAATGCCTATGCTGTGGATAGCTTTCGTGTGTTATGTAGTGGTTGGTGTTCCGGCTACTTATTATCTGGGAATTGTGCTGCCGTTGGGAGTTTATGGAATAATATTGAGTTTCAGCGCATCGCTGTTCCTTGCCGGAGGATTATTCCTTTATTTCTTCCTTAAGGCAACTTCAGCGCCTCAGCACGCGCCAGGTTACGGGCAGAATGAAGGGTAACAGCAACAACGGGGCCCATGTAGCCGTCACAGTTTTCAGAAGCAAACCCAATCCGGCCAGCAGCGGCGCGCCAAGACCGGTCAGCATAACGCTCCGGGGCATAGTCAAGCCATAGCGCACACGACAAGCGACGCCTGTGATAACGGTGTAGGCGGCAAACTCAACGAGATAAGCCACACCAAGACCTGCATAACCCCATAAGTGCCACAGAGGAATAGCGGCGCCAAGCATTACCACACATGAAAGAGTCTCGGTAACCACATAGGCGCGCCCATCGCCTTTGGCAAGGATTACATAGGCCATACACCATGAAAACCCGCGCAACGTGGTTGCAGTGACGGCAATGTTCATATAAGGAATGATGGCGGTGAAAGCGTCACTGTACAGAATGTTAACTATTAGCCTGTCGGCGCTGAGAAATACCATCACAGCCGGCAGAATGATCCAGGTGACCAGACTTATCTCATGGGCCACCAGAATGCGTGTGGTGTAAGGGCGGTTGATAGTTGACGACAATCTGGGATAAAATTCCATACTTATGGCTGTGAATGCGACACCGATATAAGTGTTCACAATGGTATAACCGGCCTGAAATATGCCCACGGTGTCAATTGAGCCTGCAAAGTTCAGGTATACCCGCAGCACATAGTCGGCCACAAGGGTCACTCCTGCCGCTACAGTCAGCCATCCGCCGAGTTTCATGATATTTCTTGCTGCCTGCGATATAACTGACTTTTCTATGATGCAGGCAGCCTTAGGAAACGGCTGTAAAACCAGAAAAAGCAGGGTGCAGAACGGAAAAAGCACAAGCACAGGCACAATTGCGGCAGCCCTGAAGATATAAAACAATACAATAGCCGCCGCTGTAGACACCAATGAAGCCCACATTGTGGCTCGCGCAAGAGCCCTCAGGTTGCCAAGGCCTTGAAGAATAGCTGAGCGACCGGCCGAGACCGCCGTGGCAAACATTGTTGCAGCAAGCGCCACAAATCCCCATGTGTATTCGGTGGAGTCAAATGTAATCCGGCTCAGAAGCGGTGCGATGGCTGCGGTAATAATCGAGGTAACAATGCCTATAATCAGGCCTACGCTCCGCGTGGCAATGATCTCCACGGGCTTTTCTTCATCAGAGGCTGCTGCAATTTGCCTCACGGCGCTCTGGCGTATATTGAGCTGCATCATGCCACGCAGCATCTCCATTGTGGCATTGTAGAGAGATATGACACCAACGCCGGCAGCACCTATCCAAAGCGCCACAAGCTTGGTACGCACCACTGAGCAAGCCATGGTCACTACCTCGATGCCGCCGAAGATTCCGAGTGCTTTCAGCACACGCGAGGTAAGCGAATGTTTCATCGCTTCACCCATTCAACCGGATTTAGTTTTTGCTTCTCGCGGCGTATCTCGAAATGCAGGATGGTGCGGTTGCCGTCATCGGGGTCACTGAATATGCTGCCGATATTCTGTCCGGTGGTGACTTTGTCTCCCTTACGCACGTTAAGTCTGTCAAGGCCCGCATATACTGTGAGATACTCGCCATGACGCACAATGACCACATTATGGTAGCCGTCGAGGCGAAATATCGACGATACCGTGCCGTTAAACACGGCCCGCGCCTGAGATCCGGGCGTAGCCTCAATATCGATACCCAGGTTATCAAACTGGACCTTTGACAGACCAGGATGATTATTTGTACCGAAATTTGAGACAATAGTGTATTTTCCTGCCACGGGGAAAGGCATCTTTCCTTTATTGGCACTGAATGAACCGGTAAGTTTCTCTACAGATTCCTGAGGCGGTGGCGGTGGTGTTGGAGGCGATGCCGGTTGAGCCGGTGGCGCAGGCGTAGCGGTATGAGGCTGTTGCTGCTGCTCGGCAGCCTCTCTACGGCGGCGTTCCTCGGCCTCCCGACGCTGACGTTCCTCAGCTTCGCGGCGCTGACGTTCTTCGGCCTCGCGACGGCGGCGCTCCTCAGCAATTTCTGCGTCTATTACCTGCTGCAGCTCACGCTCAAGTGCCGCAGCCCGTGCACGGCGGCGTTCGATCTCACGGTTCAGATCCCGCCCTTGGCGACGCAGATCAGCCACAATGCCTGATGCAGTTGTGCGTTCGGCATCAAGGGCGGCTTGCGCACGATGCATGGTGGCCATGTCGGCGGTAATACTGTCGCGCATGGCAGCAAGATCGAGGCGGGCCAAATCAAGGCGGATACGTGCCTGTTTTATCTGGGCGGCGCGCCGCACGGTGGCACGCGCGGTCTCACGCAGGTATCTCAGTCGCCTCCATGCCTGGGAGAATGTACGGGCCGAGAAAATGAATGCAACGTCGCTCATTGACTGTCTGCGGCTGCGCAAAGCCCGCAATGTATTGCCGTAATTGGCTTTGAGGCGGGTTGTGGTATGCTCAAGGCGTGTTATAGTATCATTGAGGGAGTCAATGCGCACATTCAGATCAGCAATCCTGCGCTGAAGAGCCTTTATGGAGTCGGCCCTGAGGTTTATAATTGCCTCAAGACTCTGAAGGCGGTTAAGCTGATTTCCAACCCTGCGGGCATTGTCATCAAGCTCTCGTGCGGCCTGCTCTATGCGTCGGCTGTTCTGACGGCTCTCTCGGCGCACGTCACTTGATGAGCGGCGTCGGGCATCGCCCGCTATTCCGCTCCCCAAAAGCAATAATGTGATGATGATTGCGAGAGTCCTTCCCATTCTACGAATGTGTTTACATTGATTTTATCATTTCAACCGCCTGATGAACCGTCACACGGCGATAAGATGCCGGAGGTGTCCATTTTTCCACTTTGGTATCATTGATTTTAATTTTGCCGGTGTCCCACGTAAGACTGCATAAGAGCCGGAACTTACCTATCACCCCCGCGCCGGCTATTGTCTTAGGTAACGGTCCGCAGGCCGCAGATGTGGTGCCTGAGTAGTTGATCTCTACTCTGTTGTTTCCGCCGGGCATTATGAGTATGGAGGTAAGTTCAGGGGTGTCGGATGTCAGCATCTGCCAACAGTCATAGGCAGATACGCCAGCGGCCGGTGTTAGGCACCATCCGTCGGGTTGCCGCGTTTTGCTGAATAACTTATCATCCTGAGCCGTCAGGCCCGGACGTCCCGGATAGAAAGCTCTGCCAACCATCATATCCTGAAGATTTCCCACGGTAAGACCGGCTTTACCGGTAAGACGTGACATGGGTTCCACGCAGGTCACACGATGGAATTTATCTACAAGCCACACTGAGTCGGCGTCAATATGGACAACCGCCACCTCCATGCCCAACACACGCAACGACAAGTGTATTGATTCATTGCGCACCATGGTTGCTCGGCCTGATACCGACAGGTTCATCGGCTGTGAAAGTTTCACGGAAAACGGAGCATAGAAAGTATCCCATGAGGGCAGCGCTGCATAAGTCATTGACAGAGCCGTAACCGGAGATTCCGGCGAAGGCAAAGGTTCAATGTTTCCGGTTGTCGTAGCTGATCCGGCCGTGCTGCGCCGTGACGAACATGACGCCCCCAGCAGTCCTGCGACCAGGAAGACTATTATCGGGATGAGTTTGTTTATTCTGATTTTATTCGTCATCATCAAAGAAATAGGTCTTATGTTTCACCTTTCTGGCGATTTTCGAATTGTCTGGAGCCAGATTGAGAGCTTGCTTCCAAAACTCGAGAGCGCGTGCAGGTTCGCCGTTCATGAAATAGATGTCGCCGGCATGGTCAAGCACATCGGCTGAGATCTCATGCTTTTGTTCAACATCTTCAACGATCTCTACCGCCTCATCCTCCTGACTTGCGATGTCTCTGTCATGGGCGGTCTCCGGCGAGGCTTTTTCATCGGCAGCTATACCATTGTCTGGCATGCCATACTGCGCTAACGCAAGATCGATCTGTAGTCGGGCTTCGGCATATTTCTTTTCTTTGAAAAGCACCCATGCATATGTATCTATCAACGTGGGGTTTTCAGGCTCATATCTCAGGGCGGTGGTGATCAGCCGCTCGGCGCGATCAAGGTCTCGGCCGGTAAGAGACAGGAAGTAAGCGTAGTTGTTCATTGCCATGCTGTTGGATGGATCGAGATCCAGGGCGTGTTCGTAAGTCACGAACGCACTGTCAGGCATTCCCAACTGGTACAGCACATCGGCACGCTGCTGATAGAAGGCCGACACACCCGAGGGGTTGTCGAAGCCTTCCACATCGAAACTGTCAAGCACATCAAGAGCGCCGCTGAAATCTTTCATCATAGCCATCATGCTTGATGTAACGATCGGAAAATACAGATTATCAAGAAACAATGGCACGGCTGTACGGCCAATCTCTATGGCCCGCAGACTGTCGCCACGTTCGACGGCTGCCGTCATAAGCATGCGTTGTGAGTCAAAATCGGTAGGATCGAGAGCTACCGCATACTGCAACTGCTCATCAGCGCGGGCTGCCGAATCAACAGCAAGGAAATAAGCACCGCGCAATTTGTACAATTCGCTCTCACCCGGATGAATATCCTGCATAACGTCATACATTCTGTCAATCTCAGCTGCGCGTGCGGGATCAGTGTAAGATTTAGCGGTGTATTGCCGCAGCATCTCAAACTTATCAGCAAATTCAATGGAAGGGCTTCTGAGCACATTAAGCACTTCGGTGTCATAACGTGCTGAGTCACCCATGCTCAAAAGCAGGTCGGCACGTGAGAGGAATACACGCCCTAAAGTGGAATCGGCCTCGCAGGCCCGGTCATAATATGCAAGAGTTGAATCGGGCAACTCAAGAACCTTGAACATGGCGCCGGCCATCTCGAGTACAGAAGCCTCGGCGGGGGCTGTAGCCACATAATCGTGGATCTTGGCAATGATTGCCGCAGTGTCAGCATTCTCACCTGCTGCCCAAAGCTGCCTTACAATCAGGCGCGGGTCAGGACCCATGCGGCTCTCTATATCAGCATATATATTGATGGCACTGTCAACACGCGCGCTGTTGCCTCCCATACGGCCAAGTTGCGCGAGATTGTCGGCAAAGTCTATAAGCAGATCGGTATGGTCAGGCTTGATGGAGGCAAGGGTGCGGTAAACGGCGAGCGCAGTCTCGGCATCGGAGCGCATCTCGGCAATCTTGTACAGCACATATCCGTTGAATTCATCAGGGGCTGAGAAAAACTCTTTCTTGACAAAACCGTAGCATTCGTTTATAAGATCCTCATCATCAGGATTGGCGATAATCATATAACGGCCATAAAGAGCAGCGGCCTCCATGTCGGAAGGGTCGGCAGCGTGAGCAGCCGCAGCAGCCATGAGCTGCTCCGTAGTAATCACGTCATCGCCATTAGGCGTGTTAGCATGATAATACAGGTATGCGGCCCGTGCCCGCGCCGCGCGGGCGTTTCGCTCATCATTGACTGATGACGCCGCCACGGCAGCAAGTGACATGAGTAATATTAGAATCAGAGGGAGACGTTTCATTATGGGGCGGTCAGAGGTCAAAATGATGGGCGGAAAGCGCCGCCTGCGCCGGGAGAGAGTTCATGAAGGGAGGAAAACATCAGTCAGTACCGGTGTGTCCGAAAGCGCCGTCACCCCGCACTGTACGGTCAAGTTCCTCCACCGGTTCCCATTCCACATGTGAATAAGTGGTGACAACCATCTGGCAGATACGCTCCCCGGGATTTATTACAAACGGCTCGCTTGAAAGGTTTATCACGATCACTCCGATTTCACCACGGTAATCGGCATCAACGGTTCCGGGAGTATTGACCAACGATATGCCGTGCCTGAGAGCGAGACCGCTACGGGGTCGGATCTGTATCTCGTGACCCTGAGGGAGTTGCACGCGCAATCCGGTGGGTATAAGGGCCCGTTCAAGGGGTTTGAGCACAATCGGTTCAGTGTTTGCGGCGCGCACGTCCATGCCGGCGGCCGATGGAGTCTCATATGCCGGCAGAGCATTGCCCGAGCGGTTTATGATTTTAACTTTTAGGCGTTCCATTTCAATGATATCAGATCGTTATGCGTCGTGTCGCGGTGCCGGCTTTAAGTATATATATTCCGCGGGCATTTACGCGCAGGCGCGATGTTCCGGGCTGCAGGGTGCCTTGGCTCACGAGCTGCCCCAGGATAGTAAAGAGTTTCACGTTGACCTGCCGCGGCGAGAAAACATAGATGTATTGGTCTCGGACAGTCACGTCGAGATTGTCGTCTGACAATTCGGCTATGATTGTATCCACCGTTTCCCATCGCTGCGCCTGTGCCGGCGGTGCAGCCGCCTGTGCCGGAGCCATAAGGGCTGCAGCAGCGATTGCCAGGGCTATTATGCGGATGGTAACAGTGCGTTTCATAATCAGTTGACGGTCATTTCACCCGCGAGAGGGCGCGATAGCAGTTGTTTAACAGTATCGACGGGCACATTCTGGCCAAACAGATGCATCATCTTGGTTATGGCGGCCTCGAATGTTATGTCGTGCCCGGAGATAACGCCTGTGGCAGCAAGCAGATCACCCGACACGTAACGGTTGGAGTGCACTGAGCCATTGAGGCATTGAGTAACATTCAGAATCACAAGACCGCGGTCGCAGGCTTCTTTAAAAAGCTTGATGAACCAAGGGGCTGTGGGTGCGTTACCTGCTCCGTAGGTGCGGAATACAACGCCTTTAATGCCGGGAGTGGAGAGAGCATACCGGAGTGTTGACTCTGAAAGACCGGGGAAAAGGTCTATGCTTATCACCGATGTGTCAAGATCAAGCGATACCTTCAGTTTTCCGGCAGGGTTGCGGGCCAGGGCATCAAGATCATAATCAATACCGAGACCGATCTTGGCAAGATACGGATAGTTGCTTGAGCGGAAAGCGTTGAAATGGTCAGCCGAGCGCTTTGTCGAACGGCTTCCGCGCCACAGATAGTTCTCGAAGAGAATAGCAACCTCCTGCACCATAGGGCTGCCTTCCGCATCGGTAGCAGCTGCTATCTGAAGGGCTGTGATAAGGTTTTCCTCGCCATCTGTGCGCACTTCGCCGATGGGCAGCTGCGAGCCTGTGATAATCACAGGCTTCGACAGGTTCTGCAACATGAACGACAATGCCGAGGCTGTATAGGCCATGGTGTCAGTGCCATGAAGCACCACGAATCCGTCATAGTCTTCATAATTATCGGCGATGCTGCGGGCAATATGACGCCAATGCTCCGGATTCATATCACTGGAGTCTATTGGCGGAGCAAACTGGATGTTGGCTATCTCATAGTCAAGCATCTTGATCTTAGGAACGTTCTCCATAAGATGCGAGAAGTCAAATGGCCTGAGAGCCTTGGTGACAGGGTCCTCAATCATGCCGATTGTACCGCCGGTATAGATTATGAGAATGCGTGGTTTCATTTCAATAGCTTTACAGTTAGTTGCTTATTTCACCTGAGAGCCGGGATTGACAGGCGCCGAAGGCGCGATCAAAGACAGGGATCCGTCAGCATTCTCGGCCGACAAGATCATACCCTGCGACACTATACCTCTTAGCTTGCGGGGAGGAAGATTGGCGATGAAGCACACCTGACGTCCCACAAGTGCAGCTGGATCAGGATAGTAAGCAGCAATACCCGATACAATGGTACGTGGTTCACCGGTGCCGTCATCAATTGTGAAACGCAGCAGTTTGTCGGCCTTAGGCACTTTCTCGCATTCCGTGACAGTACCGACACGCAGGTCGCTGCGGCAGAATGTGTCAAAATCAACCTCGGGAAGCAGCTCAGCCGGTTTCCAGGCCTTGAGCTTGTTTTCCTCCTTGATGCGTGCGAGACGATCAGTCTGCGCAGTGATGGCTGCATCGTCAATTTTCTCGAACAGAAGCCTGGCCGGAGCTATGGCGGTACCGGCAGGCACTGCTTCATCTGATTGGATAATGTTCCATGACAGATCTGCAATGCGCAGGTCATCGGCAAGAGCATGGGCCATGAACGGCATGAAAGGCTCACAGGCTACGGCGAGCATGCCGCATATCTGCATCGCAGTGTACATAATGGTCTCAACGCGGGCCATGTCGGTTTTAGCCACTTTCCAAGGCTCGGTTTCCTGAAGATAGCGGTTTCCGATGCGGGCTATTTCCATCGCCTGGCGCAAGCCTTCGCGGAAGTGGAAGTGCTCAATTGCGTCAGCCTCTGCATCAGCGGCTGCACGCACCTCGGAAAGGGCTGCGGTGTCAACGTCTGCCTTGGTACCGGCAGCAGGAACCACTCCGGCAAAATATTTGTGTGTGAGCACGGTCACACGGTTCACGAAGTTTCCTAAGATGGCAACCAGTTCATTATTGTTGCGTGCCTGGAAGTCTTTCCAGGTAAAATCGTTGTCTTTGGTCTCGGGTGCGTTGGCAGTGAGTACGTAGCGTAACACGTCTTGTTTGCCCGGGAATTCCTCTAGGTATTCGTTAAGCCACACGGCCCAATTGCGTGAGGTGGATATTTTGTCTCCTTCAAGATTGAGGAATTCATTGGCCGGCACATTATCAGGAAGCTGATAATTGTCGCCATATGCCATAAGCATGGCAGGGAATACTATGCAGTGGAATACAATGTTATCCTTACCGATAAAGTTTATGATGCGTGTTTCAGGATCTTTCCACCATTTTTCCCACGTGTCAGGGTACTTTTCTATTGTGTTTGAGATGTAGCCGATGGGAGCGTCAAACCACACGTACAAAACTTTACCTTCGGCACCCTCTACGGGAACGGGTACACCCCATGAAAGGTCACGGGAGACGGCACGCGGTTGCAGACCAAGATCAAGCCATGATTTGCATTGGCCGTATACGTTGGTTTTCCATTCTTTGTGGCCTTCGAGGATCCACTCGCGCAGCGCGCCCTCGTAACGGTCAAGGGGGAGATACCAATGACGTGTTGAGCGAAGAACGGGCACAGTGCCGGTGATGGCGCTGCGGGGATTGATGAGGTCGGTTGCGTTCAGCGATGTTCCGCACTTCTCGCATTGATCTCCATAGGCACCGGGGGCATGGCAATGCGGACACTCACCGGTCACATAACGGTCGGCCAGAAATTGCTGCGCTTTTTCGTCGTAAAGCTGCATGGAGTCTTTCTCTACAAACACGCCTTTGTCATAAAGATGGCGGAAGAACTCAGAAGCGGTGCGGCTGTGAATGTCACTCGTCGTGCGTGAATATACATCGAACGATATGCCGAGCCCTGCCATTGAATCGCGTATTATGGCATGATAACGGTCAACAATATCCTGGGGTGTGACACCTTCGTTTTTAGCTTTTATGGTTATAGGCACACCATGCTCATCGCTACCGCCTATCATGGCAACCTCTCGGCCATTGAGACGCAGGAAACGTGCATAAATATCGGCGGGAACATATACTCCGGCAAGATGACCTATATGCACAGGACCGTTGGCATATGGCAAAGCCGTGGTGATAAGGGTACGTTTATATGTCTTTTCCATGCTGTTATATCTTTCAAACTACAAAATTACGAAAAATCCAAAAAACATCAACCATTAAGCAAAAAAAATGTAAAATCTGCGCTGCAAAGGCTGCCATTCGCGTGCCGGGCGGGCTACATAAAACAAACACCCGGCGTGCGGTACTGCACGCCGGGTGTGAGATTATGGATAGGGGGGATTATTTCTTGAGAACTACCTTACCGCCGCGGATGTAGAGGCCTGCGGGGAGGTCGCTCCATTCAGCGTCCATGCGGATGCCCTGGAGATTGAATATTTCACCATCAGCAGAGGCATCAACTGTTACGTCTTCCACGCCTGACACGTTGCTGTAGGTGGTGTTGATAGGATCGCTGTCAACCATATTGTCGAGTCTGAACGAGCCGTAAGGTACGTAGAGGCTATAGTTATCATCTTCAACCGGTGCGGGATCGAATGTAAGTTTGTAAGCGGTAACACCTGTGTTCTCGGCCAGGAGAGCTATGCCCTGAGCATCGGTGGGGTTATACGGTGTGATGGTGGGGCTTACATTGTACTTGTACTGATAGGTACCACGATCCATGGAACCGCGCAGGTAAATGCCGTTGGCTGCGGGTTCGTAGATTGACACATGTTCGGCACCTTCGAAGTATATGATTATTTCAGCAAGGTGGCGTGTCTCAATCTGACCAAGGTCATCAAGTGAAGTACGGGTTGTGTAGGTTCCGGGCATCTTGAGTGTCCAGGTGTGCTCGAATGCATCAGAAGCAGTGCCCGAGATGTTGAATGCTCCGGCAGGGGCTTTCATGGTCAAGGTACCGGTTTCTTCAGCATGGTTGGGGTCACACATGAAGAACTGTACGTTGTTGGCGGCTTCGCCTTCGCCTAACCAGATCTGCATATCCCAGAAGTCTATGGCTGCACCGTTAAGGCTGAACTCGATCTTCTGGTATGCGTCACCCTCGGTAACGGTTGTACCCTCCTCAAATGCAATCCAGAAGCTGGGGGCCTGTCCCCAATCCAAGTTGAATGTAGCATTTACCGGGCTGGGTGCGAAATCTGACGGAGTGGTGGCGTTCTGTTTCTGGAGCGTGTAGTTAGCTTCGATTACCGCTGATTTGGCTGCTCCGCCATCGAAAAGGAATGTCTCGGGTTCGAAGTATAGATGGTAGTTGGTCTGAGCTGCGGGAACGGGACCAAACTTGATACTCATTGTGGGGACTTCAGCATCTGCGACAGGTGTTACATCAACAGTTACAGATCCGTATACGGCGTTTGCCGTGTCATGGAGCATGATGCCGTCGATAACGTCAGGATTGAGTTCTACTGATGAGGCGGCGGGGAAAGCGATAGTGATTGCCTCAAGGCTTTCTACGGTCTCACCGGATGCAGGGGTAAGCACATAGTCGGGAGCTGTGAATTCGATCTTCGCAGCTTTGCCGGTGGTGCGGTAGGTATAGGTACCGTCGGCATCAAGCTCAACGGCGGTGCCATCAATCGAAATACTGTAGTATTTCTTGGGGGTGATCTTCAGCACTCCGCCTGCATAGCATGAGAGAGCCTGTGTAAGGTCGGTAATGGTCGTGTAGTGATCCAACTCTTCCACTTCGCAGTATTCAACTGTTGCATAATTACCATTGAACGTAATTGCTGCCGGAGATGGTATGGATGCGCCTGCACCGATGCGGATTACCGAATAGGGCGCGATGCTTATACCTGACCATACACCGTTGTCATCGGGACTCATGGCGGTATCGTTTACCTTGACAGTCATGCCGTCGATAGTTTCACCATTCGGGCGGATTGTGAAAGGATTCTGATAATCGGAATCAAATTCAAAGATGTGGGTACCGTTGCCGTAGGTGCTTGAGATATTGGCACCGTAGGTGCTGCCTGATACAATGCGTATTTCCTTGCCGTCGCCACCATAGACAACAACAGCAGCCTTGGTGTCGTTCTCAACCTTTTCGCCTACAATCCACATGGTGGTGCTGGTTACAACAGATGAGTCATATTTAGACGTATTGCCTTCGCGGATAGCGCGGATCCAGTAGCCCTCTTTATCCATAATGAGGAATCTCTGGTATTTGTCGCTTATTGTGAATGTGTATTTGTAAGCGGTGCCTGCGGGAATGGTATAGGCGGGAGAAATGACTGTACCCTGCTCTGTGATTTTACCCAGCGATATGCTGTTCTCGACGAGTTCACCATTGGTAAGTTCGATGTGCGGGCCACTCATGTTACCGGCGTAGATGTCGATACCTTCAGCACATACAACGTAAGCGGTGTAGATGACATCGTTGTATACACGGGCACGCACGTCAAGAGTGAGGGTGCCATCTTCAGTAGCGGTATAAGAAAGACTGTTTGATGTAAAGTCGGTGATTTGCTGTGATTCAGCACCTTCACCAGCGGGTGTGAAGGTAACAGCATCGAGACAATAGTCTTCCTGTATAGTGAATTGTATTGTATGCTCTTTCTCAACTGTGAGTTTGCCGCCGGTCAGTGTCAGCGCAGTCAGTGCGGTGCGGTCGAAAATATTTGTTATTGACGCTGCATCAGGTATCTCCAGGTTTAGGGTCACGGTCTGTGCCTGCTTCTCATAAGTGAGTTCAAACTTATCGTCGGCAGCGAGAGTGGTTGTGAAGCACTTATACTCTGTGTCCCATTCGATGGCCGCACCATTCTTGGTAAGTGTGAAGCAATCTTTGTCGTTGCGGTTTGCAATTTCAATTGTGAAAGTATCATTGGTACCTGGAACGAACTCGAATGAGTTGTCACCTTCCTTAAGGGTAAGAGCCGGTTTATTGACTTTGTCCTGGCTGATATAAGCTGACTTGATGGCCTGTATGGCACCATCACCGGAGATTTTCAGGGAGAATTCAGAGGTTGCAGAGGCGGCCTTCTTGACGGTAATATTTACTGAACCGCCGTTGGCATTTACCTGAGGGACCTTCTTGAATTGACCTACTACAGTCCATCCGCTCATGATATTACCGTTTGTAAAGTTAAGAGCCGTGGTTCCATCGGCTTTTACACCGGTAATGCTTTCAATCTCATAACCATCAGCAGCAGCGAACATAAGCTGTGCATTGGTCTTATTATAATCAAGCGTAAAGGCTTGACCATTGATTGCTCCTGAGAGATCTAACTCATTAAAACCTGTACCGGTCCATGAAGTAGCGTCGGCACGCACAATGATACCTGCAAAGTCATTACAGGTCAACTTAGTGGTTCCGGCTGCCGACGCGGCGAAGTTAATGCCTCCTGTCAGCACGAGTGCCAGCAATAAAAGATAAAGTTTTTTCATAGAAAAATTTGATAATGATAATTGATTGAACAGGAATTGAATTGGAAACGAAATGACTTTGGCGCCGGCCCGGCCGTGTTACGGGCCGGGCTTGCCGCCTTATCAGTTGTTATTTTATACAAATCTTGATGGAAGAGGAACCGGCACGGGCGACATATACGCCCGGGGCGAGGAACGAAGTGTCTACAGTGCCGTTTCCTGAGGCCACGAGGGCACCACCGGTAGTGTAGACTTCAATGTAGCCTTGTGCTGTGATCTGTGAACCGTCGAATACAGGTGCGGCGACATCGGCAGCAACATCCTCTACGCCCGAAGCACCAAGGCGCAGGTATGTGCTGTCCGGACCAATCTGACCGAGGCTCGAGCCATAGGCAAAGGCCATGAATATCTGATGATTCTGTCCTGGAGTAAGGGCAGGATAGCTGAGAGTGGTTGTGAATGTCTGGGGGACATTGATTTCATCAAAGAACATGGGGTGTCCGCCATAGTTGACAAGAGCGATCTCTCCGGTATCATCCTGGCCCGGCTGTGCTATACATGCATACACGGGATATGCAAACAGGCCCTTGTTCATGGTGATACCACATTCGACCTGGATGTCACGGGGATTGTCAATCTCATAAACGGTGATCTCATGACCATTGAAATTCTCGGTTTTTGGAACGCCGTTGGTGATTACGGGAGCACCGGTAGTGACCATGTAGGGTACACCTGGATTGGGTTGGAGCACAAATGGCAATGATTGTCCTGTGCCGACAAAATTATAAGTCGTCTCGTCGAAGAATGCCAACTGTACCATTTTCGACTTGCTGACGTCAATGTATTGTGTAAGCGCATAAAGGGATGTAGCCCACTCGCGGGTTACCGATTCATGTGGCGGCACTGTTACCATGATGCTCTCGCCCAGAAGTGACAGGGTTCCGTCAATAGCGATGGCAGGAGCGAAACCACGTGAGAGTTCAACATCGGTGGGATTGGCCACAGTGATGCGGAATCGGTTGATCATACCGTAGTAGAGCTTGCCTATTATGGTTGTGTTGGTAACCACGAGGCCGTTCAGAGGCGAGTTTGTGACGGTGTAGCTGTCACCGGCTTTGGTGAGTGTGATGCTTGTTGAATATCCCCACGGAGCCTGCATGGGCACCCATGGTTCATCTTCACCGGTCTCAACACGGCAGCAGGCTACAGTTACCTTGTAGGTACCGTCGGCCAAAGCAGCTTCCTTGAGGTTGATATACGGTTTGAACTGGGCAGGAGCCACACCATAACCCGGTTCAAGATTAAATCTTATAGGAGTGATTTCGAAGACCTTGGTATCTGTTGACGGTGCGTCAGTTCGTTCCACGATCGCGCCAAGCATGAGCTTGAGGGTTTCGGGATTATAATTGACCCACATTGACTCGGCCTCGCCTACGATAGAGAACTTGAGAGAGTCGTTGGGAGCTATCTCGGCATTGAGGTTGCCATGCTGAACCAAGGTTACAGGCTGCTCCTCGACCGGTTTTCCTGTAGGTGGCTGGATGCCAAGCACAGCGTCTTGAGTGAAGTTGTAGCCACCTCCTTCGCCACCACCGGCTCCCAATGAATAGGGGTTAAGGGCGTCAAGAGAGAAATAGCCGTTCGACATGCCGGTCCATCCCCAGTTGAAGTGGAAATATCCGCTACCGTCATATCCGTCGCACACAAATGAGTGACCGCCTCCTATATAGGAAGCACCGCCGTAAATCACCGGGCCAACGTTGGCAAGGTTGTCATATATCAGGTCTTCCCACTGGCTCAGGGAATATAGAGAGCGCAGTTCGTAGTGGAGGTTACCGTCGTAATTGAAATAACGCTTTAGTGCGCGGGAGATGTTCATTGCCAGGGCACCGGAAGAGTCGATACCGTAATCCATCTTTACAGAGTAACCGCATGCTTTCATGAGGTAAGCCACGGCATTGGCCTGGGCTTCGGTCCATTCGTCGTCGAGATAGGTGTCAATCATGTTATCCCAATCGAAGTTTCTCAACTCGAAATTGAGAGAAAGACGCTTCTGAATAGTGGAAGCCTCATAGCTGATGCTACCGGTGCCACGCTGTGGATAGTTCCAATATTTCAGAACCTGTGCCATGGCTGTGGCGACACATCCGGTATACGTACGGTCGGCACCGTATTTGGGACATTGTTCATTGTAGGGCGCACCTTGGTCCCAGTCAGTCTTCAGCTGTGGAGCGATGGCTGCACGGGCCTTGCGCATAGGGGCTGAATAAGAGATGCCGCAAGCATTCATGTATTCAATCTGTCGACCATATTCTTCGAGCCACCACTGCATCTGCGGAGGAATGGCATCGGAGTCAAAGGAACCACTGTCGCTATAACCAAGCACAGGCTGTGCACAGTCATCAGCACTCAATATAAGATAACCCGAGTTGGGTGCCGCTCCCTCGAACACATATACGGCTGCCTCGCCGGCGGCTGTATTGGCAGTATAGACAAGCTGCGGGGAAGCATGCACACCGGCGGCAGCAGCGCGTGGGGTGCCACTGTCAGCGGCGGCGCGGGTAAGAGCCTCGGCAGGAGAGAGGGTGCGCGCCCACATCATTGCGGGCGACACCATAATTGCTGCAAGTACTATATATTTCAGTTTCATTTCTTGATCACTTTTTTAACTGCTGTTTCCGACTTGATGATATACACACCGGCCGCAAGTGCATCAATGGCGGTGGCTGCTGTGCCACCGGCTATGCGCATACCTTGCATGTTGAATACCTCGACAGAATCACCAGGAGCGAAAGTTCCACCTTGTGCGGCATCGCCGATGATGTCAGTAACACCGTCTGAGCTGTCAAGCGGCAGATTATAGTAATCTACAATATATGAACCACCTTTCACGTAGTAAACAGCCAACATTGGCTGGGCAGTGAAAGCATACAGGTTGATTGTACCAAGAGCGCCACGTTCCTCGGGACCAAGATCAAGCAGAACACGACCATCGGGATATTCCGGGGTGCGCACCTGGCTGATGTTGAGTTCCTCGACGATGGAGCCGTCATCAAGACCGCGTTTGATCAGGATCATATACTCCATCGTTTCATCGCTGTGGAAAAGATTGGGATCAAGAGCAACACCATTGATAAAGCATTGGGGATAGTACACGTTGGATCCGATATTCACTTCATCCATCTTGATGAACTTGCCGGTCTCATCCAGCCATGCCACACGCAGGTAAACGATGTCGTCTTCTTCAGATGGCACAGCCATCTCAACGGCATAGCGGTAAGAATCGCCGTAAGCGGCGCGGTCAAGGTTGGTGGTCATGCGGTCGGGATCGCTGTCCTCCACTACAAGATAATATGGGAAAGAAGCGCGGGTCTTGCCGGAATACAGGTCAACGAATGTGTAGTCATAACCGTTTGTGCCGGGAGAAACGAACAGAATCTGCGGTTCCTGACCTTTGACATCTGTGAGTGGGTTGAACATCGCAGCTTCCTTAAAAAGTGTCGCACGTGTTGAACCGTCGGGGTTCACAACATAATAGGACGCAAGGCTTGACTCCGAAGCGAGACTTGTGCGCAGTTTGTTGGAGATGATGAACGCTGCCTGTCCTTCCGGAGTTCCGTAATGGTCAAAATCAATATCACCGCGGTAAAGGAAGTCTCCTATGCCGTAGAACGAGCCTCCATAGTTACCTGTCGGATCCTTTGGCGCGGGCACCACAGTGTGCTGGGTCTGGACCGGGGTGCCGTCAAGCGAATAAATATCTATCACAAGATTGTTGTTCTCGCGCTGCGACAAGTCATCAGAATAACTGTAATAAGGGTTGAAGAATGATTCCTCATAGCGGCTGAATACAGCATATGGCTTGCCATCGTGCATGGTTGTGATCAGGTAAGGTGTGCTCTCCTGGTCGCCGGGCAGACACTGTATAGGCATCTCATAAGAAAGTATCTTGACGGGGCCGGTCGCATCTTCTGCGCCTTTATAGACATGCAGGATTGCCTTCTGAGCCATGTAGAAGTCCCATACTTCGGGCTTACCTTCCTTATCAGCCGGATATTCGCCTGTGAAACTTTCAGAGGCCTGACTCATGAAGTAACGTTCCTGACCGGGTGTCGATGCATCAAGAACATCTGCAATAAAGCCATTAAGAGTCAGCACTATCTTATCGTTGCCGTTTTCGTCTTTATCGCCGTTGAGTTGATAAATGACGGTGCGGTAGTGGTTGATACCGGGCGTTGTTGAATTGACAGCCAGACCGATAGCGATTTCATAGGCATCATCTGTATTGAAGAAGTGCTTTGTGATCACCGGAAGGATGTCGCAGCCGCCTGAAGTCGGCACACGCACTTCGTCGTCGGCGTAATGCATGTCATCTTTAATGGTTCCCACAAGTGTATGTGTCTCGTCATATATGCTTACAGTGTAGGAACGAAGAATCTGTTCGATGAAATATTCGTGTTTGATATCCTCGTAATCGAGGTGCATGCTGTAGAACCAGGTCTGTCCGTCGGGACCGTCAAGGTCAGCCAATATACTTGTCGGACCTACAGTAGTGGTGGGGCTGAATTTTTGATCAGACTCGGAGGCCGCATAACGGGCGGATGATCCTAAGACCATGCGGTTGCCGGCTTCTATACGTGCCTGCCTGTCAGAAGAGAAAGAATTTGTGGATTGTTGGTGGGAATACATCCTGTGCACGCGCTCCTGCGCGGGAATATTCACTGCCTGCACCTGAAAGGATGCCGTTGCAAGGATAGCAGTTCCTGCCAAGAAATGTGTCAAGGTAGAATTTTTCATATATTAATTACTTTTTCATGAAAATGTATAATGCAAAATAAAACGACCGGTGATTGAATGTTTCAGATTGAAAGCTACACAAGCCTGATTCTTTCATCCACCTGTTATATGCCACAAAGGTATATATTTTTTTTAATACCAAACAATATTTGCTTATTTTTTTTACTTTTTGGCTGTTTTTCCATAGATTTTAAAAGATTTTTGACAAGAAAATATGTAAAAACACAAAAGCAAGCAAAAAATTAACAGAAAGCATGGCTCTATAAATACCTTATGATTTCCATTAATGTTATTCGACCGACTATTTTGCCATAAAAATCAAATCGGAGCGGTAAAAGAGTCGTTGGCAGCAGTAATGTCGGCAGCGATCGCCGATTTCAATTCTTCAAGGCTGCCGAAACGGCGTTCTCCACGCAGTCGCCGTAAGAATGTAACAGCCACCTGCCGCCCGTATAACTCCCCGAGATTCACGTCGATGGCATGAGCCTCGATGGTAACAGGATTATCGTTGGCAATTGTAGGATTGCAACCGATGTTTATCACTGCGGGATGTATGTTGCCGGACGCTTCTACGGTGCCGGCATAAACACCCGTGGCCGGAACACAAATACCTGCCTGCGGGCGAAGATTGAGAGTCGGGAATCCGAGCCGGTGGCCGTTGCGGCGCCCATGCTCAACAATACCTTCGAGATGATATTGACGCCCGGCATTTAGTGCAAAAGTCTCAACGTCGCCATCGGCAAGCAATTTCCTCAGCAATGAACTGGCGGGGGTGTGACCGGTGAGTGGGTTGAAATAAGCGTCGGCAAACACAACCTCAACACCTGCTTCACGCCCGGCCTCGACGTATTGCGACCGCGCGACAAGGCGATCGGCCCCTAATGTGTTGTCGTAACCCATCAGCAATATATCAACAGCATACAGCTGATGCAGGAAGCGCATGAATGCCGATGCTGTATATGCTGCCAGCTCAAGGGTGAAATCAAGAAATACCACGCGATCTACCCCGGCACGCTCAATAAGCCTGATCACGTCGTGACGGCTCTGTAGCAGCGGCGGAACCCGCTCGGGAGCAACTGTAGCCAACGGATGGCCGGTGAATGTCACGGCCATGGTTGCAAGCCCGCGCCGGCGGCCTTCTTTCTGCAATGTGTCAAGAAGATGGAGGTGGCCACCGTGGAGTCCGTCAAATGTTCCGACAGTAGCGATATAACGTGTCATTGGCGCGACAATGCTTTTTCAACCAATTCGGTGAACTCAACTCCAGGCATTGCAAGGGCTGTATTGAAGCCGAGACGACCGGCAGCGGTAAGGTTGGCTGATGAATCGTCGATAAAAAGAGTCTCCTCGGGTTTTATTCCGAGGAAGTCGCAGGCGTAATCGAAAATTTTGCGGTCAGGCTTAAGCGCACGTGCCTCAAAAGATGTGACGATGCCATCGAAATAATCTTCGCGGGTGAAACCCTCTCCGGTGAATTCCTCTTTGATCTTGGAGTCCCACATGATTGGATTTGTATTGCTCAGAAGATATATCTTGAAACGTCGACGCAGTTGTCTGAGCGCTTCGAGCCGACGCACAGGTATCCCTATGAGGAATTGACAGAATGCATGGTCGATCTGAGCGTCAGTTACCCCTTGTGGTAGCACCCGATGCATAATGGTGTGAAAGCCGGAAGTATCTATTGAGCCTGCTTCAATCTCCATAAACGGACCTTGTTGGGAAAAATCGCCGAAGTACGAACCGGCATCCTTCAGGCCAAGTTGCGTAAAAGCCTCCACACATCGTGATTTCTCAATGTCCATTATAACACCGCCGAGGTCAAAAAGCAGATTCCTGATCATAGAAAATGTCTGATTAAAATTTTATGCAAAGTTACGGTTTTTCTCTAAAAAAAGCACAGGGCGGTCTCACGACGCCCTGCACCCAATACACAATTATCTATAAAACAACTATTTTTTGCTATTCGGAGATTTAAAATTTCAATATGCATGATTGCCAAATTATTAATAATCTGACAATAAAAATGGCGCTCACCTGCACAAGGCGACCGCTCGTCGAGTTAAAAAAATATTCATGGAGATGCTGTAAATATCAAAGTCTTACAGCTATACTCAACTTTGGTCTCTGTGTTCGTTAGGTTTTGCGGTGCAAAATTACACAGCTTTTTCGTTAATATTAATATAATAAATTTAAACTATGTTAAAAAATCACTCATTCAGCCGAGTGTCAATGATGATCGTTACAGGGCCATCATTGACCAACGCTACTTTCATGTCTGCTCCAAAAACTCCTTTTGCTGTGGGACGTCCCAATATCTGACTGGTAATCTCGGCGTACAGATCGTACATTCTTGTTGCCTCATCGTGGCCGGCGGCACGGAAATATCCGGGGCGATTGCCCTTACGGGTAGAAGCCATGAGCGTGAACTGGCTCACGGCCAATATCGAGCCACCAACATCAGCCACCGAACGGTTCATCACGCCATTCTCATCATTAAAAATACGCAAGGCCACCGTTTTGGCAGCAAGACGCCGGCAGTCATCTTCCGTGTCACCGTTCTCAACACCGACAAGTACCATAAGCCCGGCACCTATCGTCCCTACGGTCTTTCCGTCTACAGTCACAGAAGCCTCACTGACCCGTTGTATCACTATTCTCATTAGTTATATCGTTATTATGTAAAGAATTATATATAACTTTAGCCTTTGCCCTACCTACGACCTCTGCAATATCGGCCTCGGGAGCTTCTTTTACGCGTCTGACGCTGCGGAAGTGTGAAAGCAGGGCTGTACGTGTCTTTTCACCGACACCCTTTATGCTGTCAAGTTCGCTTGTGATGGCATTTTTGCTGCGACGATTGCGGTGATGAGTGATGCCGAATCGGTGAGCCTCATCACGCAAATGTTGCACTATACGCAGTGATTCACTGTTCTTATCAATGTAGAGCGGAATGCTGTCACCGGGGAAGTATATTTCCTCAAGCCGTTTGGCTATACCTACAACAGATATTTTGCCACGCAAGCCCATGTCTTCAAGAGCTTCTACCGCAGCACTGAGCTGTCCCTTGCCGCCGTCAACGACAATCAGCTGCGGCAATTCCAGGCCCTCCTCCATCATTCGGGTATATCGACGGGTAAGCACTTCGCGCATCGAAGCGAAATCATCGGGGCCCTCGACTGTCTTTATATTGAAATGGCGATAATCACGCTTCGAAGGCTTGGCGTCGCGGAAAACCACACATGAAGCAACGGGATTTGTTCCCTGGATGTTTGAATTATCAAAGCATTCTATATGCCGGGGTAGTTCGGGCAGACGAAAGTCAGACTGCATGCGCTCGAGGGTCTTCATAAGGCGCTGCTCGGGATTGTGCTTCGCCATAGCTTTCAGATCGTCGATACGGTTTTGGCGGGCATTGCGCTGCGAGACGTCAAGCAACTTGAATTTATCACCCCGCCGCGGCACAGAGAAAGTAACCTCCGGCATCTCAACCTGTGGCACCTCAGCCACCACAACCTCATCATAAACCACGCCAAGTGTCTGTGCAATCTCAGCCATGGCATATTCAAGCAATTCACTCCGGGTCTCACTCAGCGACCTTTTGTAACGCAAGGTAACACTCCTGACCACTGCTCCGTTGCGCACGTGCATGTAATTGATGTATACATCGCTGTCACCCTCGCGATCATCAAAGCCAAATACATCTATATCTCCTACCGTCTGTGAAACGATAACACTCTTTGCCTGATAATTCTCAAGCAAGCGATATCTTTCCTTAAGCTCCTGAGCTTCCTCAAACTTCAATTCTGACGCCAGACGCCCCATTTCTCCACGCAGATACTCAAGCAGGCGGCCGGTATCACCCCTCAATATCTGTTTCACATGCTCTATATAATTGCGGTATTGCTCAACAGGTATCAAGCCTATGCAGCATCCCTTACACCGTTTTATATGATATTGCAGACACAGACGTCCACTTCCTCTCGCTATGTAATCAGGAGTGATGGGCAAGCGGCATGTACGCAACGGATACAACTCGCGCAAC
Source organism: Odoribacter sp. (assembly GCA_023663145.1). GTDB lineage: Bacteria > Bacteroidota > Bacteroidia > Bacteroidales > Muribaculaceae > CAG-873. The sequence goes on from JAMPHZ010000017.1 coordinate 48,547, forward strand.
AGATCTATGACCGTGCGAGCCACAGCTGTGTTTGTATACGGCCCGTAGTATTTCGATCCGTCCTTTATATGCTGACGTGTAAGAAATACACGCGGATACAATTCATTTGTAACCACAATCCACGGATAAGATTTATCGTCCTTGAGCAGGACATTATATCGGGGCTGATACTCCTTTATCATGGAGTTCTCAAGATTGAGGGCATCCTGCTCTGTAGGGACCACGATGTATTTCATATCCGCAATATTACGCACAAGGAGATTTGTGCGTAATACATCGTGGGTGCGGTTGAAATAAGACGATACCCGCCGTTTAAGATTCTTGGCCTTACCTACATATATGACGGTGCCTGCGGCATCAAAATACATGTACACGCCGGGGGTATCGGGTAGGAAGGATATCTTTTCCTTCAGCGCTTCTGACTTTTCGTGTTTCATAGAGGAGAAACAAATAGGGCCGTAAATTCGGCCCTATTTGTCTATCATTTGTTAAACAGGGATATCAATAAGTAATGAGAGAAGTTACCTCCGCATCGGCAGGTAGGTTCTTGCGACCATTCAGAGCAGAGATCTCAATAATGAAATTTATGTAGATTTTCTTGGGATTGAAGCTTTTTACAAGATTATAGGCCGCCATCATAGTGCCGCCTGTAGCAAGTACATCATCATGAATAACCACGATATCATCGGGTGTTATGGCATCTTTATGTATCTCGATGGTATCGGTTCCATACTCTTTCTCGTAGGTCTGTGCCACAGTATCGGCAGGCAGCTTACCGGGCTTGCGGGCCGGCACAAAACCGGCTCCGAGCTCAAACGCAAGGATAGAACCGCCTATGAATCCGCGAGACTCAATTCCCACTACTTTGGTAACGCCTTTATCACGATAAAGTTGAGAAAGGTCCCAACCAATGATATGCAGCGCTCGTGGATCTTTAAACGCAGTTGTGAGGTCTTTGAAGATAACCCCCTTGGTGGGAAAGTCAACCACATCGCGAATTTTTGACTTGATGTATTCCATTTTAATTATGTTGTTAAATATTTGATTTTAAATTGAATTAGAGTCGAATTGTTTCACGTGAAACAATTTATCTGTTCATCAGTAATAATAATATATTGACGTCGCTTGGTGATATGCCGGGTATACGGGAGGCTTGTCCGATAGTCGCAGGCTTGTGACGGCTGAGCTTTTGCCGTGCCTCTGTACTGATTGACTTGATATCATCATAATTGATCGTATCAGGTATTTTCAATTCCTCGAGGCGTTGAAGTTTTGCTGCCTGCTGTTGCTCTCTCTCAATATAACCTTGATATTTTATAAGAATCTCAGCAGCCTCAATAATCTCGTCGCTCCGATCAGCAGGTAAGGTTTCTATCACACATCTCAATTCAGGCACATGCTCAGCCAATGCCTTGACAGATACGCCGGGCCGGCTGACTATAGTGATCAATTTCACACCTTGTCGCAATGGTGAAGACGCTATGCTCTCAAGATACGCATTAATTTCATCAGGCCGCACTGTAGTTTCCCGGGATACTGATATAATACGATCACGCAGGATGCGCTTTTGTTCTACGAGATTGAATCGCCGCTCATCACATAAACCGATACCATAAGCCTTCGGGGTAAGACGCATGTCAGCGTCATCCTGTCGAAGAAGTATACGATATTCGGCACGCGACGTAAACATACGGTAGGGTTCATCAACACCCTTTGTCACAAGATCGTCGATAAGGACACCTATATAAGCCTCGTCACGCGATAATGTAAGCGGAGCTTTCCCAAGAATGGCCAGGGCTGCATTAGCTCCGGCCACAAGGCCCTGCCCCGCGGCTTCCTCATAGCCTGTGGTGCCATTAATCTGACCTGCAAAGAACAAGTTTGCCACAAGACGGGTCTCAAGGGTGTGCCGCAACTGTGTGGGCGCAAAGAAGTCATATTCTATCGCATAACCGGGCCGGTAAATCATCACATCAGCAAGAGCAGGTATCGTCTCCATAGCGCGTATCTGCACATCCATGGGGAGCGACGATGAAAATCCGTTCAAATAAAACTCCGTCGTTGTCTCACCCTCAGGTTCCAGGAATAACTGATGCTCAGACTTATCGGCAAAGGTGACAATCTTTGTCTCTATCGAGGGACAATATCGCGGACCTATACTCTGTATCTGTCCATTGTAAAGTGGCGAATCAGGCAAACCGGCCCGCAATACGGCATGCGTGGCCTCGGAGGTATACACTATAAAACAATCACGCTGTTGCAACTTGCGTGAAACTTCAGGTAAGTAGGAGAATTTATGAAATGTATGATCACCCTCCTGGGGTATGGCCTTATCCCAATGTACTGATCTACCATCAATGCGCACAGGCGTACCGGTCTTCATCCTGTCTGTCTCAAAACCGAGATTCTTCAATTGCTCCGTTATACCGTGGCTCGACGGCTCCGATATTCTTCCCCCTTCAAATCGGGTGCGGCCGATATGCATTAATCCATTCAGGAATGTTCCGGTTGTCAATACTACGGCTTTAGCCGTAAATACCGCTCCTTCAACAGTTTTCACTCCTTTAACAGTTCCATCTTCTATTATAAGAGAACATACATTGCCTTGCCACATATTGAGGTTAGGCATATGCTCAAGCATATCGCGCATAGTAAGTGAATACTTTGTACGGTCACTCTGCGCACGCGGACTCCACATTGCTGGTCCTTTCGAAGAGTTAAGCATTCTGAACTGAATTGACGTGAGGTCCGTAACCACACCCATCAAGCCGCCCATTGCATCTATTTCCCTAACAATCTGCCCCTTGGCTATACCGCCTATTGCCGGATTGCAACTCATCTGCGCAATCTTGTGCATGTCAAGGGTAATGAGAAGCGTTGACACACCGAGCCGCGCGGCAGCAGCAGCAGCCTCGCAGCCGGCATGACCGGCGCCCACTACAATGACGTCAAAATCAAACTTCATTTATATCTGATTGCTAAAAGTTATATGAGATCAAACAGAACAAGAGCTGCATCCTCATGTGACTCCATGACTTCGCGCTCACCGGGTCCTTTATCATTAATTCCACATAAGTGAAGCACACCGTGAATTATAACTCGCAATAATTCACGCATATAGTCATCACCCAACTGTTCTGAATTACTTTTCACGGTATCGAGTGATATAAATATATCACCGCTTAGCATCTTGCCACGTGTGTTATCAAATGTAATGACATCTGTGTAATAATCGTGATTCAGGAATTGTCTGTTGACTTCTATAATTCCTTTGTCATCACAAAAGATATATGCAAGTTCACCGACTATCCGATCATGCTCCTTCGCAACCCGGATAATCCACTGCTCGATCTTGCTGAAATCTACGGCAGGAAGTTCAACATCCTGCGCTAACCATTGGAATGAATTAATCATCTATCCTAATTGAAATGCAAAGTTAAAAAATTTTTTTGAATCAGCAAATTTAACAATCATTAAGTATTCGAATCCAGTTTAAATAAAATACAAGTCACCCAAAAATCATATTATTATCTAATTTACAGCATAATACATAAAATATAAGTCGTCAAGAATGCAAAATTATGATTTGACCGGCAATACGGTGGTAAAAAATCTCGTCTCAATCGCTCTAAGTCCGCCGTTAGTCCTCCCCTACCCTGCCCCAGTCACCATATAAAAATCCCGCCCGGTGAAATTCACAAAGGGCGGGAAATGTAGATACAGGGAAAACTAAAGTATGCTGTGCAGATAATGTGTATTGGCATAAAATAAAAAAACCGGAGGCAATCATGCATCCGGCATATATAAAAAAACGATTCCGGTATAATAGCATTCAAAGCATGAGATATCGCGTTAGCGATGACTTCAAAATAATTATAGCAGAACCGGGGCTAATATGTCAAATTAAGACTTCCGACCGCGGTAACAGTTCCTAACCGACACTCTTGTCGAATTTGCCTTAGGGAACTGGCCGGAAGTAACCATTGATTATGTAAAACATGGTTTTGCAATGCAAAGTTAACTACAAAAACTATAAAGACAAAAAAATGCCGCGATTTTTTTGCCATGCGGTTAAAAATAATTAATTTTGCCAACCAAATATAAAAAGCCCAATCGTAACCACACCTCATTGATCAAAGCAATATGAAATTCTTAACCCGAGCACTTCTCTTCCTGACACTCACAACAGTGTCGCTTGGCGCATCGGCGCAGGATAGCCGCGAGTACATACGCAACTCAATAAGCGGATGGGGTGAATGCCGCAATGTGTCAATCACCCGCACCAACGGCGACCTTGCCATTTACGGTGCAAACGGCACATCACGGTCATCAGTCCCTTCAGCACTCGACCAGAAACTCGTGGAGCTGAACAGCAACCATAATTATATAGACGACGTGTGCCTGACAGAAAACGGGAATTGGGTTATATTGTATGACAATAACTGCTTTTGGTGGAACGGTATTCCATATAGCCTCGAACAGAAACTGCGCCAGTTCAACGGCGACGGAGAAACCGTGACATCTGTGACATTCAATGACTCCGGCGAATGGATGGTTGTGACGACCTCCCACATCGCTGCTTCAAATCAAACACTACAGGACTGGTTAGTCGAGGGTTGTGAAAAATGGGGCACTCTGTGGAGCGTTCACGTCGCCGACGACGGAGGTGCAGTAGCAGTGTATGAAAAAGGCTACCGCTACCGCGGCAACGTGCCACAAGAACTGAAAAACCGCCTTGGCGAGACCGACATCAACGTATACCGCGCCAAACACGCCGGCAACTCATGGTTCTTTGCCGACAAACAAGGCAACTACGAATATAACATGTGATCACCTGCTGCAATGGATCTCATAACGGCTACTATAATCACCCGAAACGAAGAAAGCAACCTCGAGAGATGCCTCAATGCCCTGCAAGGCGTGGCCGACGAGATTGTTGTAGTGGATTCCTACTCTACCGACCGCACACTTGACATCTGCCGGCACTACGGCTGCAAAGTAACACAACGCGAATTTCAAGGCTTCGGAAGCCAAAGGCAATATGCCACCGGACTTGCATCCAACACCTATATTCTCTCGATCGACGCCGACGAAGTGATCGACGAAGAGATGCGTTCCTACCTCATAAAATGCAAAAACGAAGGCTTCAAGCACCGGGTATATGCGGCACATATCCTAAACTACTTCTGCGGACGCCCGATAAGGCATTCAGGATATAAACCCGTATGGCAGGTCAGACTATTCAACCGCCGCTATGCCAATTGGAACCTGCGCGATTTCTCCGATCAGGTGGCTTTCCCCGACAGTGTAAACCCGGAGCCGCTTCCCGGCACAATACATCATTACCGCTGCGCCTCAATTGATGAATTTAAAAGAAAAGAAAACCGGCTGGCCGCACTAAAAGCAAAGGTAATCGCCGCAACAAATTCATCTATCGGCCCCTTTACACCACATGCCCATGCTGTAATACAATACTTCAAGGCCCATATCCTGGATCTGTCTTTCCTTGACGGCAACAACGGCGCAGCCATTGCATCGCGCCGCTCACGCACAGCTTTCGAAGCCTACCGCATGGCGCGCCACATCATTAAAGAAAATAAAAATAAATGAATATAATCCACCTCATCACCAACAAGGTATGGGGAGGAGGCGAACGATATGCCCTTGACCTGTGCCTTGCATTACAGGCAGGAGGCCACAACACCATCGCACTCACCCGGCACCGCCATGCGGTAGCCGCTCCATTCATTGACGCAGGAATTCACAGCGGATACATCGGCCGGGGCGGCCCATTTGACATAATATCACCAATAAAACTGCGGCGAATGCTTGACCGCATCGAAGGCCTCACTGTAATACACGTTCACAACTTCAAAGATGCCGCAACGGCCATAAACGCACGCCGGCTGTGCAAGAATCCACACCGGGTGCGCGTGGTGTGCACAAGGCATCTGGTGAAACCGGCAAAAAATGACGTGTCGCATCTGCGGCTTTACGCTGCACTTGATGCCATCATATTCGTCTCAAGACAGGCTTTCGAACGCTTCCGTTCCACCCTTCCTCAAGGTTTTGACACCGGCCACATGCACGTGGTACATAACGCTATCAGGGCGATCCCGACAGCCCACGAACCGCACAACGACAATTCGTTTCGCCTGATATATGCCGGCCGCATAGCCCACGAAAAAGGGATTGACACCCTGCTCAACGCACTTAAGCAACTCGACAGCCGGAAATGGCAACTTGAGATATGCGGCACCGGCAGTGCGCGTTACGTCAGCGAACTGTCAAGACTCGCCGATACGCTCGGCATCGCCGACCATATCAGTTGGCCGGGACAGGTTAACGATATTTACTCCCACATGGCTGAAGCCGACGCACTCGTGCTTCCCTCCCGGGTACCCGAATCATTCGGTCTCGTCATACTTGAAGCCTTCTCACAAGGACTACCGGTTATAACCACCGACAACGGCGCGCAAAGCGAGATAGTGAAACACGGCGAGACAGGCATGCTCGTCACCCCCGATGCTCCTGACGAACTCGCATCGGCCATCGAACGCTATATGACCGACCGGCTGTTACTTCACAGCAATTCACAGAACGCCATCACAACTTACTCATCACAATATAATTACAACCATTTTTACGAAAAAATTCTACAAATCTACAATGGCTGTTAAAGTACATATCTCACCAAAATTCAACCAACTACACGATACAATACACCGCATTGCCCGCGAAGGCATCCCCGAGGGCGCAACCGACATATACCAGGGTCGCAACCGCGTGGTACAATATACAGTCCCCGGAGGTCCCATAATAAATATCAAGGAATTTCATATCCCCAATGCTCTTAACCGTCTCGTTTACGGAAATGTGCGCCGCAGCAAAGCGCGCCGCGCCTTTGAAAACGCCGTGCGGTTGCTCGAAATGGGCATCAATACCCCGATGCCCATCGCCTTTATAGAAAAGACCGACGGATGCCGTTTCGGGCTAAGCTACTTCATAAGCATCCAGGAACAAGGCATGACCGACATACGCCAGATCGCCCGGTCACCGCTGCGCAAACGTCTCATCGACGGCATAGCCGACATTATGCTCCAACTCCATTGCAACGGCGTGTGGATGAAAGACTTCTCGCAAGGGAACCTGCTCTGGAGACATGAACCCGACGACACAATCACATATACACTCGTAGACATCAACCGCATGAGCTTCAATACCCGTGCCAACCGCAAACTCATGCAGAATTTCAGAACCGTAACCGATGACCCCAACATACTCAGAGCCATCGTGGCGTCATATGCGTTTCAAGGTGGAAAAGACCCCGACCACACTCTGGAACAGGCTACCGCACAACGCCGCAAATACCTGAAAAACCGAAAAATCAAAAATCTGCTCCGCCACTGATACAGGGAAACGCATTCCCCGACAGATAATATCCACACTTTCTGCTATTTTGGATGTAATTTACTTGCATTCAACGGCTTTTTTTATTATCTTTGCGCACACCCTTGAATCTTCGGCCCATGAGAACAATTTCTTTTGCATTGATCATGCTCTCAACTACAATTGCAGTAGTTTCCCGTGATTATGCACGCATTGCCCACCCTTGTCATATAACCGAAGAAAAGATATGGGATCTGTCAAACAACGAACTTGTATCTCCGCCTCCTGCAACTACCAAAATATATGGTGATTCTCTTTACAGCGAGACTGTCAACAACCGTCGGCTGTGGTACAAGTTCATCAACGACACATGTATATTTCTGCGTGAAGAAACCCCGTTGATGGGACTTGATTATGGCAAATATATAAAAACCTCTGCCTTGGGACACTACCACCAATCAGCTTTGCCGATTGAATATAAGATTTCAGGTAGATATTCCAACATGCTTAATGTCTCGGAAGAGGGTTTTTACGAAGTTTATCCCGCAATTACAGGGCAGTTGATAATAGCAACTAATGACACCGTAAACGCTAAAATGATCTGCGAGCACAGGTCTTTCACCGCTAAATTATCCACCGATCCCATTAGATTTCCGCTTGACCCTGAGGCAGACTCGTTAAGTACATATGATGTCACACGCTACCGATGGTTTTCAGGAAATGATCCGCTTCCCATCGCAATTCAAACTACAGTTACGGAAAAAGACTTCTGCGGGCGTATAATTTCTGACTACACGACAGCATATCTTATTGACACAATAGATATATATCCCGAGGAAGACTCTGATGAAGCACCTGCAGATGCTATAAAATCCATACTGCAATCGGCTGCTGTTTCCCATTCAGGAGGTAAAATAATAATAAAATTATCCGGCAATATCAATTTTGACCTAAGTATTGATATCACCACACCCGGCGGAATTCTATATCTCCATGAAGATAAACGAGTCATGGGAGATAATGAGTTTACAATCAGTTCATCTGGGCTACCATCAGGGCAATATGTCGTTGCTCTTATATTTGAGGATTCTGTTGCCAAATATCTGATTACAGTGCTATGAGATGGTTGTGGTCATTAATATTTTTGCTTTGCACGGCAGTAGTCTCAGCCCAAGACTTCAATGTATATGTCCCTGAAGACAATATATGGCCGGAATCTCCGCGCGCCCGAGCCATACGTGAGATAAGTATGCCAACTGCCGCTTCACTCACAGGAGCATGCCGGTTCTCAGTTCCCCTCTACACTCTTACTGTCGAGAATGTCAGCATTCCTGTCTCCCTTGAATACCAAACTAACGGTATAAGAGTTGAAGATGACCCACAGCCAATCGGATATGGATGGGTATTGCAGCCCTCGCTGAGGGTATCAAGGCAAATCATGGGACGTCCCGACGGTTTATTCAAATTTGTCGGGGAAGTACCTGTCCACACATTCGAGAATGAATACGACCTGGCGTTTGGATGCGTCAACAACTTTGACGCCCGCGGTTCTAATCCTGACACAGTGAATCTTTATGACTCACAACACGATATATTCACATTTCACCTTCTTGACAAAAGCCTCACCATGCTATTTCACAAAGGTGCTTTCCATGGTATAGAATGTGATGAATACAAAATAGAGACAGACACTATCATTAGTTATATAAAAGTTACCGATCCAAAAGGAGTAATTTACGATTTCTCCATCAAAGGGGAATGTATTGATGAACCTTTCTACCAAACAGAATGGATGTTAAGCTCACTTACTCTCCCATCGGGCGATAAAATCACATTCAAGTGGAACAGCTTGGGCCATATGGCCCGCGGAAAGGCAAAGTTCGGCCCTGTGACATTACGCATGGGTTGGCGAGTGCCGCAATTTTGGGAAATGTCAGATCCTCGCAGTGCAAAATATACAAAGGAACACTCCTACATGAATGAATGTGACCTGGAAGAAATTAGATTTCCCGGAGGAATAATGAGGTTCGTCTATGGCACTGTGTCAGAATATAAGGTTCTGTCAAAAGTAGAAGTTGAGAACGACATCGAAAATATATTTACAGCATCGCTACTCCATGAATATGGCGCACAGTTGCTGTCAGGGATTGACTTAGGCAAAGACGGATGCTACAAGTTTGAATATGATCCACAACGGTTTACGAACATATGCTCAGATTGGTGGGGATTTTATAACGGGCGTGAGTTTGATGCTCTTTCCTCGCCCGCTCTTACCCTGAAATACTGCGAAGATTACAGGGGATATGATATAGACTGTGATGGGGCCGACTTCTCGGTCGATACGGTGAAGATGCGTGCGAATATACTTGTACAGGCAACAGTCCCGACGGGTGGCACTATAAAATGGAATTATGAAGTACACCGTTTTCCACCACAAGGATCTCCCGGAAAATGGATTGATAAACACATTGACGTTCCGGTCCTGAGTTATGGGGGCGGACTGCGCGTTAAATCCATAGAGATGCGCGAAAGCGAAGGCACTCAGGCACGCACAAAAAAATATATATACGGAACCGGTGGCAATGGTCTTGCCCACGTTGAGGCTCTGCCACTTCTGCATACTTTCATTTCTGACTCAAGGATTATTCAGCTGCGTTACTATATGGAAGGTGATCCAGACATATATGATGATGACCGTTATGTAGTCATCAGCGGCCATTCCGACTATCTTACCGGCATGACCGGATGTACACCCTTGTGGTACCCCGAAGTCAAGGAGATTGATGAAGAGGGGATGACTATAAACTTCTATGACAACCTTATAGAGCCCAATCAAGTTATCAGGGAATGGGGGCGGGCCTACCCAAGGCTTATAACCACTGCCTTTTCAAATGGACCGCAACTGATATCCACTGAAATTTATAAAGGGAATAATGAAGAGGTTAGTATGGTACAGAAGATCGAAAATAAATACAATGTGATAAAAGCAGCCGATCGGGATTATTATGCAAATACTTCAGTTATAAGGGATTTGGTACAGCTTGACTATTCTGTATCCGCCCCCGACTGGGGTAAGGTCAACCGAGTTGGTTTAACATACCCGGCCTGGCAGATGCAAGCCAAATATGGAGAGATTCCTTGCGGCGCAGACGTTGCCGAAAGGGATTATTTCGATTGGTATATCATACGCCCATTCTCAATAGCAATGCACTCTGAAAGGCTCATATCAACAACAGTGACAACATTCAGTGAAAGCGGCGCACTTACACGAACCACCTCATACACCTACTCAGCAGGAACAGGGCTGCCGTTATCTTCCACCTTAACTGACGGATTCTCAACAGTTGAAACAGAATATTTATATACTGACGGGCAAAAGCCCGAAATTGCGGAGGCAATGCGCGAGCGTAATGTCCTGGGATTGGTAACTGGACTGCGCCAGAAATTCAACGGCTCATGGCGCAGCTATACCGGAGAGATGATTCATTGTGGCGGTTCGGTATTCCGCGCCGCACGCATCATACAGCAGACGTCAGAAAGTGATCCATGGTGTGATGCTCATTATACTTATGACAATCATGGAAATCTACTCACACGTAAAGGAAATGACAGCATCATCACGTCATGGACATGGGACAGCAACAACCGTCATCCGCTCAGCCAGACCATTGCAGGAACTCTCACAAGCACTGCCCGTTGGAAATCACTTGTAGGAGTAACAGCACTGACCGACCCCTCCGGAATTTCACATACGTATACCTATGACAGCCGTGGCAATCTCGCCTCCACATCAGTCGAGGGGCGTCTGTTGGAAGAAAACATCTACTCAATCAACCCCGTTACAGGCAATTATGCTACAACCCGCAGCTATGTATCAACCGACAGATATGCCGAGTCAACCGTACGTTATGATGGACTCGGGCGCCCATGGGGCTTTTTCAATATTCTTGACGGTTGCAGTTACGGTGAGCTTACCGAATATGATGCGATGGGGCATCCGGCAATGAAATGGATGCCTGTACCAATATCATCGGTAGCCGGCACTCCTGACGATCTTAAATCAGAGGCCTCAACGTATTATGATGATCCGGCACCATTTGAGACATATTGTTACGAACCATCAACGCGCCGGATGCTACTGTCAACAACCAAGTCAGGAGAAGCATGGCATACCGGAGATCACCATGTCACTTCTTCCGTGCGTGCATACGGACCCGATGACCGGGTAATGCTCAAACTGCGGCCGTCAAACGACAGTATCGTCTCACTCGGAAAATACAGCTACGGTGAACTTGAAGTAACACAGGACATTGACGAAGACGGCATGTCAATAACAACATATACGGATCTACGGGGCAACATAGTAGCCACTCTGCATGACTCCTATATAGTGCAATATGTCTATGATGATTTTAACAGATTACGATACATACTGCCTACCGGCCTGACGCAGAGTCGTCATCGTGACAACACGCTGGTGCAGCGTACAGCATATTGGTATGATTATGACAGCCGCGGCAGATGCATCAGAAAACACATACCCACCCGCGCGGAATCAGAATACATTTATGATCCGGCAGGCCGTCTTGCCGCCGAGCATCCCGAAACCACCTCTGATCCAAACCTTTGGCTTCTATATGGATATGACTATGCCGGCAGGCGCGTGGTAGTCATCGAAACCTCTCTCGGAAGAGGCGATGCCGAGGATTTCGCATCGTCGGTGCGCACTGCCACTCTTGACGCACCGACTGTTGATGAATGGAATCGCGGAGGATATACATTTTCACCTGAATGGTCTATGCCCGGAAATGCAAGATCAGCATGTTACTATGATAATTACGACTTCATTTCAAATCGAGGACTTGATGAAGCGTTCAGGTTTGACGCTAAAGAATTCAGGCCCGATATTGACACAGATTCATCATCAGGTGCGGTGTTGATTGACATTCCTGTGCAGGGAAGTTCCAACGGTAAACTCACCGGAGTATATACAGGTAGCGGCTATGAAGTATATTATTATGACAACTTCGGGCGCGAGTTGCAACGCTACGCCACCGGCTTCAACCGCGGCAGGCGCACCACATTCTATACATATAACGGCTCCACGAAGACGATCTACCACACTTATGACGGCTCAGTGTGGCTCCCCGGCCGCAGGATTGATTACACTTATGATAATGCCGGGCGCTTGATTGAAGTAAAAACGAGTGAAGAGCGACGCCCGATTGCGTGGTCGGCCGATTCTGTAAAGAGCCCGTTCAAAGCCCCTGCATTGACATTGGGCTATCCTGCGGCACGAATCAAGAACCGGTATAACAGGATTGGTCTGGTTGACAGCCTGTTGCTCGGAAACGCCGCAAGCCGTAAATTCGATTATGACATCCACGGATGGAAGACCAACACAGTGACCCGAACCGCCACTGTCACCATAAACGAAACCCTCCACTATCACGACGGTATGACACCGCGCTACAACGGCTTCATATCAGCCATAACCCGTAACAGCGGGCGTTATGACTATACCTACGACGGACGTGGATTTCTCAAACACGCCAGCTTCACCGCCTCTTCTCTTAACCAAGGTGCCGATTTCTCGGCAAGTTACACCTACACCGTTCATGGGAATCTCACAGGTGTCAAACGGTACGGCGTGATTGACCGCCTGCCTGACGGAACTGAGACATATGGCATTCTTGACAATCTCAGGATAACCTACACGGGACATTTGGCCAACAGGGTGCGCGGAACCGGGCAGGGCGCGGTATTCAGCGAACGCACAGGCTTCGGCAATGCGGTCGACGCCGACTTGGAATATGACGACGCCGGCAGGCTTGTCAGCGATCCGTCGCGCGGCATATTTCTCATAGAATATGACAATCAGGATCATCCCGTGCGCACATACTTTGACGACGGTCACGTACATTATGAGAACTGGGATGGCTTCGGGAATCATATATCCACCACATTCTACGAGGCTGTAGGGACAGTGGTGACCGGGCAAAGGCCCAAACGGATGCGAATGACAGCACGAAGATCTTACACCGGCGACGGACATATTATTGTGAATGACACACTCGAGATGGCTGTATTTGGAGGAGGATATTTCGACCGCCTCGGCAACGAGCATTACTATATCACTGATTACCAAAACAATACCGTAGCCGTGATTGACGGCTCGGGAAACATGGAACAGGCCACTGATTATTACCCCTACGGCGAACCGTGGCGACGCCCCACGGGGCAACCTTTCCTGTTCGGTGGCAAGGAATACCTCGGCACTGACGGGCGGGCCGAACTGTACTTCGGGGCAAGGCAATATATCACGGGATTCCCGCGCTTCTCCACCCCCGACATCTTAGCTGAAAAAACGCCGCACATCTCTCCTACTGCCTACTGCGCGGCCAATCCAATTATGCTCATCGATCCGTCGGGCTGCGATGCCATATACTTTCCCGAAAGCGATGAAGAATTGATATGCGCAGGCACAACCGGGACCGATGACCCCAATGTCTACATTGTATCAAAAAAGAAAGGGTATGAGCTGAGAAAACAAGCCAAAGAAACAAAAGATGGCATACTGCCAAGCATGGAAATCAGCAATGATGTGGCGATAATACCCAAGAGAATGTTCCTTGAAGAAATAACCGGCATTGTTACTGAGGCCAATGAAAACCAACGTGAAGAAGGGGGACATAAGTTTATAGGTTTTGAACAAATAATACGATGGTACTCCGGAGATAGTTATAAAGAGGGAAATATAAAGAACTCCATTAAAGCTTTTAATTATGATAGAAAAGTTTTACCATTAGGATTATCCGCAACTTATGATAATACCGAATTTTATTTTCATATACATCCTTATATAAAAGGAACCGGGTTCGGCACGGCTAATCCATCTCCAGGAGACAAACAAAAAGATAATGTATATAGAGACTATGAGAGACCGTATAATGGAACTACTTTTGTAGTTGGAGGTAGGAAATCGGATGTAACATTCTATTATAGAAACAGTATCATAGCAAAAATCCTGTTAGATAAACTTATTAATGTAGCAAAGTAGATTATGAAAAAGTTAGTAACTATATTAGGTCTTTCCACGG